>JBEBTI010000007.1:0-41484 GCA_040393845.1 Nocardioides daejeonensis
ACTTCTTCCTGAGCTTCGCCATCTGGGGTTCCACCACGACCGTCCGGATCACGGGGTGAGTTGGCGATGCTGATCAACATCCACCACGACAGCCCGGCGGAGCACCGCAAGCTCCTGCTGTGCGGTGTGCTCTTCCTGGCGATGATCGCCTCGTTCCTGACCCTCTCGATCGCGGTCTACCAGAAGGTGTTCGAGCCGGTCACGATGGTGACGATCAAGGCCGACCGGGCCGGGCTGCAACTGGCCAAGTTCGGCGACGTCCGCATCAACGGCGTTCTCGTGGGTCAGGTCAGGAGCGTCGAACAGGACGGCGAGGAGGCGTCGATCAAGCTCGGGCTCCGACCGGAGGCCGCCGAGCAGATCCCGGAGAACGTCACCGTCCAGATCCTGCCGACCACGCTGTTCGGCCAGAAGTTCGTCTCCTTCGTCCGGCCCGAGCGTCCCAGCGGCCGGCTCTCCGACGGTCAGGTGATTCCGTCCGACCGGGTCACCACCAACGTCGAACTCAGTCGGATCCTCGCGCAACTCTTCCCGCTGCTCCGTTCGATCCGCCCGGCTGACCTCTCCCGGGCGCTGACCAGCCTCGCCAACGCGCTCGAGGGCAAGGGCGACGTCCTCGGCGTCACGATGGACAAGGTGAGTGGCTACCTCTCACAGATCGAGGGGGAGCTTCCCCAGTTCCGCGAGGACATGGTGCTGCTCGCCGACGTTGCCGAGACCTACGCCGACGCGGCGCCGGACCTCCTCGACACCCTGGGCAACCTGACGGTCACCGCGAACACGCTGGTCAGCCAGAAGGACAACCTCGAGGCGCTGATGGTCGACCTCACCGGTCTCGCCCAGACCTCCACGCGGGTGCTCGCCGCCAACGAACGCAACCTGATCCGCGCCACCGAGCTGACCGAGCCGCTCACCGACCTCCTGGCCGTCTACTCGCCGGAGTTCCCCTGCCTGTTCCGGGGGTTGGCGCGCTACGACGACTTCCTCAACGACATGTTCGCCGGCCAACGCGTCAAGCAGTACGCCGAACTCGTCCCGACCCAGCGCGAGGGCTACAAGGCAGAGGACCGTCCGGTCTACGGCGAGATCGGCCGTGGGCCGCTCTGCCACGGACTGCCGCACCCGGACTTCCCGATCGGCGAGTTCAAGATCCGCAACGGTGACAACCAGTCGATCGACCGCACCAGCCCCTTCAGCATCCTCAACGGCAGTTCGTTCGCCGCGCGCAACACCAACCAGTACGCCGGCACCGAAGCCGAGCAGTACGTGGTCAACGCGCTGCTGGCTGCCAGGTCCGGCCGACCGGTCGACGAGTACGGCGCGCTGTCGGCGATCGTCTACGCGCCGCTGGTCAAGGGCGAGGAGGTGCTCGGATGAGCCGCAACTCCGTGACTCGACAGGCCAGCATGAAACTGGCCATCTTCACCGTGGTCAGCCTCGTCGTCACGGGTTTCCTGGCGTCGGTGATGGGCAACTTCGGCTTCTCCGGGACGACGTACGAAGCGGTGTTCTCCAGCGCGACGTCGCTCGAGAAGGGCGACGACGTCCGAGTGGCCGGCGTGGTCGTCGGCGAGGTCCGCAAGGTCGAGCACCACAACCGCTCGCAGGCGCTGGTCACGATCAGGGTCGACGACTCGGTCCCGGTGACCGACTCGACGCTGGTGAAGATCCGGTTCAAGAACCTGGTCGGTGAGCGTTATGTGGCGTTGCTCCCGGGCGCCGACGCGGCCCGTGCCGAGGCGCTCGACGACGGTGCTCGGATCCCGATCACCCACACCGAACCGTCCCTCGACCTCAACGTGCTGTTCAACGGGTTCAAGCCACTCTTCACCGCGCTCAACCCCGACGAGGTCAACGATCTGGCGGAGAACATCATTCAGGTGCTGCAGGGGGAGGGCGGCACTGTGCGCAGCCTCCTGGCAAACACGTCGTCGCTGACGAACACCTTGGCGGACCGCGACGAGTTGATCGGTCAGGTCGTCGACAATCTCAGTGAAACCCTCGACACGGTCAACGACCACTCCGACCAGTTGACGTCGTTGGTGCTTGATCTCAAGGTCTGGATGAAGGACCTCGCCCGGGACCGCAAGGTGATCGGTGGCTCCCTCGACCACATCTCGAACCTGACCGAGGTGATCGCTGACCTGCTCGACGAGGGACGGCCGTTGCTCAAGGCGGACATCCGGGAACTGCGTCGGGTCGCCACCACGCTGAGCCGACCCGAGAACGAGAAGATCATCTCTGAACTCCTCGAGACCCTGCCCGAGTCGATGGAGGACCAGGTGCGCACCGGCACGATGGGATCCTGGTATGCCTACTACCTCTGCTCGGTCGGACTCTCGGTGAAGCTGCCGATCCTGTCCGACGTGCCGCTGCTCGACGAACTCCAGAAGGCCCTGAGCAGCGTCTCGCTCCGGTCGACTGCCAAGAGGTGTCAGTGATGGGCGGCCATTCCGATCGGCAGGTGCTGCGCTACGGCGCGATCACCATCGTGGTCGCGCTCCTGACCGTGGTCGCGGTGTTCAACCTCGGCAAGTTCCCCGGCCTGGCCGGCGCCGACTACCGCGCAGAGTTCAGGGATGCCAGCGGACTGCGCAAGGGCAACATGGTGCAGGTCGCCGGGATCCGGGTCGGCAAGGTCCAGGACATGCGCGTCGTCGACGGTTTCGTGGTCGTCGACTTCGAGGTGGACGGTGACGTCGAGTTCGGCAAGGAGAGCCGCGCCGAGGTCAAGGTGCTCAACCTGCTGGGAGAGAAGTATCTCGAACTGGTCCCGGCAGGTTCGGGGCAGATGGACGAGAACGAGATGATCCCGGTCGAACGCACGCGCTCGGCGTACGACATCGTCAACGTCCTGGGAGACCTCAGCGACACGACGGAGCGCATCGAGACCGACCAGCTCAGTGAGGCGCTCAGTGTGGTCGGCGACATCGTCGACGCGGCTGGTCCCGAGCTCGAGGGTGCGATGGACGGGATCACCCGACTGTCCGAAACGGTCAGCCAACGCGATGCCGAACTCAAGACGCTCCTGGCGAGCAGCAAGGACCTCACCGGTCTGCTCGACGACCGCAAGGACGACCTGATGGAGATCATGCAGGCCGGTCAGTCGGTCTTCCGTGAGCTCCGCAACCGCAAGGACTCGGTGCACCGACTGTTGGTCGGCGCGCGCACGATGGCGCGCGAGCTCAAGGGGGTGGCTGAGGACAACCAGGCTGAGATCGGGCCCGCGATGAAGGAGCTCAACGAGGTGCTCAGCCTCCTCAACGACAAGGACAAGCAGTTGCGCCGCACGCTGCGCGCCTACGGCCCCTATGCCGACATCCTCGGCGACGTGATCGGCACCGGCCCGTGGTTCGACGCCTACGTCGTGAACCTGCTCAACCTCGCCAACGGTGAGTTCACCGACCTGAGGACGGGGTGATCGGGGTGTCGAACGTGCTCAACACCAAGATCCTGGCGGTCGTCGCTGTCCTGGTCCTTGTGGCGGTCGGCTTCTTCGTGCTCGACGACGCGCCACGGACCAAGACCGCGACCGCGCACTTCAGTCGCGCCGTGGCGATCTATCCCGACAGCGAGGTGCGGATCCTCGGCGTGAAGGTCGGCCGGGTCACCGCAGTCATCCCCGACGGCTCGACGGTGCGGGTCGAGATGGAGTACGACGCCTCCTACGACGTCCCTGCGGACGCCGAGGCCGTGATCATCACTCCGACGCTGGTGTCGGACCGGTTCATCCAGCTCACGCCGGTCTACCAGGAGGGTCCGGTGCTCGCAGACGGCGCCAAGATCCTCAACCAGCAGACCGGGGTCCCCGTCGAGCTCGACGAGATCTACAGCAGCCTCCGTGACCTCTCGGTGGCGCTGGGCCCCAACGGCGTCAACAAGGACGGCACCCTCAACCGGGTCCTGTCGGTGGCCGCCGAGCAGTTGGAGGGCAAGGGTCGCAAGGGCAACCAGATGATCAAGAGCCTCGCCGAGGCAGCCGAGACCTTCGGCACCAGCAGCGGCGATCTCTTCGAGACCGTGGACAACCTCGCCTCCTTCACCCAGACCCTTGCTGCCAACGACGAACTGGTCACGGCCTTCATCGGCGACCTGGCCGCCGTGTCGGGCGATCTTGCCGATGAACGTGACGAGTTGCAGCAGGCGTTGGCCGCCGTCGCCGACGCGGTGTCGACGGTCAGGACCTTCGTCAAGGACAACCGTGAAGCGCTCACCGACAACGTCGAACGTCTGACCACGGTGATCAAGTCGCTTGCCGCAGAGCGCGAGAGTCTCAACCGTGCCCTGTTCGCCGGTCCGACCGCGATCAGCAACCTCAACAACGGTTTCGACGTGGCCTCGGGCAGCCAAGGTTCTCGGTTCTCCTTCGGCGGCAACATCGCCCGGTTCGACCGGTTCTTGTGCGCCCTGATCACCCAGAGCGACAACATCTCCAACGCGCTCACCAAGACCGCCTGCTCGCTCTTCGAGGCAGTCCTCACCCCGTTGACCGGCGGCGTGCTCGGCCGCAGCGGTGCGGACGACACGGCCAAGGCCCGACGCGCAGAGCGCCGCAACAGTCGGCCGAACACCAAGGACTATGACAGCGACACCGATGCCAGCCTGACCGACCTGTTGGGAGGACGCTGAGATGGCACTCCTCGCACGAGGCCGCACCGTGCTCGGTCTGGTGGTGGCGTTGGTGTCCACCGTCGCGCTCTCGGCCTGCGACCTGACTGACCTGCCCCTGCCCGGTTCGCCGGTCGACGAGAACCACGCCTACCAGGTCACCGCAGACTTCGAGGACGTGATGAACGTCGTACCGAAGTCCCCGGTGATGGTCGACGACGTCACGGTGGGCGAAGTGCTCGACGTGGAGCGGCAGGGCTGGCGTGCCAAGGTCACGATGCACCTGCGCGACGACGTCGAACTGCCGGCCAATGCCGTGGCCGAGATCCGTCAGACCAGCCTGCTGGGGGAGAAGTACGTCGCTCTGGAGGCACCGCTCGAGGGTGCAGTCGGCAGGCTCACCGACGGCGCCCACCTCGACCAGAAGGCGACGTCACGCAACCCCGAGGTCGAGGAGGTGCTCGACGCACTCTCGTTCCTGCTCAGCGGTGGTGGTGTGGCACAGCTCGGCAACATCACCCACGAGTTGAACCAACTCATGGACGGGCGCGAGACGGACCTGCGCGGGACGTTCCACGTGCTCGACGACGTGATCGGCACCCTCGACGACCAGAAGGTCGACATCATCAATGCGCTCGAATCGATGAACCGGCTGAGCGCGACCCTCAACAACGAGCGGCGCACGATCACGGATGCCCTGGACGCGATGGCGCCTGCGGTCCGGGTGCTGCGCAACCAACAGGGCAACCTGGTCACGATGCTGACCGAGTTGGAGAACCTGGGGAAGGTCGGCACGCGGGTGATCGGCGCGTCGAAGGAGGACCTGATCGCAGTGCTTGGTGATCTGCGCCCGATCCTGACGCGTCTGAACGAAGCCGGAGAGGCGCTGCCTGCCGGACTCTCCCTCATGCTCAGCTTCCCGTTCCCCGACGAAGCGCGCGAGATCGTGATGGGCGACTATGCCAACGCGCAGATCAAGCTCGACGTCAACCTCGAGAACTTCCTCGGTACCACCTCGATCATCAATCCGGGCGAAACCCTCGACAAGGCCGGGAAGTGCGTGGCGAGCCTCAACGTGCTCAGCGCCGAGTGCCAGGCAGTCCTGGCGGACCTCGATCTCGTGAAGAAGCTGAAGCAACTCTGCAACGGCGACGGGCTGCGCAACAACCCCGTGTGCCAGTTGGTGCGCACGCTGCCCGACCTGACCGGCCTGTTGGGTCTCGCTTCGCACCGCGCGAAGACGAGGACCGAAGGCCACAACTCGCCGACCGGCCTCCTCGGAGTCGGTGGGCTCGCTCGCGAACTCACCTCGGTCGGTGAGTCCGACAGCCGCCCGGACCTCTACGGGAAGGCACTCGGATGACCCGCGGGACCAGAGTGAGACTGATGCTCTTCGTCGTGCTGAGCGCGGTGGGCCTCGTCTACGTGACCGGCAACTACCTCGGGCTCGTCGACAAGGTGCTCGGTCGCGGCTTCACCGTCCATGCCACGCTGCCCGACTCGGGTGGGCTCTACGAGGGCAGCTCAGTGACCTACCGCGGGGTGAAGATCGGCAAGGTCGCCCGAATGAGCCCGACCGACGACGGACTCAGGCTCGACCTCGCGATCGACGACGGCACGGAACTTCCGGTCGAATCCTCGATCCACGTGCACAACCTCAGCGCCGTCGGGGAGCAGTACCTCGAGTTCCAGCCGGTCACGAACCGGCCGCCGTACGCCGAGGAGGGGACGACGTACGCCGGCAATGCCGGGTCCTTGCCGGTGGGTGAGGACGACCTGTTGCTCCAGCTCGACGAGTTCGTGAGTTCGGTCGACCAGGAGAGCGCCAGCGTCGTCCTCAAGGAGGTCGGTGACATGTTCGACGACACCGACGCGGCGCTGGCAGCGCTCATCGAGCACGGTGTGCACTTCGTCGACGTCGCTGCCGAACACCTGCCCGAGACGATCGCGCTGCTGCGGCAGGGGCACACGGTGCTCAAGAGCCAGCAGGGGCAGGGCGAGAACATCCGCGCCTTCTCCCGCGACCTGCAGTTGTTGACCGAGACGCTCAAGGGGAGTGACGGAGATCTGCGAACGGTCCTGGCCGACGCACCCGCCGCGGTGCGACAGGTGAACCGACTGCTGACCGATCTGGAACCGACGCTGCCGGTGTTGCTCGGCAACATGGTCACAGCGAACGGTGTGATGCTGGCCCACATCAGCGGCATCGAGCAGATCCTCGTCGAGTTCCCGCGCGCCGTCGCCGCCGGATTCACCGGTACGCCGGGCGACGGATGGGGGCACACCAACATCCAGTTGGCGCAGACGCCGCTGCCGTGCACGGGCCCGGGCTACAAACCGGTGAAGGAATGGCGTTCCCCGCACGACCTCACCGACGCCCCGATCTATGAGTCCGAGTGCCAGGACCCCAACGCAGTCCAGCGGGGCTCGGACCGGTCACCGACCCGCAACGCGTGGCGGCAGGGCAGCTACCGCACCGGCACCTATGACGAGTCCGGTGCGAGCGATTCCCTGGTCGACCGGTACGGCAACCCGGTGCGTCTGCACCAGCCCCGTAACCTGTCACTTCTCGGAGACGACGCGTGGAAGTGGATGCTGGTGGGACCGGTGAGCGAGTGACAGGCAGTGAGAGCACGGCACGACGTCGGGCAGTGACCAACATCGCGCTCTACCTGGTGCTGGTCCTGCTCGCCTGCGGGAGCCTCGCCCTCGTGCTGAAGCAACAGCAGTCGGAGTTCTCCGTGTTCGACCGGGCCAAGGCATTGGTCGGTCAGGACGCCGAGGTGCTCAGTGGCTCGATCGCCGCCGACCAGGCCGGCAACGACCTGCACACCAGCATCCTCCAGGCGGCGTCGGCGCAGGCTCTGGCAATGGCCAACTACGACTACCAGGAGCCGGAGGCAGCACGCGAGAAGATCCTGGCCGGCGCCACCGGCGAGCTCGCGGAGGAGTACGAGAAGACCTTCCCCAGCCTGCGCAAGGTCAGCAAGAAGGCGAAGTCCGTGCTGACCGGGCGACTGGTCAGCGCGGGTGTCGTCGCCGCCGACGACGAGTCGGCGACAGTGATCGTCGCGCTGGCAGGAACCGTCGAGAACGTCTACACCGACGGCGTACGAGCCAACAGCCCGACCATGCGACTGGAGATGCAGTGGCACGACGGTCGGTGGCTGACCAGCAACCTCATCTACCTCTCGTGAGACATGGCTGACAACAAGTTCCCCCGCCGCCCCGTTGCGGGCTCCCGCGCGCCGTCCCGCTCGCCGAAGCGGCTTGCCGGGCAGCCCGCGCGCCCCGAGCCGACCGTGGAGTCCCCGTCCGAGCTGACCGCTGAGGACGAAGTCACCACTCCGGACGTTCCGTCGGCACCACCTCCGGCCCCCGAGCCGCCAGCTGCCGACGGGGTGCTGAACCGGCCCAAGACCACGAAGGTGCTCGCTGTCCTGGTCGCAGCGGTCGCGCTGCTGTTCGCGCTGCTCGCGGTCCTGCAGACCCAGGCGCCGGACCGTGACACGGCCGTCTCCGTCTGGGACCCGGTCAGCCGGGCGGGCGAGTTCAGCCTGCCGGGCGCTGAGGAGGTGCCGGTGACCGTCGGGCCCCTCGACTGGACCAGCGCGGTCGACGAGATCGCCCACTCGGTGACGAAGGTGTTGAGCTTCAGCCACGAGACGATCGACTCCCAGGAGGAAGTCGCTGCCGAGCTGGTGACTCCGGAGTTCCTCGCGAGCGACCTGCGCGAGACGATTGCGGAGACTGCGCCGAAGTTGAAGGCGAACAAGGCCGAATACACCGTCACGGTGGCCGGACAGTCCGTGATCAGCGCGACCCCGACGCGGGTGCGAACCCTGCTGTTCGTGAACCAGCTGGTGACCAAGGGCACCGGTGACGACGCCGTCTCGGACAACTATCCCCTCCGGCTGGACGTCCGCGGCGAGCTCGTGAACGGCGCCTGGCTGATCTCGGCCCTGGATGCCGGCTGATGCGGCCCGGGACGGGTGCTGGTGTGGAACACTCACGTGTTGCACGCCACAGGGACCCAGAGTCAGGAGCATACGGTGGACATCGAGTGTGACGTAGCGGTGATCGGCGCGGGACCGGCAGGTCTGTTCGCCACCTACTACGCCGGATTTCGGGGGCTCCGTGTTGCCCTGATCGATTCGCTCCCCGAGTTGGGGGGCCAGGTCACCGCAATGTATCCGGAGAAGTCAATCCTGGACGTCGCCGGCTTTCCGGACGTGAAGGGACGCGAGCTCGTCGCTGGCCTGGCTGCCCAGGCCGCCACCGCCGAGCCGACCTATCTGCTGGGGCGGACCGCGCTCGGGCTGGAGACCGGCGACGACGGAGCCGTGCTCACCCTGGACGACGACACCCGGGTCCGCACCGGCACGGTCCTGATCACCGCTGGCATCGGCAAGTTCAGTCCGCGGCCGCTGCCGGCAGCGATGGACTGGGTCGGTCGTGGCGTCGACTTCTTCGTGCCGGACTTCACGCCGTACCACGGTCGAGACGTGGTGATCGTGGGCGGCGGCGACAGTGCCTTCGACTGGGCGCAGCACCTCGAACCGATTGCCTCCTCCGTCACGCTCGTGCACCGACGAGACGCCTTCCGTGCCCACGAGCGCACGGTCAAGGCGGTGCGGGAGTCGTCGGTGCGCATCGTCACGAAGGCGCAGGTGACCGGGGTCAAGGGCACTGACACGGTCGAGTCCGTCGAGATCACCGTCGACGGCGAGGCGCCGGAGGTGGTGCCCGCGCAGCGCGTGGTGGCCGCTCTCGGGTTCATCGCCGACCTCGGTGCCCTGCAGGAGTGGGGACTCGAGCTCGACAAGCGTCACGTCGTGGTCGACACGTCGATGCGCACGAACCTGCCTCGAGTCTTCGCTGCAGGAGACATCACCGAGTACCCGGGCAAGGTGCGGTTGATCGCAGTCGGTTTCGGTGAGGCCGCCACGGCGATCAACAACGCCGCCGTGACGCTCGATCCCAGTGCGAAGGTCTTCCCCGGCCACTCCAGCGAGGGCTGACGCCCGCGTTGCACCCACTCATCGGGACCGCAGCCCGGCGGCCTGACGAAACAACAGAAACTGGCCGTGCCCGTTGGCTGGCCACTGATCAGAGAGGCACCTCAAGATGAAGGTGAAAGTCGACTTCGACCTGTGCGAGTCGAACGCACTCTGCGTGTCGATGGCCCCCGACGTCTTCGAGTTGGACGACGACGACTACCTGGTCGTCCTGACCGACGACGTCACCGACGAGAACCGGGACCGGGTGCAGCGTGCTGTCTCCGCGTGTCCGAAGTCAGCAATTTCAATCGTGGAGGACTGAAGCACCCATGGCAGACCAGCAGTTCGACCTCGACGGCCGAGTGGCCGTCATCACCGGTTCCGGACAGGGCCTCGGCCGGGCCGAGGCCCGTGCGCTCGCCTCCCGCGGTGCCCGGATCATCCTCAACGACCTTCCCGGCGCCGCCGACGAGGCCGCTGAAGAACTCCGTGGCCTGGGCGCCGAGGTGCGGATCGTCACCGGGGACGTGGGGGAGCGATCGACTGCGGACGCCGTCCTCGCCACGGCGATCGAGGAGTTCGGCTCGCTGGACATCGTGGTCAACAACGCGGGCATCACCCGCGACAAGATGCTGTTCAACATGAGCGACGAGGAGTTCGATCTCGTCGTCAAGGTGCACCTGCGTGGCCACTTCCTGCTGACCCGCAATGCGGCGACGTACTGGAAGGACAAGGCGAAGGCGGCCGACGGGCAGGTCTACGGCCGGCTCGTGAACACCTCGTCGGAGGCCTTCCTCACCGCTTCGCCCGGGCAGGCCAACTATGCCGCGGCCAAGGCGGGCATCACCGCCCTGACCGTGTCGGCCGCGCGTGCTCTGGGCCGGTACGGCGTGACGTCCAACGCGATCTGCCCACGGGCCCGCACCGCGATGACCGAGGCAGTCTTCTCACCGGACACCTCCGGCAAGGCCGTCGACCCCTACTCGCCCGAGCACGTCGCACCGCTGGTCGCCTACCTGGCCTCGCCGGCCGCGCAGGAGATCTCCGCGCAGGTCTTCGTGGTGTACGGCGGCATGGTGGCCCTGGTTGCTGCGCCGGCCGTGGAGCAGCGCTTCGACGCGACGGGCGACACGTGGGAGCTCGGTGACCTCGGCCAGCAGATCGGCGGCTACTTCGCCGGTCGCGAGGACCAGGACCGGACCTTCTCGGCCGACTCCTTCATGAAGCTCACCGTCTGATCCGAGCGGTCAGACCAGGAAGCCCCCGACCACCAGGTCGGGGGCTTCCTTCGTGTCCGTGGGTCAGTGGCTCAGCGGAGCAGCAGATGGATGGCGACGTCGAGCGACTTGCGGACCTCGTCGGCGGAGGTGCGTCCGGTCACCCAGCCCACGAGGAGTGAGAGCCAGACGTCACCGATCACCCGCGCCACAGCCACCTGTTCCTCGGTGGGACCGGCGTCGTTGGCCGGATCGATCGCCTTGGTCAGGCTGTCGGTGAGCAGCATGCCGACCTGGTGGATCTCGGCCGAGACGCTGGCATCGGCAAACATGAACGCCCGGGTCAACGCCTCGGTGAGGTTCGGGTCGCGCTGCATCAACTTGGTGTTGCGAAGGAGCACGCCGAGCACCCGGTCTGCAGGCGTCTCGCCGACGAAGTCGGTGGACTGCGTCGACGCGGCCCGCTCGAACTGGGTGCCGAGGGCGGAGACCAGAAGATGGATCTTGGAGGGGAAGTAGCGGTAGAGCGTGCCGAGCGCGACGTCGGCCCGCTCTGACACGGCGCGCATCTGTACGGCGTCGAAGCCGCCCTGCGAGGCCAACTCGATGGTCGCCGTCAGGATCCGCCGGCGCCGCTCGCGTTGCGCTGTGGAGCCGAGCTCCTCGTTCGTCAGCGAATTCATGGCGGTCACTGGGCACCTCTTCTTCGAGTGGAGCGGCGCTCGCCGGCGCCAGTCGTGACGGTCGTCACCCCCCGCGTGGGGCATGGGCCACCGATCAATGTTTGTTGTCTCGATCGCTTACGCTAACCGTTCATGGTCCATAATAGGAACACGTTCCAATTTGGGTGGTAGCTGGGCGGCGTGTCCCGGTGCTCATGCGGACCGGGCAATGAGGGAAGGAATCCGCACCATGCGAGTGGCCATGCTGTCCTATCGGAGCAAGCCCCACTGTGGTGGCCAGGGTGTCTACATCCGCCACCTGAGCAGGGAGCTGGTGGCGCTCGGGCACGAGGTCGAGGTGTTCTCCGGCCAGCCCTACCCTGAGCTCGACCCGGGTGTGAAGCTCACCAAGGTCCCGAGCCTGGATCTCTACCGGGAGCCGGACCCGTTCCGCATCCCGAAGCTCCGTGAGTTCCGCGATCGCATCGACGTCGAGGAGTTCCTCACGATGTGCGTGGCGGGCTTCCCCGAACCCAAGACCTTCAGCCGGCGGGTCCAGCGGCTGCTCAAGGCCCGACGGGACGACTTCGACGTGCTCCACGACAACCAGGTGCTGGGCACCGGGATCATGGAGTTGCAGCAGGCCGGCTTCCCGCTGGTCACCACGCTGCACCACCCGATCACGTTCGACCGCCGCGTCGACCTCGCCGCCGCGCCGAACCTCCGTCGCCGGTTGACCCTGCGCCGCTGGTACGGATTCCTGCGCATGCAGGGCCGCGTGGCTCGCGCCGCCACCAGGATCCTCACCCCGTCGGAGTCGTCGGCGCGCGACATCGTCACCGACTTCGGGGTCGACCCCGCGACGATCCAGGTGATTCCGCTGGGCGTCGACGAGATCTTCCGCCCGCCGACGGAGCCGCGCGTGCCAGGTCGGATCGTGGCGATGGCCAGCGCCGATGCGGCGATCAAGGGTGTCCACACCCTCCTCGAAGCGTTCGCCAAGCTGCGCACCGAGCGCGACGTCGAGCTGCTGATGGTCACCAAGCCCAAGGCCGGCGGCCCGACCGAGAAGCTCATCGACAAGCTCGGCATCGCCGATTCGGTCAAGTTCGTCAACGGGATCAGCGACGCAGAGCTCGTCGCCGTGATGGGCTCCGCCGAACTGGCCTGCGTCCCGTCGCTCTACGAAGGCTTCTCGTTGCCGACCGCCGAGCTGATGGCCTGCGAGACCCCTCTGGTGGTCAGCCGCGCCGGCGCGATCCCCGAAGTGGTCGGTCCCGACGGCCTGTGCGCCGACCTCGTCGAGCCGGGCAACGTCGAAGAGCTCCGTCAGGCGATTGCCGACCTGCTCGACGATCCCGGGCGCCGTGCGCGGATGGGCCGCGCCGGGCGCGAGCGGGCACAGGAACGGTTCAGCTGGCGGGCGGTCGCCGAAGCGGTGGCCGTTGCCTACCAGGAGACCATCGACGACACGAGGAGCACCCATGCTGACCGTTGACTTCGACCGCCTCGGTCTGCAGCCGGGAGACCGGGTGCTCGACATGGGCGCAGGTGCCGGCCGGCACAGTTTCGAGATGTATCGCCGCGGTGCCGACGTGATCGCTTTCGACATGGACGCCGACGAGCTCGAGAACGTCCGCAACCTGTTCGTCGCGATGGCCGAGGCCGGCGAGGTGCCTGCCGGAGCGGAAGCCGACGTGAAGCAGGGTGACGCGCTCTCCCTCCCGTTTGCAGACGGAGAGTTCGACCGCATCGTCTGCGCCGAGGTGCTCGAGCACATCCACAACGACGTCGACGCGATCAAGGAGCTGGTCCGGGTCCTACGCCCCGGCGGCACCCTGGCAGTTTCGGTTCCCCGGTGGCTCCCCGAGGTGATCAACTGGAAGCTGTCGTCGGACTACCACGACGCAGAAGGCGGGCACATCCGGATCTACACCGATCACGAGCTGATCGACAAGGTCACCAAGGCAGGCCGGTTCAACGACGGCACGCCGGGCGACACGATGATCTTCGAGGGCAAGGGCCACGCCCACGGTCTGCACGCGCCGTACTGGTGGATCAAGTGCGCGGTGGGAGTCGAGAACGACAGCCACCCGCTGGCCCGGGCCTACCACAAGCTCCTGGTCTGGGAGATCATGAAGCAGCCGACCGCGCTCAAGGTCGTCGGCAAGGTCCTCGACCCGGTGATCGGCAAGAGCCTGGTCCTCTACTTCCGCAAGCCGGAGACAGTGTGAACACTGAGGTCCCCCTCAACCAGCTTCCCTCGGTCGACGGCCTGCTCAGCGCTCAGCAGGTGGCCGACACCGCCGCTGCGATCGCCGACATGCAGGAGCCGTGTGGCGCTGTCCCGTGGACCGTCGGTGAACACGTCGACATCTGGAACCACGTCGAAGCCGCCATGGCCATGCTGGTGGGTGGACAGGTGACTGCGGCGGAGCGCGCCTACGAGTGGGTTCCGACGTTGCAGCGCGCCGACGGCTCGTGGCCGATGAAGATCGTCAACGGCGCAGTCGAGGACGACCGCGGCGAGACCAACATGTCGGCGTACTTCGCGGTGGGGGTCTGGCACCACTGGCTGGTGCGTCGTGACCTCGACTTCGTGCGTCGGCACTGGGAGTCGGTGCGTGCCGGCCTCAACTTCGTGGTGGCGCTGCAGGCGCCGTTCGGCGGCATCCGGTGGACGCCGGTCGACGACTTCTGCCTGCTCACCGGCAGTGCGAGCATCTACCAGTCGCTGCGCGCCGGCGTGGCCCTGGCCGAACTCCTCGACGACCCGCAGCCGGACTGGGAGCTGGCCGGAGGCCGCCTCGGTCACGCGGTCCGGTCCCACCCCGACCTCTTCGCCGACAAGTCGACGTACTCGATGGACTGGTACTACCCGGTCCTCGGTGGAGCCGTGCGCGGGCCGGTGGCCGGCGAGATCATCGACCGACGCTGGGACGACTTCGTCGTCCCGGGCCTCGGGATCCACTGTGTCGACACCAACCCGTGGGTCACGGGCGCCGAGACGTGTGAACTGGCGATGGCACTCGACGCGATCGGTGACCATGCCCGCGCCCGCACCCTGCTCGCCGACATGCAGCACCTGCGTGAGGACGACGGCCGCTATTGGACCGGCTGGGTGTACGACGACCCGCGTCGCCCCGCGCCCGACGACGAGCCGCGTGACGTGCACTGGCCGCACGAACACACCACCTACACCGCTGCCGCGGTGCTGCTGGCGGTGGACGCCCTGGGGGAGACCTACGGGCACTCCACGGCGGGTTCCGGCATCATGCGCGGCACGTCGCTGGCGCCGCACTTCGACGAGCTCGCGCTGGAGTGCGACTGCGCGTCAGCCGACCGCGTCGCCAGCCGCTCCTGAGGTCCGGCGCAGCACCCGCATCGAGCCGACGCTCTCGACCTCGGTGAACTGGCCACTGGCCAGCGCCGGGAGATAGATCAGCTCGTAGGGCGGCCGGCCGCCGTCGGCGGGGTCGGGGAAGACGTCGTGGATCACCAGCAGGCCGTCGCGGGCGACCCATCGGGGCCAGCCCGCGAAGTCGTCACGTGCCGGTTGTTCTCCGTGGCCGCCGTCGATGAACAGCAGCGCCAGCGGCGTGCGCCAGTGCGCCGCCACGGCCGTCGATCGACCGACGATCGCGATCACCTGCTCCTCGAGGCCGGCATCGGCAATGGTGCGCCGGAAGACCGGAAGCGTGTCCATCAGGCCCAGGTCGGGGTCGACCACCTCCGGGTCGTGGTGCTCCCAGCCGGCCTGGTTCTCCTCGGACCCGCGATGGTGGTCCACCGTGAACACCGTGCCACCGACTTCACGGGCGGCGGCGCCGAGGTAGATCGCCGACTTGCCGCAGTAGGTCCCCACCTCGAGTGCCGGACCGACCGCGAGCTGTTCGCGCGCCACCCGGTGCAACAACATGCCCTCGGCTTCGGGCATGAAGCCCTTGGCTGCGCGCGCACGTTCCAGTAGGTCGAACGGCATCGGGGAGAAAGGCGGGTTCATGGCACTATTGGAACACGTTCTATCGAGCCCACGAGGAGCCACCTGTGTCCATCGGAATCTCCGGCGACCACGTCGAACTCGCCTCGACCCTGCGCAAGTGGGGATCGAGCCTCGAGCCGATCGAGATGGTGCGCGCCGCCGAAGGCGACCGGGAAGCCGACTTCGCTGCGGCGTGGCAGGCCGGTCTCGAGATGGGGTTGGCCGGGATCGCCGTGGCCGAGGCGTTCGGCGGTGGCGGTGGCACGGTGCTGGATGCCGCGGTCGCCCTCGAAGCGACGGCGTACGCGTTGGTGCCCGGTCCGCTCTTGGGCGCCCAGGTGGCCGGGCTGGTGTTGGCCGGTCACGACCTCGTGGCGCAGGTGGCAAGTGGGGAGGCCGTCGTCGGGATCGGCCATCGGGCGTCCCTCACCGTCGTCGACGGTCGGCTGACCGGCACCGTCGTGGCGGTCAGTGACGCCCCCGGAGCCACGCACCTGCTGCTGGGCAGCGCGGACGGCCGCTGGTTCGTCGTGCCGCGCCGCCTCGTCGAGGTCGACTCGGCGATCGGCCCGGACCTGACCCGCCGCTGGGGCACGGTGGGTGTCGACGCGGCGCTCACCGACCTCGATGAGCTCTCGCTGGCGCCGGGACAGCTCGAACGCGCCCTGGTCACCTTCGCGACCGCGGAGGCAGCGGGGGTCGCCCGGTGGTGCCTCGAGACGGCGGTGGAGTACGCCGGCGTACGCGAGCAGTTCGGCCGCAAGATCGGGTCCTTCCAGGCGATCAAGCACCTGTGTGCGGAGATGCTCGAGACTGCTGAGACCATCACCGCGCTGGCCTGGGACGTCGCGGAAGCCTCCGGTGCCGATGACGAGCAGTGGGGCTTCGCCGTCGAGGCTGCGGCAACCTCCGCGTTCGACGGTGCGGTCCGCGTCGCCCAGGACTGCATCCAGGTGCTCGGTGGCATCGGGTTCACCTTCGAGCACGAGGCGCACTTCCGGCTGCGTCGCGCCTACGCGCTGCGCACGATGGTCGGTGACGGCGACGCCTGGGCGGCGCGACTGGCGACCAGTGCAGCAGCAGGGGTACGCCGTCGCGTCGCCATCGACTTCGAAGGAGCCGACGCCGAGTTCCGAGACGAGGCCCGGGCGGCCGCCGCACGGATTGCCGGCGCCGCCGACCAGCGCGCCGAGTTGGTTGCCTCGGGCTACCTCACGCCGCACTGGCCGGCACCGCACGGGCTGGGCGCGTCGGCAGTCCACCAGTTGGTGATCGACGAAGAGCTCACGGCTGCCGGCGTGGTGCGTCCCGACCTGAGGATCGCCGGCTGGGCGGTGCCGACGATCATTGCCCACGGTTCCGACGCCCAACGGGACCAGTTCGTGCGCTCCAGCCTCGCCGGTGACATCCAGTGGTGCCAGCTGTTCAGTGAGCCCGGTGCCGGGTCTGATCTGGCGTCGTTGCGCACCCGGGCCGAGCGGGTCGACGGCGGCTGGAAGCTGACCGGGCAGAAGGTGTGGACCTCCCTCGCCCAGGATGCTGACTGGGGGATCTGCTTGGCACGCACGGACGCCGAAGCCCCACAGCACAAGGGGATCACCTACTTCCTGGTCGACATGACGTCGTCCGGCCTCGACATCCGACCGTTGCGTGAGATGACCGGGGACGCACTCTTCAACGAGGTCTTCCTCGACGGCGTCTTCGTGCCCGACACGATGGTGGTGGGGGAGCCGGGAGACGGCTGGAAGCTGGCTCGCACCACGCTCGCCAACGAGCGGGTCGCGATGGCCAGCCACAAGCTGGACTCGTCGGTCGAGCTGGCGGTTGCACTGTTGGCCGCCGGTGATGTGGGCAGCACGGCCGCCGTCCAGGTGGGTCACGCAGTGGCGCTGTCCACGACGTGTTCGCTGCTCGGGGTGCGCTCGACCCTGCGTTCGCTTGCCGGTCAGGGACCGGGGGCGGAGTCGAGCGTCTCGAAGTTGCTCGGTGTGCGGAACCGTCAGGACGCCTCCGACCTGGCCATGCGGCTCCTCGGCGACCTCACGCTGGTGGGCGCCCCCGAGTCCACCGAAGCGGTCCACGAGGCGCTGCTGACCCGCTGCCTGTCGATCGCAGGCGGCACCACCCAGGTGCTCAGGAATGTGGCTGGTGAGCGGATTCTCGGTCTGCCGCGCTGACCCGGTTGGCGCGGAACCGGTTGCGGTGCCAGACCAGGTAGCGCTCCACCGCCCGGACCACATGGGCGCTGCGCACCGACACGAAGACGTCGAAGGCGTGCTGGGTGCCCGGTAACTCCGAATAGACCACCGACTGCTTCGACACTGCGCGGAGTCGATCGACGAACAATCTGCCCTGTTCGACGGGGACCAAGGTGTCGTTGGTGCCGTGCAGCACGAAGAAGTCGGGCGCCTCCGGTGTGATCCGGAGGATCGGCGAAGCCTGTTCGAACACCTCGGGGTGCGCGGCCCAGGTGGTCTTGAACACCCGAGGAGCCAGGAACGCGTCACGGAGCAGCTCGGCACTCCGCAGGCCGGTCGAGCCGGCCATGTCGTAGACGCCGTAGTGGGGGACCGCCACCTGCAGGGTGGTGTCGGCTTCCTCGAATCCGGGTTGGTACTCGGGCGCGTTGGGGGTGAGCGCGGCCAGGGCCGAGAGATGACCACCGGCGGAGCCCCCGGTGATGGCGATGTAGTCGGGATCACCGCCGTACTCTGCGATGTTCTCCCGGATCCACTTGATCGCCAGCTTGACGTCGATGATGTGGGCGGGCATCGCATCGCGAGGGGAGAGGCGATAGTTGATCGCAACGCAGACCCATCCCTTCGCCGCCATCCGGTGCATCAGCGGCAGGGCCTGTTGGTTCTTGTTGCCGATCGTCCAGCCGCCGCCGTGCACCTGCAGCAGCACCGGCGCGGGCTCGGCGCGCGGTCCGGAAGGGAGGTAGACATCGAGCAGGTTGCGCTTGCCGGCCGGGCCGTAGGAGAGGTCACGCACCACCTTGATCGCGCGGTCCCGCAGCCGGAACGGGGTGGCGACGGAGCGCCACGGGGTGGCCAGGTCGGCCTTCGTCGGTCGGGGATCGGCGCGTTCGGTCCAGTCGGCGCCGAGGTCGGAGTCGAGCACGGCGGCGACGGCGTCTCCCGAGCGCGAGCCCTGCGTGACCAACGCAGTCAGTGCGGCTGCGTTGCCGAGAGCCAGCAGCCGCCCCCACCGACTGGTGCGGCCGCGAACCGTGCTGACGAGCGTGTCCGCCGCGGTCAGTGCCAACAGCTGGGGGGCCAGCTCGGTGGTCAGCCAGCCGGCTGCGAACGACGGGATCCCGGCCCGCATGCTCCGCACCGGGCGGACGGCGTTGGCTGCCAGGGCTGCGGTGATCAGTTGTCTGCGCAAGTGGGCCACGCCCGCGATGCTAGTGCGCGCAGGCAAGGACGGTGCCCCGAACTGTTTGGACGCAGCAAATATAGAACATGTTCTACTTTTGCCGTACCATGACGGCATGGATCGCTTGAGTGGCCTGGATGCCAGCTTCCTCTACTTGGAGACCCCCGAGCAGCTGATGCACGTGTGCGCTGCGCTGATCCTCGATCCAGCAACCATGCCGGGGGGTTACAGCTTCGAGCGGATGCGGGACACCATCGCCGAGCGGATCAGCGACGTCCCGGTCTTCCGGCGCAAGCTGAAGCGGGTGCCGCTCCGGCTCGATCACCCGGTCTGGGTCGACGACGACCACTTCAACATCGACCGCCACGTGCACCGGATGGCGCTGCCGGCGCCCGGCAACTATCGCGAGGTCCAGGAACTGTGCGGGCATCTCGCCGGCCAACCGATGGACCGCAACCGTCCGCTGTGGCAGATGTATGTCATCGAAGGTTACGAGGGCGACAAGGTGGTGGTCTTCTCCAAGATGCACCACGCCACCGTGGACGGCGTCTCCGGCGCCAACCTGATCTCGCACCTGTGCAGCCTCGAGGCCGATGCACCGCCGCTGCGGCTCTCCGAGCCGGAGCCGGCATCCCGTCGCCCCGGTGACGCCGAACTGGTCGGCCGCGCTGTCCTGAGCAATCTCTCGAAGCCGTTGCAGGTCGCCAAGCTGCTGACCCCTACCGGCCAGATGCTGACCCGGACGGTGGGGCGGGCCCGGGAGGGGACCGCGATGGCTGCTCCGTTCACCGCCCCGCGCACGTCGTTCAACGGCACGATCACGGGTGACCGGAGCATCGGGTACGCCGACATGTCCCTCGACGACGTCAAGGCGATCAAGGCTGCTTCGGGCACCACCGTCAACGACGTCGTCCTCACCGTGGCCGGCGGCGCCCTGCGCCGCTACCTCAACGATCGCGGCGAGCTGCCGGTGAGTTCGCTCCTGGCCACGGTCCCGGTCTCGGTGCGCGCCGAGTCGCACCGTGCGGCCGGCGCCAACAAGGTCTCCGCGCTGTTCGCCCGCCTCGGCACCGACATCGAGGACCCGGTCGAGCGGTTGACGATGATGGCCTCGGCCAACAAGCACGCCAAGGAACACCACAACGCCATCAGCGCCGACACCCTGCAGGACTGGGCCGAGTTCGCCGCGCCTCGCACGTTCGGGCTCGCCGTACGGGCCTATGCGGGTCTGCGGCTCGCCGAGAAGCACCCGGTGGTGCACAACCTGGTGATCTCCAACGTGCCGGGGCCGCCGGTGCCGCTCTACTTCGCCGGAGCCCGCATCGTGGCGCTCTATCCGCTCGGGCCGGTCTTCCACGGAGCCGGGCTCAACGTGACGGTGATGTCGCACGCCGGTGACATCAACGTCGGTGTGATCGCCTGTCGTCAGGCGATGCCCGACGTCGATGCCCTGGTGCGCCGCTTCCCGGAGGAGTTGGCTTCGCTCAAGGAGCGAGTGGGCGTCTGACCCGGGCGTTCACGGTGTGGGTCGCCTGCACCATCACCGGCACGAACCGCTCCGCCTGGAGGACCACCGACGCGTGACCGGCGTCGAGTTCGTGGGTGGTGGCGCCGGGAATCCGGCGGGCGAGCGCGATCTGGCGTTCCACCGGGATCACGCGGTCTCGCAACGGCAGGATCACCGCTGTCGGCACGTCGATGGTCGAGACCCAGGGCCGGGAGTGGTGGCGGCCCAGCGCCGCGACGGCCTGGCCGACGGCCCACGGTGAGGTGCTGCGCATTTCGGCCAGTGCCCAGGCGTGCAGATCCACGTCGGCGGCCACGGCTGCCGGTGTGTCGTTCCGCAGTGCCGAGCGGGCCCGGGCAAGGGAACGCAGGCTGTACATCCCGAGGCCGGTCGCCTGGTGGAAGAGGCGCTCGGTGGTGGTGGTCATGAAGCGGTCGGTGCTGGCAGCGAGGACCAGTCCCTCGACCCGGGCCGGGTGCTGGCGCCAGACCCGCTGGGCGACGATCGACCCCATCGAGTACCCCGCGACGATGGCCCGCTCGATGTCGAGTACGTCGAGGAGTGCCGCCACGTCGTCAGCGCAGTCCTGCAGGCGGAAGGACGCACCGCGGATCCCGCGGCCGTGCAACCGCTGGTCGAGGGTGATCACCCGGTAGCGCTCCGTGAGGGCCGGGATGGTCGGGTACCAGGTCAACAGGCCAGTGGTGGCCAGCGCGTGCAGGAGCACGACGACCGGAGCCTGTGGTGACGGCCCGGGGCTGTCGGTCACCCACGTGGTGCCGCGGCCGGCCAGGTCGACGACCCGGCCGACTGGCACCGGTGCAGGCGGCAGGGGGACAGCCCGGCGGGCGAGGTCGAGTGACGCCAACACGGCTGGCCCTCCAAGGGATCGGGACGGAACTGCAACAGGTTACAGTTTGGCGCGTCGCCTCAGACCTGGCCCCGGGAGATCCGGAGGCTGGAGCCGCGATCCCGGTCCTTGGTGACGACCAGTTGGGTCGGTATCCGCGAACGCATCTCGGCGACGTGACTGACCACGCCCACCACTCGTCCTCCCTCCCGCAGCCCGTCGAGGGTGTCCATCACGCCGTCGAGGCTCTCGGCGTCGAGCGCACCGAAACCTTCGTCGATGAAGAGGGTGTCGAGTTGCGAACCACCGACCTCGTGCGCCACCACGTCAGCCAGCCCGAGCGCGAGGCAGAGAGAGACGATGAAGGACTCCCCGCCGCTGAGGGTGGCCGGGTCACGTGCTTCGCCCGACCATTCGTCGCGGACCAGCAGGCTGAGGCCGCCGCGAGTCTCCCGGCGTGATCGATGCCCACTGTGCTCGAGGAGGTAACGGCCGTCGGTCATGCGCGTCAAGCGCTCGTTGGCTGCGGCCACCACCTGCCCGAGACGCCACGCCAGGACATAACCCGAGAGGCGGAGCCGCCAGACGTTGTCTGCCGACTTGCCCTCGACCAGCGCGGCGAGCTCAGCCGCGACGACGTGGGCCTCGCGGACCGGCGCCCAGACCTCGAGGAGGTCGGACAGGTCGGTGCGCAGCGCATCGAGCCGACGGGTGCGCCGGCCGATCTGCGCCGAGGCATCGCGGAGTTCGGCCGCCTGACGCTCGCGCTCGGCCAGTTCGGCGTCGAGCGCCTTCAGGTCGGGGGAGTCGCCGGAGAGCGCTGCGGCCACCTCGGGCTCGTCGAGGGTGGCCTGCGCCGTCGCCAGCTCGGCATCGTGCGTCTGGACTGCCCGCTCGAGGTCACGACGCTGTTCGTCGGGGAGGGCGGCAGCCAGCGCGTCGTCGACGGATGCGAAACGCTGGGTGGCCAGGCACTCGGTGAGTGTCTCCGCCGCACTGCTCGAGGCGGTCCGTGCGGCATCGAGTGCGTCGCCCGCCACGAGTGCTGCTGCACCGGCAGCGGCCACGGCGTCGCCGGACCGCACCAGCGCATCGAGGTCGGTGAAGACGGTCGGCGCGAGCACGGCGTCCAGTTCCACGCCGATCTCGTCGCGACGCTGCGTCAGGGCGTCGAGCTGTGCGGTGAGTGTCGCCCGCGCCGTCTCCGCCCGGGTGTGGTCGCGCTGGGCCTCCGTCAACGCCTGCTGCAGAGCAGTGAGCCGGCCTTCGGCACCGCTGATCGCAGTGGCCGCGCGGTGGGCGGCATCACGCGCGGCGGTGGCTGTCACGAGTGCAGCGCTGAGCTCTTCCGGCGACCGGTTGCCGGCGCGGTCACGCAGGCCAGTGACCTCGACGACCAGGTCACGCTGCTCGCTGTCGATGCTGTGCAGCTCGAACTCGGCGTCGTCGACCAGTGCCCGGGCCTCCTTCTCGCTCTGGCCGGTCGGTGCATCGCTGCTGAGGGCAGCGGGCCGGGGGTGGTGGTCGGAGCCACAGACCGGGCAGTCGTCGCCCACGGCCAGACCTGCGGCGAGCTCAGCGGCCATCCCGGTGATCCGGGCTTCGCGCAGGTCGAGCCAGTGCTCCTTCGCCGCCACCACTCGGCTGCGTGCCGCCTCGAGACGCGCGTCGACCTCGGCGAGGGTGGCGCTGCGCGCGTCGAGACGCAGCCGCGCAGCGTGGACGTCGGTGAGGAGCGCCACCTCGGCCTGGTGGGTGGCGTGGGTCTCGGCGATGGCCCGTTCTCGGGAGATCTCGTCACTGACGAGGTCGATCGCACCGGGCAGGTCGTCGACCCGCGCAGCAAGTGCCTCTGCCGTGCGGCGGAGTTGCGCCAACTGAGTGGCGACCTGGTCGGACTCGGCAACCAGCCTCGTGAGTTCGCTCTGGCGTGGCGTGAGCGCCCGGGCCCGGGCCGTGATCGCCGCGATCTCTGCCAGCGCAGGCGTCAGCGCGTGGTGGGTTCCGACACCCCCCACCGGCAGTGCATCGGCCCCGTGGAAGGAGTCGATCGCGCCGAACGCCTCTGCGAGTGCCCTGTCGCGGCGGAGCTCGGCACGCTCCACCTCAGCGGTGGCGGCAGTGACCAGGCGGTGCAGCGGCAGCACCGGTTCTGCTCGGCGCACCGCGGACAGCCGGTCACGGCGCTCCGCCTGGATCTCTTCCGCAGACTGCAGGGAGGCGAGCGCGGTGGCCGCCCGGTCTCCGCGGGCACGCAATTCCGCCGAGCGGTGTCCTGCCTCGGCCCTGGTGCGGGCCGCGACCTGCAGCCGGTCGGCTTCGAGGTGCGCGACGTCGAGATCTTGCGCACGTGCGCAGGTCTCCTCGGCGAGGGTGGTGAGCCAGCCCGAGACGGCGTCGGCCTCGACGAGCGTGGCCCGGGCGGTGCCGTCCCACTCCGGAGGGAACGTCGTGTCGGCTGCCTCGAGGACGCGGCTCAGCAGGCGGTCGAGCGCGGCGGCGTGCTCCGCGGACTCCCGACCGAGCACCCGGGCCCGGTCACGGACCTGGTGCTCGACCTGCTCGAAGCGATCGGTCTCGAACAGACGCTGCAGGAGGGTGTGCCGCTCCTCGGAGCGCGCTCTCAAGAAACCCTGGAACTGCCCCTGCGGCAACATCGCCACTTGGCAGAACTGGGCGAGGTTCATGCCGAGCAGGCCGGTGATCAGGTGACCGGTCTCGTCGAGGCGGGTCGACAGCGCCTGCCATTCGCCGCCGCGCCGCTCCTCGCAGACCACCTTGGACTGCTCGGTGGTGACGCCTTCGCCGCGTCGTTTCGGGCGCACCCACTGGGGTGAGCGCACCAGCCGGAACCGGCGGCCCGACATGGTCAGTTCGAGACGGACCTCCGGGGCCAGGCCCGGAGCGGCGTGGTCGGAGCGCAGCCGCCGAGCGGTGCCGCGGTCGCCGGGGACGTCGCCGTACAGCGCGAAGCAGACCGCGTCGAGCACTGAGGTCTTGCCGGCGCCGGTGGCGCCGCTGAGCAGGAACAGGCCGGCACCGGAGAGGTCGTCGAAGTCGACCTCGACCCGGTCGGGGAACGGGCCGAACGCCTGGATGCTCAGGTGGTGGATCCGCACGTTCAGCTCACCTCGCGGTCGAGGTCGCGGTCAGGGCTGCAGGAGTCGCATGCGGCCTGCAACAACGCCGACTCGGCACTGGTGGCAGGTGTGCCGCGGACCTCGCGGACGAAGTCGAGTGCCACGTCGTGGTCACTGCGGTCGGGCGACGGAGCCGCGCCGGGAGCCGCGGAGCCGAGCACGTCGCGGGCGCCGAAGCCGAGTTGCAGGGCATGCGGAAATCGAGCGCGGAGTCGTTCCATGGCCCGGACCGGGCGGGTCGGATCGAGGAGGGTGGCCTGCACCCAGTCGTCCTCGTGGTCGGTGAAGCGAGTGGAGCTGAGGAGTTCGTCGAGAGTGCCGCTGAGCCGGGCCAGCCGGCGCGGCACCGGAGCGGGGACGAACTCGGTGGCCCGGACCCCGTCGGCGCCGAGGTCGACGAGCCACGAACCCTTGGTGTGTGCCGCCTCCGAGAACGAGTAGGCCAGTGGCGACCCGCTGTAGCGGACCTGCTCGGTGAGGGTGTGGCGTCCGTGCAGGTGCCCGAGTGCGACGTAGTCGATGCCGTTGAACACCGACGTGGGCACGATGCTCACCCCACCCACGCTGATGTCGCGCTCGGACTCACTGGGCTCGACCGGCTCGACGCCGGCGACGAACGCATGCGCCAGCACGACCGAGCGCACCCCGGGACGTCCGGCCAGGTCGGCACGGACCCGGCGCATGGCCTCGGTGAGCACGGCCTCGTGGGAGCGGGCCGGCAGCGCCCAGGGCTCCCGGAGCAGGTCGGGGTCGAGGTAGGGCAGACCGTGCACGGCAACCGGACCGTGGTCGTCCTCGAGGAGCACCGGCGCGCCGACCCCCGACGCCCGGGTGCGCAGGTGCACACCGGCCGCGTCGATCAGGTCGGAGCCGAATCCCAGCCGGTGTGCGGAGTCGTGGTTGCCGCTCGTGACCGCCACCCGCGCCCGCGAGGAGGCCAGGCGGGAGAACGCTTCGTTGGCGAGCGCGACCGCGTCGACCGGGGGCAGCGCCCGGTCGTAGACGTCACCGGCCACCACGACAAGGTCGACCGCCTCCGTCTCCACGACGGCCAGCAGGTGGTCGACATACGCCGCCTGCGCCTCGATCAGCCCGACGCGGTGGAAGGAGCGACCGAGGTGCCAGTCGGAGGTGTGGAGGATGCGCACACCAGCAACCTAGGAGGGACCTCCGACACTGTGCGGGAGCCCACGCCGTCGCCGGCGATCAGCGATGGGCGTCACGCGCCGCGATCCGACGCCGCAGCTCGTCCGTCACGTCGACGAGGCGTCGCCGTACGGTCGGATCGAGCGCGGGCAACGCGGCCAGTGCGTCCGCGCGCTGTACGACGTCGACCGACAACGCAGAGAGCGGGAAGTAGGCCTCGGCGACGTCGCCCAGCACCCAACCCGAGTGCACCGATGCGAGCGCGGGGAGTTGGTCGAAGTAGCGGTCGACGTAGGGGCCGGTGACCTGCTCCTGACCGGCCTGCCACATCGACAACCCGATCATCTCGAGCTCGTAGTTGGTGGCCTTGGCCTCCCCGGTGAACCGTTGCCATGCCCAGGCCTTCGCCGCCGCGTCCGGCAACGCAGCGCGAGCGCCGGCGTACTCGACTGCCGCTTCGGTGCTCGGGTCCGCGGCCAACGCGGCCTCCAACCCGGCCAGGTCAATGGCACCCAGGGCTGCGAGCCGACGCAGCATCCGCCACCTCAGCGCCAGGTCGATCTCCACCCCTGCCGGCAGGCCCGCACCGGCGAGCCACCCCTCGAGCAGCTCCGGCGCACCGGTGCTGCACGCGCCTTGGAAGGCTCCGAGTTGGAGGGTCGAGCCGGCCGGCGACGTGTCCGTCCGTTCGCGGAAGGCTCGGTGCAGGGTGGCCCGGGCCGCCTCCGGGTCGGCGGTCAGCGGAACCACCTTGCCGGTGAGCCACGGCACCAGATAGCGGAAGACGTAGTCGGTCGACTCCTCCGGGACCAGACGTGCGGCCAGGGCCACCGCAGCGTCCGGCGCCACCTCGGCGTTGTGGAAACCGGAACGGACGTTGTTCCACAGCCCGGCCCGCACCTCCGGCGAGGCGTCGACGCTGCCGCCCTCGGTCAGCACGGCGACGGATTCGGGGTCGGCCAACGCGAGCGACCAGGTGTCGTCGGTCGGATCGATCACCAGGGCGTCACCCGGCGCGACCACCAACGGCGACCCGGGCCCGTCGATCCGGACCGGGTCGGTGGTCCAGACACCCCCGCTCAGCCGTGCCACCCGGAGGGTGTGCGCGCGGCGGGTCGTCGTCCCGTCGGGCGGGCTGCACCGCAGCAGACCGGCGGTCCGGTCGACCCGCAGCGTGTCGGCTCCGGCGGTGCGCAACCAGCCGTCGACGAAGCTGCTCAGATCGCCTGCGCCGGCCCGTTCCCAGGCCGCGAAGAGGTCCGCCATCGTGGCGTTGCCGAACCGGTGCGTCGTGAAGTGGTCGACCACACCGGCGAAGAACACCTCGTCGCCGAGGCGTGCGTTCAACTGCTTGAGGACCGTGGAGCCCTTGGCGTAGGAGATGCCGTCGAAGTCCTGGAGCGCCGCGGTGGCGTCGGTGGCGCCGTTGCCGGCCACCGGGTGCGTGCTGGGACGCTGGTCGGCGACCAGACCCCACTGCCGACGCTGCCACGAGTTGTGCACCCACGTGTCGTCGAACTCGGTGACGTCGGCGGTGACCCGGTTGCCCATGTATTCGGCGAACGACTCGTTGAGCCACAGGTCGTCCCACCATGCCGGCGTGGTGATGTTGCCGAACCACTGGTGCGCCATCTCGTGCGCGACGGTGGTGGCGCGCTGGATGCGCTCGCCGCGGGTGACCTTGCTGGTGAAGAGCAACGGGTCGCGGAAGGTCACACAGCCCGGGTTCTCCATCGCGCCGGCGTTGAACTCCGGCACGAACGCCTGGTGGTAGTTGCCGAACGGATAACGGATCCCGAAGAGGCGGTGGAACTCGTCGAAACACTGCCGCGTCACGGTGATCAGCTCGGCGGCGTCCTTGTCCAGGTGTTCAGCGATCGACTGACGTGCGCTGAACGAGAGTGGGATGCCGTCGTGCTCGTCGCGCAGCACGTGCCACGGACCCGCGACAAGGGTGACGAAGTAGGTGGACAACGGCTGGGACGGCTCGAACTCCCACACGCCGGGTTCGACCTGCGCTCCGGGCGAGTTGCCGAAGACGGTCCAGTCCTCGGGCGCGCGGACATGGAAGGTGTACGGCGCCTTGAGGTCGGGTTGGTCGAAGCACGCGAAGATGCTGGGCGCGGCGTCCATGAACGACATCCCGTAGACGTAGTGCCGCCCGTCCACGGGGTCCACGCTGCGGTGCAGACCCTCACCGTCGTTGCGGAACCGCATCACCGCCTCGACGACCAGTCGGTTCTCACCGGACGACGTCTCGAGCGGCACGCGACCCCGGTCGAGCAGCTCCGGAGCGATCGGTCGCCCGTTGAGCTCGATCCGTTGCACCGACGCGGGCTTGAGGTCGAGGAAGGTCGGACCACCACCGCTGGCGAAGATGATCTCGGTGGTGGAGGCGAAGGTGTCCTCGTGCGTTGCCAGGTCGAGGGTGACGTCGTAGGAGCGGACGTCGAGGAGTGCCCTGCGGGCCTTCGCCTCGGTGAGTTGCAGCGAGTGGTGAGGACTGTGGGTCTCCGACATTCCTTCAGCCTAGGCTTCGCCCATGAGCGATGACACCCGCAGCATCGACCTGGCCCGGCTCTGCACGGTCTCGCGCACGGTGGGCCTCGGCACCCCGGTGACGTCCACGCTGGCGAGCGCCGCATGAAGCCGTCGTACGCCGGCCAGGAAGGGCGCCGCTTCATCGTCACCGGTGGCACCAGCGGCCTCGGACTGGAGATGGTGCGAGCGCTCGCGGCTGCCGGTGCCGAGGTGTTGCTGGCCGCGCGGAGCACCGAGCGCGGAGAAGCCGCCGCGGAGCGGGTACGACGTACCGGTGCCCCCGGGCGGGTGGAGGTGCGCTGGCTCGACGTGTGTGACCTGGGGTCGGTGCGTGCCTTCGCCGCCCAGATCGACCACGTCGACGTGTTGGTCAACAACGCCGGCGTGATGGGCAGTCCGCTGACCCGCACCGAGGCGGGTCACGAACTCCAGTTCTCCACCAACCACCTGGGTGCGTTCGCACTGACCAACCTGTTGCTGCCGGTGCTCACCGACCGGGTGGTGACCGTCGGATCCTATGCGCACAAGCACGGAAGACTGCCGATGGACGACCTCAACTTCGAGCAACGTCCCTACCGCCGCTATCCCGGCTATGCCCAGTCCAAGCTGGCCCAGGTGGCGTTCCTGGGTGAACTCGCCCGCCGGCTCGCCGATGCCGGCAGCGACGTCCGTTCGCTGGGCGCCCATCCCGGGTTCAGCGCCACGTCGATCACGGCGGGCACGGGTGTCGGTGCGTTCACCCGGTTTGGTCAGCTCGGCAACCTGCTGGTCGGGATGAAGCCGTCCCGCGGCGCCCAGTCGATCCTGTGCGCCGCCACACTCGATCTTCCGTCGGACACCTACCTGGGTCCGGACGGCATGCTGGAGTTGTTCGGAGCACCGACGACTGTGGGCCGCTCGCGCACGGCGGGCGACCCACAGATCGGTCGGGAGCTCTGGAAGCGGTCGGAGGAACTGACCGGGGTCAGCTTCCCCCTGTGAACCGCAACCGGTCGTGGTCAGGAGATCGTCACCTCGGTGATGTCGACCGGCTGGACCGGCTTGCCGCCACCGGCGGGGTGCGAACCGTCGTCGCCCTTCGCCGCCACCTCGGCGAGGACCTTGATGCCGTCCTCCTGCACGGTGCCGAAGACGGTGTAGGACGGCGGCAACTGGGTGTCCTCGATGCAGAGGAAGAACTGCGAGCCGTTGGTGTCGGGCGCCCCGGTGTTGGCCATCGCGATGGTGCCGGCCGGGTAGGTTTCGGAGCCGTCGAACTCGTCCTCGACGCTGTAGCCCGGACCGCCGGCACCGGTGCCGGACGGGTCACCACACTGCAACAGCACGAAGCCGGGCGAGCTGGCGAGCCGCGGGCACGGGGTCTCGTCGTAGTAGCCCTGCTCCGCGAGCGACACGAAGGAGTTGACGGTGCAGGGAGCGCCGTCGGCATCGAGCAGGATCGGCAGGTCACCGACGGTGGTCGCGATCACGGCCTCCACCTGGCCGGTGTGGACCGGGGTGGCGGGCGGTACGTCGACCTCACGGGCCGGGGTCTGCCCGTCGGTGGCGTAGGTGCACTCGCCGGCAGCAGGCGCGGCGTCCGCGGACTCGGTGGTGGTGGCAGCCGGCTCCGAGGGGGTCTCCGAGGTCGGAGTGTCACTCACCTTGGCATCCTCGGAACTGTCGGAGTCGTCCGAACAGGCGGCGAGGGTCAACAGGGACACGGCCGCCAGGGCGGCGAGGCTTTGCTTCAGCATGCGGCGAGCGTAACGACTGCAGCGAAGCCCTGCGTGCAGCGTGCGGCTGTCATGATCGGGCGATGTCCTCCTACGTGAGTCGGGTGCGCCGCACGGTTGTGGCGAAGACTGCTGCCTTGCTGATCCGGTCCGAGGCGCACCGGTGGTGTCCACCGGCACTGTCGTTGCGGGTCTACCGCGCGCAGTTCGGCGGCGGTCGTCCGGACTGGTCCCCGGTGCCGGGTGGGGTGAGTTGGCGCGCCGCGAACGGGACGACGTACGGCGTCGACGTGACGGGTGGCAACCGCACAGCCCCGCAACCGTTGGTGATCTGGATCCACGGCGGCGGGTGGTTCTTCGGCACCCGAGGGCTGGCGACGCCGTACCTTCGGGTGCTGTCCGAGAGCGGCGTCACTGGCCTGGCGCCGTCGTACCCACTCGCGCCGGAGGCACGTCACCCCGAACCGCTCCACGCCCTCAACGACGGCATCGGACAGTTGCTGGTGCAGGCCGAGGAGCTTGGCTTCGACGCTTCACGCGTCGTCCTCGCCGGGGACTCGGCCGGTGCCGCACTGGCCCTCGCCCTGGCAACCGCCGCCGTGGACCCCGCCCGCGCAGCTGAGCTCCATGTCACGCCGACGCTCGGTGCTGAGCAGGTTCGTGGGCTGGTGGTCGCGTGTGGCGTGTTCTCGCTGCCCACGATCGCCGACGCGCACCCGTGGTACTCCGTGCCGATGCTTGCTGCGCTGGTGAGCCTGGCGCGGTCGCGTGACTGGGAGCGGCACCGGGTCGCGACGGATCTGGACTCCATGGCGGTACGGCGCCTACCGCCGACCTTGGTGGTCTCGGCGTTCGACGACCCGCTGCACGCGGGACAGAGCGCCCTGTTCCTGGAACGTCTGGAGGCGGCCGGCATCGACTTCGAGGCCTACGTCGCTCCGAGCGGTGGCGGCAGTCATGAGTTCCAGTTCGAGCTCGACCGACCGTCGGCCCAGCAGGCGTTGGACGTCGTGCGCGGGTTCGTCAACCGCGTGGTCGCCTGAAACGCCACTTGCGGCCGCGAGGTGGTGACTCCTCACGCACCGGGACCGCACGACGAGCCCGACGTCGTTCCTGCCACGCTGCGATCTCGGCCTCGACGTCGCGCAGTGGGGTGACCACCGGTGGACCGCCGGCGAGCTGACGTCTCGCTTCGACCACGCGTCGGTTGAACTCTTCGACGAGCGTGCGCACCGACTCAGGGTTCGGCTCGCGGTCGATCTGCGCCTCGAGCTCGGCGTCCTCCTTGCGCAGGGCAAGGGCCGGCGGGAGCACTCCGCTGACCTGCTCGCGGGCGATCAACTGCTTGAGCCACCAGTCCGGGTCGTGGGTGCCGGCCGGGTCGAGTCCACGGATCGGCTTGCCTGCGCCGGGAAGGTTGTCGAACTCGCCGCGCTCGATCGCGGCTCGCACCTGGAGGTCGACCCACTGGGCCTGCTGGTCGATGCGCCTGCGGACGGCGGCGTCATGGTCGACCTGTTCAGGTTGCTCGTCCTGCGGCGGCCCGTCACGGACCTCCTGCTCGCGGTGGTAGCGGAACCTGCGGCGTTCGCGTTCGCTCATCGTCTCCTCACCTCGGAGTCAGCCTACGGCGGGACGGGAAACACGAAGCGCCCCGAGGGTGATCCCCGGGGCGCTTCGGAATGGTCGGTCAGGCCGCAGTTGCAACGGTGTGGCCGGAGTCGGCCTCCACCCAGTGGGCAACCAGGTGCTGATCGCCAGCGTTGTCGATCTCAAGGATCCAGCGCATCTCCACGTCATCCACCTGCCTCTCGTGATTCATGGGTTGTTCACCTGTTGTTCACTTTACCCCACGGTGAGGAGTTCGTCACAACCCTTCGCGTCCGCGGGTTCGTAGCACCGGGCAGGATGGGCCGGACCGACCCGCGCTCCCGCGCGGCCGATCTGACTTCCGACTGGAGCCGCCTCGTGGAACTACGCAGGACGACCCGCCGTACCCTCCGCACCATCCGGGCCACCGCGGCCTGGGTGCGGGACCACCCCGGCGCTCTCCGTGACCTGGCGGTCGGGCTGGTCCGCCGGACCGACGACGCCGGTGCGGTGGACGTGGGGGAGCGGGAGCTGCCAGTTGGTCTGGCCGCCTACGACCGCTCGGTCTCCCTGTCCCAGGAGCTCACCGGCACCCCCGAGGACCTCCTCGCCCTCGTCTCGGACCTCTCGTTGCTCGCCGACTGGATGACGATCCACGCCGGTTGGCGTGGTGCTGTGCCGGCCGGTGCGGCCGCAGGCGTCGAGTTCGCCGAGCAGATCAAGATCATGGGCGTGCCTGCCGAGATCCGGTGGGTCGTGGACCGGGCCGACGAACACGGCATCGCCCTGAGCGGCACCGGTCCGATGGGCCTCACCCTCGGCCTCTGGTTCTCGGTACGCCGTGCCGGTGCGGGTGTTGCGGTCTCGATCGACGCGGGCATGGGAGGCGACCCCCTGCGGGGCCCGATGGGCGGCACCATCGCGCGCACCGTGCGCGACGAGATGGGACGCTCGCTGGACGCCCTGGTCGCGCTGCACGGACGTGGTGTGCGCGGTGCAGCGACCGCCGGTGCCGCACCGGTGCGTCACCACGCCAGCGGGCGCGTCCTCGACCCACGAACCCCGGTGATCGTCGGCGCCGGCCAACTCGTCCAGCGCACCCCGGACCCGAGCCGCGACCCTGCTGCGCTCGCCGCCGAGGCGTTGCGGCGTGCCGCAGCCGACTCCGGAGTCAGCGGCCTGCTCGAGCGCGCCGACCGGGTGCATGCGGTGGCCAGCGCGTCGTGGTCCTATCGCGACCTCGGCCGCGAAGTGGCCGCTCGCCTCGGGATCGCTCCGGAGACGTCGGTGCAGTCCGCCCGGTTCGGCGGTGACGCGGGACAGGTGCTGGTCAACGCAGCCTGCCAGGCGATCGCCGACGGTGACGCAGCCGTCGTACTCGTCTGCGGAGCGGAGGCCGGCAACTCCTTCGCCGCTGCCCAGCGCACCGGCAGCATCCCGGACTGGCCCGAGCAGGACGCGACGGTCACGCCCGATGCAGTGCTCGGCAGCGAACGGGAAGCCAACAACGAGGCGGAGAGCCGAGCCGGGCTGATGGCCCCGATCTATGTCTATGCCTTGATGGAGTCGGCGTTGCGCGGCCGCCTCGGTCGCTCCCGCGAGGAGCACGACCGGGTCATCACCGGCCTCTGGTCACGGATGTCCGAGATCGCTGCGCACAACGAGTTCGCCTGGCAGCCCGAGGAGGTCACCGCCGAGCGACTGGCCACGATCGACGACGACAACCGGATGGTCTCGGCGCCGTACTCCAAGCTCTTGTGCGCCAACATGACCGTCGACCTCGCCAGCGGCCTGGTGCTCACCAGCGTTGCGGCCGCGGAGGCCGCCGGTGTCACGCAGGACCGTTGGGTCTTCCCGCATGCCGGCGCAGCGGCGTACGACGAGTGGTTCGTCTCGGAGCGCGGCGACCTGGCCTCGTCGCCGGCGATCCGCGCGGTCGGGGAGGCGGCTCTTGCGCACGCCGGGATCGCGATCGCCGACGTGGCGCACATCGACCTCTACTCGTGCTTCCCGGTGGCCGTCCAGGTGGCGGCGGCCGAGCTCGGCCTGCCGATCGACGATCCGGCACGCCCGTTGTCGCTGACCGGCGGTCTGACCTTCGGTGGTGGACCGGGCAACAACTACGGTGGTCACGCGGTCGCCGCGCTGGTGCAGCGGCTGCGGGAGAACCCGGACGACTACGGCCTGTCGACCTCGCTCGGGTGGTATGTCACCAAGCACGCGCTCGGCGTCTACTCGGCCCGGCCGCCGCAGCAGGCCTACCGCTCCCTCGAACCCGCCCTGGTGCCGGCGCCGTCGCGACCGGCACTGCTCGACCACATCGGTCGGGCGACGGTCGAGGCGTGGACGGTGCAGTACCACCGCGACGGCACTCCGGAGGCGGTCATCGTGAGCGCGCTGACCGCGGCCGGTGGCCGCGCCCTCGTGCGCAGCACCGATCCGGCCACGGTGGCCGTCTTCGTCGCCGAGGACCCCATGCACTGGGAGGTGGACCTGACCGGTCCCGACAGCCTGGTCGTCGTACGCCGTGCGGCCGCGACCCTGCCGGCGCCGCCGGAGATGCCGGTGCTGGTCGACCGGCAGGGCTCGTTGTGGGTGATCACTCTCAACCGACCGGCCCAGCGCAACGCCATCGACCACGCCACGGCCACGCTGCTGGAGCAGGTGGTGGACGCGTTCGAGGCAGACGACCGAGCCCAGGTGGCGATCCTGACCGGCGCGGGCGGCACGTTCAGCGCGGGCATGGATCTGAAGGCAGCCGCGAGCGGGCAGTTCCCGGTCACCGACCGGCGCGGACCGTTGGGCATCACCTCGCAACGGATCAGCAAACCGGTGATCGCGGCGGTCGAGGGCCACGCACTGGCCGGTGGCTGCGAGCTGGCCCTGGTGGCCGACCTGGTGGTCGCCTCCACCGAGTCACAGTTCGGTCTGCCCGAGGCAAAGCGTGGCCTGGTCGCTGCGGCCGGCGGTGTGCTGCGCCTCACCCAGCGGCTGCCGCGCAACATCGCGCTCGAGTTGGCACTCACCGGCAACCCAATGCCGGCGACCCGGATGGCGGAACTCGGTCTGGTCAACCGTCTGGCGGAGCCGGGAGAGGTGCTCAAGACCGCGATCGCGCTGGCCGAGGAGATCGTGGTGAACGCCCCGATCTCGCTGCGGGTCAGCAAGGAGATCGTCGACCTGTGCGCCGACTGGAGCATCTCCGAGGAGTTCGACAAGCAGTCGGCGCTGGCCAGCTCTGCGTTGTTCTCGGAAGATGCCAACGAAGGTGTTGCTGCGTTCGCCGAGGGTCGCCCACCCGTGTGGCGGGGCCGCTGACCGCAGCGCGACTCAGCTGTAGCGGTGACTCTTCGCCGCGTGGCCCTTCTCCCGGGTGCAGGTGCGGCCGCTCATGTTGCGGTGGCCGCACAGCTCCTCGGAGGAGGGCGCAACTGGGTTTGTGGCCGGGGCTGCGGCAGCCTTCTTGGCGGCCGGCCTGGCCTTCGGCGCTGCTGGCTTGGTCGCAGCTCCGGTCGACTTGGCGCGCGCGGCGGCGGCTTCGTAGCGCGCTTCGCGCATGGCTCGCAGGTTGTCCATCTTGCTCATCGGCTGATCACTGGAGTGACCTTAGTCTGTGGGTCCGACACGACTACCCTGACCCACATGGCACCCGCGACCGAGATCCCACCGGTGATGCGCGTCGTACGCGCCGGATTCGCGCCGATGAAGGGCACCCGCCACCTCGCCCTCGACGAGGTGGAGCTGGACGAGCACGGCCCGGTGGGCGACCGGGAGTGGTGCCTGGTCGAGCTCGAGTGCGACCGGGTGCTGCGCACCTCGAGCAACCCGTTGCTGGGCGTGACCGTGCGGGCGCACCCAGGCGGACTGTGCGTCACGACGACTGACGGCCGCACCGCTTCGGCCGGCCCGGGCGACGCTGGCGAAGCGCGCACCGTGGACTACTGGGGCCGGCCGGCCTCCGTCACCCTGCACCCCGGCCCTGTCGGCACCCTGCTGTCAGAAGTGCTCGGCCGCCGGGTCGAGCTGGCGCTCACCTCCCGCGGGGCGGTGGTCTACGGCGCGCCGGTCAGTGTGATCGGGACGGCGTCACTGGCCGACCTGGCCCGGCGGATGGGACGGGCGGAGATTGCCGAGCAGTCGGCGCGGTTCCGCAGCACCTTCGTGGTCGACACCGACGAGCCGTGGATCGAGGACACCTGGGTCGGGCACGAGGTCGAGCTCGGCGATGCCGTCGTACGCATGGCCGCACCGATCGGTCGCTGCGGTGTGGTGAACCTCGATCCGGGCACCGGACGGCGCGACGGCAGTGTGCTCAAGGAGTTGGCGAACTTTCGCCCTGCCAACGGTCAGGGCGAACCGTTCGCGGCCGTGGACGCCGTCGTGGTCGCACCGGGCACGGTCTCGGTCGGCGCGCCGGTTTGGATCAGGCCGGCCCACCCTCGGGTGTCGAGCTGAGCGCAGCGATGTCGACGTCCCGGCCCTCCGAGATCTGCTCGACCAGGTGGGCGCGTTGGTCCTCGGTCAGGCTCACGCCGGCCTCCTGCAGGCCTTTGTCGAGCTCGTCGCGAATCGTGCCGTCCGTGGCGGTCTCCTGCCATGCGGTGACGCGTTCCACGACGCGGTGAAGCGCCTCGGTCCGGGCATCGTCCTGGTTCATCTCAGTCATGGCCCTCGGTGCCCGATCGACCACGGGACATGCGTCGGTTCGGCGGCAACCTCAGGCCGTCGGTTGCCGGGTGAGCCCCTCGAGCAGCAGTTCGAGAGCGCCTTGCGTGGCGCCGCGACGGACTTCAGCGCGATCGCCGTCGATGTGGAGCCGGCGGTGCCAGTGCTCGGTGGGGGAGGCCACCGCGATGTGGACCAGGCCGACCGGCTTGTCCGCCGTACCCCCGCCGGGACCGGCCACGCCGGTGGTCGAGACGCCGTACGTCGTGCCGAGTCGTTCCCGGGCCCCACGGGCCATCGCCACCGCAACCTCCTCGCTGACTGCGCCCACCGAGGCGAGGAGATCGGCGGAGACTCCGACCTGACTGGTCTTCGCCTCGTTGGCGTAGGTGACGAACCCGCCGATCAGGTAGGCGGAGGAGCCGGCACGGTCGGCCAGGCGCGCCGCGACCTGCCCGGCGGTGCAGGACTCCGCAGTCGCAACGGTCGCGCCGGCGGCCAGGAGGGTGCGGGCAAGTTCCTCGTCGAGTTCGCTCACCCATCGCAGACTACGGCCCGCGGTTGCGCGCGGCCGCATGGGCCGACCTACATACTTGTGACCGAGGTGCGACGAGAGAGGCGTTGACGGATGGCACAGGACCCGGTGAGGCCGCGCAGGCGCGCGCTGCGGTTCACCACTGCCTTCCGTGCGACCCAACGCCCACCCAAGTTGCAGATGGTGAAGACCGCGTTGGCGACGATGCTGGCGTGGGTGGTCGCCGATCTGTTGGTGGTCGGCGAACAACCCCCGATCTTCGCTGCGATCGCAGCGATGCTGGTGGTGCAGCCGAGCATCAATCAGTCGTATGCCAAGGGGATTGAGCGTTCGGTCGGCGTGATCGCCGGCGTCGTGGTGGCGTCGGTCCTCGGCCTGTCGTTCGGCGAGGACTCATGGGTGGTGCTGCTGGCCGTGGCGGCATCGCTCGGGTTGGCCTGGGGGCTGCGGATGACCACCGGCTCGGCGAACCAGGTCGCGATCAGTGCGCTGCTGGTGCTCGCCCTCGGCGCCACCACCCCGCACTACGCCTTCGACCGCGTGGTCGAGACCTTCATCGGCGCGATCATCGGCGTGCTGGTGCACCTGGCGCTCGTGCCGCCGGTTGCGGTCGCCCCGGCGCAGCGTGCGCTCAACGCGCTGGGGGAGGAGATCGCGGCGTCGCTGGAGCGGCTCGCCTTCGCGCTTCCGCGGACCCACTCGCCCCGTGAGTTGCGTGAACTGATGGACGCCGCCCGGGGATTGCGCCGACTCCGAGACGCGGCCGACGAGGCGCTCGACGAGGCCGAGGACTCGCTTGCCCTGAATCCGCGTGGTCGCAGCCACCGCGAAGACCTCGCCGGGATCCGCGAGAGCGTCAACGACTTCCGACTGATCGTCACCCAGGTGTTGGGGATGACCCGTGCGTACGTCGACCAGTACGACGACGCGGTGAGCGCCGAACCTGCCGTGGTGGGCATCGCCGAGGAGCTGCGTCGCGCGGCGCACGACACCCGCCGGCAGTTGCGGTTGACGTTGAACGATCCGTTCCTCACCTTCCCGGAGACCGACCCTGCCCTGACCGCGCCCTTGGCACTGCGGGCGCCGAAGGGCATGCACTGGATCCTGGTCGGTTCGCTGATGGAGGATCTGCGTCGGATCCGCGCCGGGCTCGGCGCACGCAACTGACGTGACCGGATGATCGAGATCCGTGTCGTCGGTGCCGACGACTGGCAGCTGTGGCGGGTGCTACGTCTCGATGCGCTCGCCGGTGCGCCGGAGGCCTTCGGCTCGAAGCTCGCCGATTGGCAGGGGAGTGGCGATCGTGAGGATCGGTGGCGGGCCCGACTCTCGATCCCTGGCGCCGTCGACTTCGTGGCATTCCTCGACGGCGAACCGGTGGGGATGGCGAGTGGGGTCCCCGATGCCGATCCGGCCATTGTTGAGTTGATCTCGATGTGGGTCAGCCCGGCGGCCCGAAGCAAGCAGGTTGCGGATCGACTTGTCGAGGCAGTCGAATTGGCCGCCGTACGACGTGGGGCCGTGCTGTTGCGGTTGTCGGTGGTGCGGGAGAACGCGGTTGCGCTCCAGCTCTATCAACGCCACGGCTTTGCGGAGTTCGTGGCAGCTGAGGTCGATGCTGACGCCGACGAGGTGGTGCTCGCCAAGGCTCTTCGCGGTGCCGGTTGACTTGGCTAAACTTAGCCAGATACGGTATTTCCATGACCCGCACAGTCAATGTTCATGAGGCGAAGAGCACGCTCTCGAGGCTGCTCGAACAGGTGGCAGCGGGGGAGCGTGTGATCATTGCTCGCGCAGGCAAGCCGGTGGCAGAGCTGGTGCCCCATGTACGCGCAGACATCACGTTCGGCAACGGCGCGGGCCAGTTCAGATACGACCCGGACACATTTGACGACGCCGATCCCGAGGTCGTCGATCTGTTCGCCGGCAAGCTCGACTGACCCGTGCTTCTCGACACTCATGCGTTGATCTGGCTCCTTGACGACAACGACCGGCTCGGGCCCGCCGTACGACGGCAGATTGCTAGTGCGCCAGCGGTCCACGTCTCGGCGGCGTCCGTCTGGGAGATTGCGATCAAGCAGGAACTCGGCCGACTCGCAGTGCCTGCCAATCTGCTTGACCTGATCGAGGAAGCTGGGCTCCAGTTTCTCGCCATCGCTCCGCGGCACGCCTGGGCGGTGGGGGAGACTGACAGCCTTCCCCATCGAGACCCCTTCGACCGATTGCTGATCACCCAAGCAGTGCTCGAGAACTTCCCGTTCGTCACCGCCGACAGGATCATCCTGGCCGCGGAGGTCGCGGGACTCGACACGGTTGACGCGCGACTTTGAGGCTCGCAGCTCCCTGGCTCGCGGCCATTGGCGGCCGAGTCGCTTCAGAGCTGACCCTGCGTGCTCCAGCCATGGCAGGCTGGGTGCCAGATCTGGTCGAATTCTGAGGACCTGCGCGAGCCGTCTCTGGCCGCTGCTGCTGTGGCCGGGGCGATGGTCTGGGAGGAGCCCGACGAGTCTGCCGATCTCGCCGAGCCGTCTGCCGAAGAGCTCGCAATCGCGCGGGAGCTGGTTCGTTCAGCCCGTGCTCGCGGGGTCGCAATGACCGGTGTTGAAGAGCTCGGCGTCAACGCGAGCTTCGACGAGCTGACTGGCGAGCCGGCAGACGGCTCTCGACCGTGAAGCCGGGCGATCTCGCACCGTTCGTATCGGGTCGGATTGCAGGCGTCGATCTGGGCGGGGCAGTGGGTGCGGTGCCTGCGCCGTTGAGCTATCTGATGCAATACACAGACTAGTGGATGACATAATGTCAGTTATCGGTTCTTAATTCGGACGAGTCGAAACAGGTGAGAGAACTCGTCTCAACCCCCGTCGGGGCGCAAGAGCGGAACGTTGTGGGTCACTTGTAGTGGAAGCGCGCCTGCAGGATCACGAGGTCCTCGTCATCGACCAGATACACCAGGCGGTGCTCGTCCGTGATGCGCCGAGACCACGCACCTGAGAACATGTGCCTCAACGGCTCCGGCTTGCCAATGCCATCGGTCGGGTCCCTCAGCGCATCATCGACAAGCCGGTTGATCCGTTTGAGAACTTGCCGGTCGCTCTGTAGCCAGTGCTTGTAGTCGTCCCAACCGTTCGACGTGAAGACGAGCCTCACTCGGCGAGCTTGTGCTCGTGCCGATCGCCAGACCTCGCCTGCTGAAGACTCTCGAGAAGACGCTTGGCGTTGGCGGGCACGCGCAGGAGATAGGCCGTCTCCTCCAGGGCGGCGAACTCCTCGGCCGAGATCAGTACAGCGTTGCCGCGGCGCGAGGTGATCTCCACTGCGACGCGGTCGTTGTTGACCTTCTCGATCAGTGGGAAGAGTTGCTTGCGGGCCTCGCTCGCAGTGACGGACATGTCGGACCTCCTTCAAGTGGTACCAGATTACGGTACCACTCGCCCAACCGGCCTACGGTGGACTGCATGTATCTGGAGAATCTGGTCTTCGATGCCCTCCACCCGCAGCGCTTGGGCGCCTTCTGGGAGGCGGCGATCGGCGGTCAGCGACTCACCGACGAGCCCGGTGCCTACGAGACCCGCCTGAGCATCGAGGGCGGACCGGCTCGACCTCTGCTTCCAGGGAGTCCAGTCGCTGCCGTCGCAGTCGCCGCGACTGCACGTCGACCTGCTTGGCGGCGCAGAGCAGACGCAGGTGGTCGATCGTCTGATCGGGATCGCCGCGCTCCCCCTCGCCTCAGCTGATCCCGACCGGGACGCCGAGTTCTGGTCGTGGCTGACCGGCTGGTCGGAGGCACCGGGGGTCGCCCCGCGGACGCTTCGCCACGTCTCCGGCCGTGGCCCGCTCCTCGAACTCTGCCAGCAGGAGTCGGCGAAGGGAGCGAGCAAGAACCGCCTCCACCTCGACGTACGCCTGGAGCACGACGACGATCCGGGCGGCGTCGCAGCGGGGATCGTCCAGCGCGGCGGACACAGGCTCCACCCCGACTGGGGTGAGCTTCCGTGGCAGGTGTACGCCGACCCCTCCGGCAACGAGGTGTGCGTCCTGCCCGCTCACCCCCACTCGTGATCAGGAGCGAACCTGGCCACTGTGTCGCGAAGCCACGCGCGCGCACGATCGTCAAGCAGGGGCAGCGTGGTCGCAGCGTCTTGGCGATCCTTCTTTCGCGCCTGCGCCGCTTTGAACATCAACGTCACCTCAGGACGGGCGTAGCGCAGACCGTCTCCTGCCACCCAGGTCACGTCCTCGAGGTCCTCGGTGTGCTCGGGGTTGCGCTTGTTGCACCACTTCCCATCGGTCGACGGAGTGAAAGGCACGTCCAGGATCCATGGTGACTGGGCGTCACGACGTACCCACACCTGACTGTCAGGGCGTACGTCGACAAAGCGCGCGTCGAAGGGGCGGAACCAACCCTCGTCGACGTTCCACGCCGTCCACCGATCGCCGAGGAAGAGACGGAACGCCTCCGCGTCCCTCGAGAGGATCGAGATGTCCATGTCCTCATGAGGGCGGGAGATCCCGGTGAACGCTTCCAAGCTCCAGCCGCCGATGATCCACCACGGACGCTCGAAGCCCTCCATGAAGGCTGCGATGGTGGTCGGATCCAACGGATCCCATCCGCCGTACCAGCGGGTGAACTCCCCCGGCGACAAGTGATTTACCGCAGTTGGTTCTGCCGAGGGCGGTCCAGAGGATGGCGAGGTCAACACTGTTCCACGCTACGTGAACCGCGACCACGCCCAGTACGTCGTCCTCTCGGTTGTGCACAAGCTGGAACCAGAATGTCGGTGGTCGTCTGTAGCGTTTGAGGCCAAGCTGAAACGACGCGAATCCCAGGCGGACCAGATGACGGTTGCTCTCGACACCCTCACTCCAGCAGACCTGCTGGACCAGGTGTGCGCGAGCACCCGTCAACGTCGCCTGCTCGAAGTCGGCGAAGGCACCCTGATCCTGC
>JBEBTI010000008.1:0-38979 GCA_040393845.1 Nocardioides daejeonensis
CGGTGCTGTTCGTGATCCCCTGGGGTCGCCACTGGATCATCGGCACCACCGACACGGCCTGGAGTTTCGACAAGGCGCACCCGGCGGCATCTCGCGCCGACATCGACTATGTGCTCGGGCACGTCAACAAGATCCTGCGCGAGCCGTTGGACCACGAGGACGTCGAGGGTGTGTACGCCGGCCTGCGGCCCCTGCTCACCGGCGAGTCCGAGCCCACGTCCAAGATCTCGCGTGAACACACCGTGGTCACGCCGGTGCCCGGGCTGGTGATGATTGCCGGCGGCAAGCTCACGACCTACCGGGTGATGGCCCGGGACGCGATCGACGCCGCGGCACACTCCCTGCGTACAACGGTCAGTGCGGTGGTGGGGGAGTCGATCACCGACCGGGTGCCACTGCTGGGCGCCGACGGATATGCGGCGCGGGTCAACCAGCGCGTCCGACTGGCTCGTCGGTGTGGTCTGCACGTGAGCCGCATCGACCACCTGCTGGACCGTTACGGCAGTCTCGTCGACGAGTTCGTCGACCTGCTGGGGCGCCGGCCCGAGCTCCGGGCGCCTCTCGACGGAGCCGACGACCACCTTGCCGCCGAGGTCATCCACGCCGTCACCCACGAAGGCGCCCAGCACCTCGACGACGTGCTCGTCCGCCGTACCCGCATCTCGATCGAGACCTTCGATCGCGGCGTCAAGGCTGCCCCGGGCGTCGCCGCCCTGATGGCCGGTGAACTCGGCTGGGACGACCACCGGGTCGAGGCGGAGGTCGACCACTATCTGCGCCGGGTCGAGGCCGAACGTCAGAGCCAGGCCAAGCTCACCGACCAGGAGGCCGACGAGGCCCGGGTCCGCCCCCGCCACCCCGCCTGAACCTCGCGTCTTTGCAGGTGTGCGGGGTCAGGTGGCGCCGTGGAGCACCAGTTCAACGATCTCATTGATCCAGGAGTCGTCGACCGGGTTGCTGGCGTCGAGCATCAGGCGCATCACGGTGGCGCCGCTGAGCGCCTCGAGGATCCGGTCTGCAGGTGCGGTGGCACGGATCTCCCCGGCGCGCACAGCAACCTCGATGCGGTGGCGGAACCCGGCGAAGACGCTCTGGAACCGTTCCAGCAGCCGCTCGTGGAGTTCGGGGTGACTGGCCACATCGGCCAGCAGACCCGGGAAGGCGGCCCGCGCCACCGGCGAGCCGAAGATGGCCAGCGCACCCTCGGCGAGTGCCCTCAGGTCCTGCCGGAGGTCACCGGTGCTCGGAGGCAGTGAGGTGTATTCGCCCGGGATCGCGAGTTCGTGGACCAGGTGGGCCTTGCTCGGCCAGCGTCGATAGAGCGCGGGTGTGGTGGTGCCGGCCCTGCGAGCGATCTCGCCCAGAGTCACTGCGCCGTAGCCGCGCTCGACCAACAACTCGGCCGCGGCCGACAGCACGGCGCGGTCGATCCGCGGGTCGCGGGGCCGTCCCGTGCCGGGCCTCTGTTCAGGAGGCGGGAGATCTGGTTCCATTACACGTCACATCGTAATCAGTGAGCGAGGTCACATGGAAGCAGGAGTTCCCCCGGCCGACATGCAGATGCAACGCAGCAGCCGGGCCCCGGACGAGGTGGCGGCGCGGATCGGCGACTGGCTCAGCGCGGTGGTCGGCGCCGACGACGGCGTCGAGGTCGCAGTGGTCGGCGGCATCGATGCCAACGGGCTCTCCTCGGACACCTTGGTGCTCGACGCCAGCTGGAGTGTGGCCGGACGGCCGGAAGGCGGTCGCTTCGTCACCCGCGCGGCGCCGACCCAGGACGACGTACCCGTCTTTCCGGTCTATGAACTGGGCCACCAACGCGACGTGCTCCGTCTGGTCGCCGAGCTCACCGACGTACCGGTGCCCGAGGTGCCGTACGACGACCTGCCCGGTGCTGCTCTCGGCACGCCGATGTTCCTGATGCGACACGTCGACGGGCTGGTGCCGCCCGACGTGCTGCCCTACAACTTCGGCGACAACTGGTTTGCCGACGCCTCACCGGACGACCAACGTCGCTTGCAGGACGCGACGGTCGACGTGGTCGCGGCACTGCACTCGGTCCCGGATGCGGCGCGTGTCTTCGGCTTCCTTGTCGACGGTCGTGCCGGCGTTCCCGGCTCGCCGGCCCAGCAGTTGGCCAGGGTGCAGGAGTGGTACGAGTTCGCCGCTCGTGACATCGGGCGCTCGCCACTGGTCGAGCGCGGTCTCGCGTGGCTCGAAGCCAGTCCGCCGGTGCTGGCCCGCCCCGACGAAGCCGTGCTGTGCTGGGGCGATGCGCGGATCGGCAACGTGCTCTATCGCGACTTCAGCCCGGTGGCGGTGCTGGACTGGGAGATGGCCAGCCTCGGCCCGCGGGAACTGGACGTCGCCTGGCTGGTCTTCGCCCACCAGGTCTTCGAGAGCATCACCGGTGCCCTGGCGTTGCCCGGGATGCCGCACCTGCTGCGCGAGGAGGACGTGCGGCACAGGTATGCCGAACGCACCGGCGTCGAGCTCGGCGACCTGACCTGGTTCCGGGTGCTGGCGGGGATCCAGTGGTGTTGCGTGTTCCTGCGCACCGGCGTCCGACAGGTGCACTTCGGTGAGATCGACACACCGGCTGATGTCGAGGATCTCTTCCACCACAGGGCTCTGCTCGAACAGGTGCTTGCGGAGGTGGGCGCATGATCGGCCCGCTCGACGAGTTCCCACTGCACCAGGTGCCACTGCCGATCGGTTGGGCCGGCAGTTCGGACCGCAACTTCTACGACCGGTGGTACTTCAACGCCCACGACCGCACCGGCGACATCTTCGTGATCACCGGCGCTGGCTACTACCCCAACCTCGGCACCAAGGACGCCTTCGTGCTGGTGCGTCGGGGCACCACCTCCACCGCGGTCAATCTGGGCGACGCCATCGACGACGACCGCCTCCACCCGCACGTCAACGGCTATCGGATCGAGGTCGTCGAGCCGCTGCAGGAGATCCGGCTCGTGCTCGAGGAGACCGAGGGCATTGCGATGGACCTGACCTGGCGCGGCTCGCACCCGGTCCTGCAGGAGCAGCCGCACGTGATGCGGCAGGGGAGCCGGGTGACGCTCGACGCGCAACGGTTCGCGCAGGTCGGCACCTGGGCCGGCACGATGCTGGTCGACGGGGAGCAGATCAGGGTCGACCCCGACGTGTGGGTCGGGACGCGCGACCGGTCCTGGGGGATCCGGCCGGTCGGCGAGGCGGAGCCGCCCGGTCGCCCGGCCGACCCGCCCTTCGAGGGGATGTGGTGGCTCTACCTGCCGTTGCGCTTCGACGACTTCGCGATCGTGTTGATCATCCAGGAGTCACCTGACGGGTTCCGCACCCTCAACGACTGCAGCCGGGTGTGGCACGACGGCCGGGTCGAGCAGCTCGGCTGGCCGCAGGTGCGGATCGCCTATGCACCCGGCACCCGCACGCCGACCGGGGCAGAGATCGCCTGCACCACTCCGGGCGGATCCGCGCTCACGCTTGAGGTCACCTCCCTGATGGCTGCGCCCCTCCACCTCGGCGGCGGGTACGGCGGTGACGCCGACTGGTTGCACGGGATGTGGAAGGGCCCCGGGTTCGCCGAGCGGCGTACCCATGACCTGGACGATCCCGACGTCGCCGCCCGGGTGATGTTCGGCGTCGTCGACCACGTCGGGCGTGCCGTGTGCCGCGAGGGCACTTCTGTCGCCGAAGGCTGGGGACTCTTCGAGCACGGCGCCCTCGGCCGGCACGACCCCACTGGTTTCACCGACTGGTTCGACCTCGCCCCCTGACCCCGCGAACCGTCACTCAGAACGCGCGAACCGTCACTCAGAACGATCGAACCGTCACTTCCCCGGAGGACCACATGAGCTTGGACCGCACCACCTTCTTCATCGACGGCGACTGGGTCGCCCCTGCCACCGACGCCGTGATCGAGGTGGTCTCGCCACACTCCGAAGAGGTGGTCGCCAGGGTGCCGGAGGGCTCGGTCGCCGACATCGACGCTGCCGTCGCTGCGGCCCGGCGCGCCTTCGACGAGGGGCCGTGGCCGCGGATGGCTCCCGCCGAGCGGATCGCCGTCGTCGAGACCTTCTCCGGCCTGTACGCCGCACGGCTGGGTGAGATGGCGGACCTGATCACCGTCTCGATGGGAGCTCCGACCTCGTTCGCCAATCTGGCCCAGTCGCCAGCGCCGTGGATGCAGATCGAGGCGTTCCTGGCCATCGCCCGAGAGTTCGATTGGGAGGCGGAACGCGCTGGTGCGCTGGGCGCTCCGGTGCTCGTGCGCCGCGAACCGGTGGGCGTGGTGGCCGCAATCCCGCCGTGGAACGTGCCTCAGTTCACCATCATGTCCAAGGTTGTCCCAGCACTGCTGGCCGGCTGCACGGTGGTGGTCAAACCGGCACCGGAAACGCCGCTCGACTGCTACCTGATGGCGGAGCTGCTGGCCGAGGCCGGCGTGCCGGCAGGCGTGGTCAACTTCGTCGCCGCCGGTCGCGAGGTGGGCGAGCACCTGGTCCGCCACCCGGACGTCGACAAGGTCGCCTTCACCGGCTCGACCGCCGCCGGACGTCGGATCGCGTCGATCTGCGGCGAGCAGCTGAAGCGGGTCAGCCTGGAGCTCGGTGGCAAGTCGGCGGCGATCGTGCTGGACGATGCTGATCTTGCTGCCACCGTGGAGGGCCTGAAGTTCACCGCGCTGATGAACTCCGGCCAGGCCTGCGTGGCGCAGACCAGGATCCTCGCCTCGCGCCGCAACTACACCGACGTCGTCGATGCGCTGGCGGAGGGGGTGGCCGGGATGTTGGTCGGCGACCCCACGGACCCGGCCACCGAGATCGGGCCCATGGTGGCGAGGCGCCAACAGGAGCGGGTCGCTGACTACATCCAGATCGGTCAGTCCGAAGGAGCGAGGGTCGTCGTCGGCGGCGAGGGACGACCCGACGGCCTCGACCGGGGCTGGTACGTCCGGCCGACGGTCTTCGCGGACGTCGACAACTCCATGCGGATCGCCCAGGAGGAGATCTTCGGACCGGTGCTCTCGGTGATCGCCTACGACGACGTCGACGATGCGGTGCGGATCGCCAACGACTCCGACTACGGTCTGGCCGGCACTGTGTGGACCGCCGACCGCGACGCCGGCCTCGACGTCGCGCGCCGGGTGCGGGCGGGCACGTACGGCGTGAACACCTACACGATGGACTTCGCCGCGCCGTTCGGCGGGTTCAAGGCCTCCGGCATCGGTCGCGAGTTCGGCCCCGAAGGGCTGGCGCAGTACACCGAGGCCAAGTCGGTCTACCTCGAGGCGCCGGCCGGCTGACGGACGGGTGGGCTCCGGCCGGCCCGTGCGCTGGAACCGACGTGTCGTCGTACTGGAACTGACGCCTCGGCGGCTGGGAGTGACCTTTCGGCGGGGTCGGGAGTGGGGATTCGGGCCGGTTGACAAAGAGAACGGCGATGTAAATCGACCGAAGGGTTACTTCGCGGTAGGGATGTCGCCTAGGCTCGGGGCATGAGCCAGTCGAGCCAGCACCAGGGTCCCGTCGTCGAGGGCCCGCACGACCCCGAGCACGACCCGAGCGCCTCCTACGTGTTCGAGCCGGAGTACGCCGCCACCCTCACCGACCGCATCGTGTCGACCAGCGGTACGACGGCACTCTCCGTCTCACCGTGCAACGGACAGCCGCTGGCGCACGTGCCCCAGTCGAGCGATGCCGACGTGCTCGAGGCGTTCGAGCGCGCTCGACGTGCCCAGGCGGCCTGGTCGCGCACCAGCCTCGACCACCGGGCCGAGGTGCTGCTGCGCCTGCACACCCTGGTGCTCGACCGCGCGGAGGAGATCTGCGACGTCGCGGTGTGGGAGTCGGGCAAGGCACGCAAGGACGCCTATCTCGAGGCCTACCACGTCGCGCTGACGGCCCGCTACTACGCGCGCACCATCCACCAGCACCTCGACTCGAGCCGCCGCCCGGGCGTGGTTCCCGGCGCGACCCGCATCGACATCAACCGCGTCCCCAAGGGCATCGTCGGCATCATCGCGCCGTGGAACTACCCGTTCACGATGGCGCTGTGCGACGGCCTGCCCGCGCTGATGGCCGGCAACGCCGTGGTCACCAAGCCCGACAGCCAGACGATGCTGACCGCCTTGCTCGGCGCCAAGTTGCTTGAGGAGGCCGGCTTCCCGAGGGACCTCTGGTCGGTCGTCGCCGGCCCGGGCTCGCAGGCGGGCACCCGGATCATCGAGAACGCCGACTACGTCTGCTTCACCGGCTCGACCGCCACCGGCAAGAGGGTGGCTGCCGGGTGCGCCGAGCGCCTGATCGGTTGCTCGCTGGAACTCGGCGGCAAGAACCCGATCCTGATCCTCCGCGACGCCGACATCGAGAAGGCAGCAGAAGGCGCCACGCGCGCCACGTTCTCCAACGCGGGCCAGCTGTGTGTCTCCACCGAGCGGATGCTGATCGCCGACGAGATCTATGACCGCTTCGTCCCGCGCTTCGTCGCCCGCACCGAGGCGATGGTGCTCGGCCCCGGCCACGAGTGGACCACCGACATGGGTTCGCTGATCTCCCAGGACCAGCTCGACACCGTGCAGGCGCACGTCGCCGATGCGGTCGCCAAGGGCGCCACGGTGTTGACCGGTGGTCGCGCCCGCCCCGACCTCGGCCCCTACTTCTACGAGCCGACCATTCTCGAGGGCGTGACCGATGAGATGACCTGCTTCGGCAACGAGACCTTCGGCCCGGTGATCTCGCTCTACCGCTTCAGTGACGAGACCAAGGCGATCGCCAAGGCCAACGAGGGAAACTACGGCCTCAACGCTGCGATCTACAGCCAGGACGGCAAGCGGGCGCGGGCGATCGCGCGCGAGATCAAGTGCGGCACGGTCAACATCAACGAGGGGTACGGCGCCACGTTCGCCTCGCTCGACGCTCCGATGGGCGGCATGCGCGACTCGGGCACAGGGCGTCGTCAGGGTGCCGAGGGCATCCACCGCTACACCGAGGTGCAGTCGGTCGGCACGCAGCGCGGGTGGCCCTTCCGGCCGGCCCCGGGCATGTCCAACCGCACGTTCGCGAAGGTGCTCGGCTCGACCGAGCGGCTGATGAAGAAGATCGGAAGGGCATGACCGTGGCAGCAACCACCCACTACGACGTCCTGGTGATCGGTTCGGGATTCGGTGGCTCGGTCACCGCACTGCGCCTGACCGAGAAGGGCTACAGGGTCGGTGTTCTCGAGGCGGGCGCCCGCTTCGAGGACGAAGACCTGCCCAACACGTCGTTCGAGTTGAAGAAATACCTCTTCCGTCCTGAGGCCGGGTGTTACGGGATCCAGCGCATCGACATGGTCAAGGACTGCCTGATCGTGGCTGGCGCCGGTGTCGGCGGTGGGTCGTTGGTCTATGCCAACACGCTCTATGAACCGCTGGACGCCTTCTACCGCGACAACTCCTGGGCCCACATCACCGACTGGAAGGACGAACTCGCTCCCTACTACGACCAGGCCAAGCGCATGCTCGGCGTGGTCGAGAACCCCCTGCGTACGCCGGCGGACGATGTGATGCAGAAGGTCGCCGAGGAGATGGGTGTCGGTGACACCTTCCACCCCACTCCGGTGGGCGTCTTCTTCGGCGGTCCGGGCGAGCCCGGTGGCACCGAGAAGGAGGACCCCTACTTCGGTGGCGCGGGTCCGGCCCGCAACACCTGCCGCAACTGCGGTGAGTGCATGACCGGCTGTCGTCACAACGCCAAGAACACCTTGGTGAAGAACTACCTCCATCTGGCCGAGCGCAACGGCGCAGTGATCCACCCGCTGACCACCGTCACCCGGGTGCGTCCGCGCGCCGGTGGCGGCTTCACCATCGACACCCGGTGGACCAAGGCGAAGCTGAGCCGGCGTACGGCGGTGCGCACCTTCACCGCCGACCAGGTGGTCTTCTCAGCGGCCGCGCTCGGCACCCAGAAGTTGCTGCACAAGCTCAAGGGCGAGGGCGACCTGCCGGCGATCTCCGACCGGTTGGGGGTGCTGACCCGCACCAACTCCGAGGCGATCCTCGGTGCGCTCGCACCGGACCTCACGACCGACTACACCGAGGGCGTGGCGATCACCTCCTCGTGGCACCCCGACGAGCACACCCACATCGAGCCGGTGCGCTACGGCCGGGGCAGCAACTTCATGGCGCTGATGCAGACGGTGCTCGCCGACGAGAAGGACGACGAGAACCGCGTGGTGACGTGGCTCAAGGAGCTCTGGCGCCAGCGGGCCCAGGCCCTCGATCTCTATGACATGTCGCACTGGTCGGAACGCACCGTGATCGCCCTGGTGATGCAGACCTTGGACAACTCGATCACGACGGTGGGCAAGAAGACGCCGTTCGGCTGGATCATGAGTTCCCAGCAGGGTCACGGCGAACCCAACCCGACCTACATCCCGATCGCCTACGAAGCCGTGCGCCGGATGGCCGAGGTGATGCGAGGCACCGCAGGGGGCAACATCGGTGAGCCGTTCAGCCGGCCGCTGACCGCGCACTTCATCGGCGGCTGCACGATCGGTGACAGCGCCGAGAGCGGCGTGGTGGATCCCTACCAGCGGATGCACAACTATCCCGGCCTGCACATCGTGGACGGATCGACGATCTCGGCGAACCTCGGTGTCAACCCGTCGTTGACGATCACCGCCCAGGCAGAGCGCGCGATGGCGTTCTGGCCCAACAAGGGTGAGCCCGACCCGCGGCCCGCGCCGGGGGAGCCCTACGCGCGCATCGCTCCGGTGCAACCACGTCGCCCGGTCGTGCCCGCATCGGCGCCTGCCGCGCTCCGACTGCCGATCGTCGAGGTGCGCTGAAACCGGTCGCAACGGGGGCGTAACCCCCCTCGTCAGGGGTCGTTGAGCCACTGAGTCCGACAGTCATGCTCCCTCCCACGTCGGACTCGGTGCTCAGGCTCTGTCCATCAGATGCGTGGGCGACCAGGGCCCGGCCACCCTCCCTCCCCGGCCGGGCCTTGGTGCATTTCTGGGCCCGGTCGGCGCCGCGAAGCTCGGCGGCGCACCGGAATCGGGCTGCACGCCGTACGCCGTTAGACTTCGGCCGAGCACCCGCCGCACGTCGAAAGGCCCCTCCATGACCGCAGGGTCGGATCACGACCTCGTCCTCGTCGTCGACTTCGGAGCGCAGTACGCGCAGTTGATCGCACGACGGGTCCGTGAGGCCCGGGTGTACTCCGAGATCGTGCCGCACTCGATGCCGATCGCCGAGATGCTGGAGCGCCGCCCGAAGGCGATCATCCTCTCGGGTGGCCCCTCCTCGGTCTACGCCGACGGTGCGCCCGGCATCGACGCCTCCGTGTTCAGCGCGGGGGTCCCGGTGTTCGGCATGTGCTACGGATTCCAGTTGATGGCTGCTGGTCTCGGCGGCCACGTGGCGGCCACGGGCACGCGCGAATACGGCCGTACGCCGGTCCGCGTCACCGCCGGCGGCACCCTGTTGGCCGACGTTCCGGCCGAACACAAAGTGTGGATGTCGCACGGTGACTCGGTGGTGGCCGCGCCCGAGGGCTTCGACGTGCTGGCCTCCACCGACGTGACACCCGTGGCTGCGTTCGAAGACCTCGATCGACGCCTGGCCGGAGTCCAGTGGCACCCCGAGGTGCTGCACTCTGAGCACGGTCAGCGGGTGTTGGAGCACTTCCTGCACGACATCGCCGGCTGTCGTCAGACGTGGACGATGGTCAACATCGTCGAAGAGCAGATCGCGCGCATCCAGGCCCAGGTCGGTCCCGAGGGGCGCGCCATCTGCGGTCTGTCCGGCGGCGTCGACTCCGCGGTCGCGGCGGCGATCGTCCAGCGGGCGATCGGCGACCGGCTCGACTGCGTCTTCATCGACCACGGGTTGCTGCGCAAGGGCGAGGCCGAGCAGGTCGAGCGTGACTTCGTGGCGGCAACCGGTGTCAAGCTGCACGTGGTCGACGCCCAGCAGACCTTCCTCGACGCGTTGGCCGGGGTCAGCGAGCCCGAGACGAAGCGCAAGATCATCGGCCGCGAGTTCATCCGCGCCTTCGAGTCCGCCGAGGTCACCGTGTTGGGTGAGGCTGCGGCCGAGGGCGACAAGGTCGGCTTCCTGGTGCAGGGCACGCTCTATCCCGACGTGGTGGAGTCGGGCGGCGGCGCAGGGACCTCGACGATCAAGTCCCACCACAACGTCGGTGGCCTGCCCGAGGACCTCGAGTTCGAGCTGGTCGAGCCACTGCGCACCCTGTTCAAGGACGAGGTGCGGCTCGTCGGCGAGCAACTCGGGTTGCCCGCCGAGATCGTCTGGCGCCAGCCGTTCCCCGGCCCGGGTCTGGGCATCCGGATCATCGGTGAGGTCACCCGTGACCGTCTCGACCTGCTTCGCGAGGCCGATGCGATCGCGCGAGAAGAGCTCACCCTGGCCGGTCTCGACCGCGACATCTGGCAGATGCCGGTGGTGCTCCTGGCCGACGTGCGCTCGGTCGGCGTGCAGGGCGACGGCCGGACCTACGGCCACCCGGTGGTGATCCGTCCGGTGACCTCCGAGGACGCGATGACCGCCGACTGGGCACGGCTGCCCTTCGACGTGCTGGAGCGGATCTCCACCCGCATCACCAACGAGGTGGCAGACGTCAACCGGGTCGTCCTCGACGTCACGTCGAAGCCGCCGGGCACCATCGAGTGGGAGTGAGCGGAGCGAGCTGCCCGCTCGACGTCCAGGGGAGTTGACGCTCGATGGCGGAGCGCAGCGGAGGCATCGAGTGGGAGTGAGCTGCCCGCTGCTCGGGTGAGTCGCAGAAGGACAGCGGCCACGGCATTGATCGACGGTTGACCCAGACGGGTGGGTCAACCGTCGCCAACGAGCTCCGGTGACCCACCCCCCGGGGGGTCAGGCCCGGTTGTTCTGCCTCCGGGTGGCGAGCAGGCTGACGATGGCGGTGACGGCCAGGGTGCCGACGATCACGACCAGCGAGAGCCAGATCGGGATGTCCGGTGCCCACGAGATGTGCTCGCCGCCGTTGATGAACGGCAGCTCGTTCTCGTGCATCGCGTGCAGGATCAGCTTCACGCCGATGAAGGCGAGCAGGAACGACAGGCCGTAGGAGAGGTAGATCAGGCGCTGGAGGAGCCCACCGATCAGGAAGTAGAGCTGGCGCAGGCCCATCAGCGCAAAGATGTTGGCGGTGAAGACCAGGTAGGGGTCCTTGGTCAACCCGTAGATCGCCGGGATGGAGTCGAGCGCGAACAGCAGGTCGGTGGTGCCGAGGGCCAGGATCACCAGGAACATCGGGGTGATCATCCGCTTGCCGGCCTGCTTGACCGTCAGCTTGGTGCCGTGCCACTCGCTGGTCGCCGGGAGGTGGGTCTCGGCAAACTTGACCAGCTTGTTCTCCTCGAACTCATCCTCGTCGTCGTGCTGACCCTCACCGGCCAACTTCACCGCGGTGTAGAGCAGGAACAGGCCGAAGATGTAGAAGACCCACGAGAACTCGTTGATCGCCGCGGCACCGACCACGATGAAGACAGCGCGCATGATCAGCGCCAGCACGATGCCGATCATCAGGGCGGTCTGCTGGTACTGCCGCGGGACACCGAACTTCGTCATGATGATGATGAAGATGAACAGGTTGTCGATCGACAGTGAGTACTCGGTCAACCAGCCGGCGAAGAACTCCGCTCCGGGGTTGGGCGACAACTCGTGCGGGCTGGCGAAGATCAGAAGACAGACGCCGAAGACGATCGCCATCGAGACGAAGAACGCCAGGTGCTTGGTGACTTCCCGCATCGACGGCTCGTGCGGACGGCGACCGATGATCAGCAGGTCCACCATCAGCACGCCGACCAGGACGACGATGGTGATTCCCCAGATCAGCGGGGAGGCGACAGAGTCACCGAAAAGTGCATTCACGTGGGAGTTCTCTCCTCCGGAGTGGCGTGTGCTGGCATCAGTTCGAGACTACGCCAGCCGGACATGGACTCCGGAGGTCTCTTCCGCCCTCCCGCCGAAGCGGACGGACCGGTGACGCCGGGCGAACCGAGACCCGACCGTATTGACGACGTCACCGCGAAGGAATACTCCCCTCCGATCAACCAGTGCATTGTTCCACGGCGCCTCTCGATTCGACCAAACGGCCGTGGCCGACGAGCCCGCTGGCTCTAGGGTGGCGGCATGGGTGTCCCAGGTTTCGCCGGTGACGACTCGCTGGCGCAGCGGGCGATGCAGAGCACGCTGTTGGCGCCGGTCTACGAACGGGCCTGGCGACCAGCCCTGTTCTGGGCCGCGATGGGCTTCGACCTGGACCACTACCGCTCGGAGAAGCAGGCGGCGGTCGACTCGCTGCGGCTGCGCCCCGGCGCTCGAGTGCTCGACCTGGCCTGTGGCCCCGGCGCCTTCACCCGGGTGCTGGGGGAGTCGGTCGGCCCGAACGGTCGCGCCGTGGGTGTCGATCTCTCCGCCCCGATGCTGCAGCGGGCCCGCCGGGACAACGCGACCGGTGTGACGTCGTACCTGCGCGGCAGCGGCCACCAGTTGCCGTTTGCCGACGGATCGCTCGATGCGGTGCTCTGCTACGGCGCGCTCTACCTGATCCCGGATCCCTTCCGCGTCTTGGAGGAGATCTCCCGCGTGGTCGCACCGGGCGGTCGGGTGTCCCTGATGGCCTCGGCGTCGTCCCGACTGCCCGGCCTCGGTCGTCTGCAGGCCATCATTGCCGGCCCTGCCGGCCTGCGCGTCTTCGACCGCGACGACTTCACTGGGCGGCTCGAGGCGGCCGGCTTCGTGGAGATCGACCGTGAGGTGCGTGGTCTCCTGCAGTACGTCACAGCAACCAGATCAACCTAGTCCCTGACGTTCGGCACAGGTGCCGAACGTCAGGGAACAGGTGGTGGTGCGAGGTCAGAGACTCAGAGGAGTGCCTTGAGTTCGGCGACCGTGCCGGCGGGGTTGTCGCTCGCCGGGTGCACGTTGAGGCTGGTGACGCCGGCCTCGGCGAAGGCGGCGACCCGCTCCTTGATGTACGACGCGGGCCCGACCAGGTTGGCCGCTTCGAGCCACTCGGAGGGGATCAGGGCCTCGGCTTCCTTCTTCTTGCCGGAGAGGTAGAGATCCTGGATCTTCTCGGCCTCCTCCTCGTAGCCGTAGGCGCGGGCGACGTCGTTGTAGAAGTTCTTGCCCTTGGCACCCATGCCGCCGACGTAGAGGGCAAACATCGGCCGTGCGAAGTCGAGCAGCGCCTTCGTCTCAGGACCCTCACCGATCGCGAGCATGCCGCCGGCGACGATGTCCATCGCGCCGAGCGAGGCGTCACGACGCGCGGTGCCGGCGGTGATCGCGTCGCCCCACACCATCGAGAACTTCTCCGGCCAGAACAGGTGCGGCAGCCAACCGTCGGCAATCTCGGCGGCCTGTTCGACATTCTTGGGACCGAGCGCGGCGACATAGATCGGGACGCTCGAACGCTCCGGCTTGGTGAGCAGCTTCAGCGGCTTGCCCAGACCGGTGACGGCCCCGTCGGCCTTGGTGAGCGGCAGCTTGACCAGGCCGTCGCTCTGCAGCGGTTCGCGCCGCATGCCGGTCCGGATGATCTCGATCACCTCGGCGGTGCGGGCCAACGGCTTCGAGTAGGGCACCCCGTGGAACCCCTCGATCACTTGGGGCCCGGAGGCTCCGAGGCCGAGGAGCGCCCGCCCGCCCGAGACGTTGTCGAGACCGGCAGCGGTCTGGAGCAGGGCGCCGGGCGTGCGCGAATAGATGTTGAGGATCGCCGAGCCGATCTCGACGGTCTCGGTCTTCGCGGCGAGATAGCCCATCAGGGTGGGGGAGTCGAAGCCGTATGCCTCGGCGACCCAGACGGTGTCGAGGCCGGCCCTTTCAAGTTCGACGACCTGGTCGGCGGCAGCGCGCGGGTTGCCGTCGTACATGAGCATGGTGGAGATCTTCATCGGTGTACCTCTTCAGATGTGGGAGACCGGCACTCAGGAGCCAGCGTAGAGAGAGTCGATCTGGCCCGAGTAGTTGGTGTGGACAACGCGACGCTTCAACTTCAGCGTCGGGGTGAGTTCCGCAGACTCCGCGGTCCACTCCACGGGAAGCAGCGTCCACTTCTTGACCTGCTCGGGGCGGGAGAGGCGCTCGTTGGCCGAGTCGACTGCCTGTCCGACCATGGCGAGGATCGTCGGGTCGGCCGCGAGTGCAGCCAGGTCGGTGAACTCGACGCCGACCTTCGCGGCCACCAGGGGCGCGATCTCCGGGTCGAGGGTCATCACCGCGACGACGTACGGACGGGACTCGCCGTAGGCCAGCGCGTGGCCGACCAGCGGGCTCTCCTTGAGCATGTTCTCGATGTTGGAGGGCGCGATGTTCTTGCCTGACGAGGTGATGATCATTTCCTTCTTGCGGTCGACGACCTTGATGAAGCCATCGGCGTCGATCTCGCCGATGTCACCGGTGTGCACCCAGCCGTCGGTGTCGAACAGGTCGGCGGTCGCCTCGGGCCGGTTGAGGTAGCCGGGGGTGGCGACCGGGCCGCGGGCGAGGATCTCGCCGTCCTCGGCCAGGGTGATCTCGATGCCGGCCAGCGCGCGTCCGACGGTGCCGAGCCGGAACGAGTCGGGGCCGCAGGCGGCCACCGCAGAACTGGTCTCGGTCATGCCGTAGACATCGTAGATGCGCATCCCGAGGCCAGCGAAGAATCGGGCGACCTCCTCCGGCATCGGCGCGGCCGCGCTCGCGGCCCACGTGCACCGGTCGAGGCCCAGCAGGCCGCGCAGCAGACCGAGCACCGCGCCGTCGACGGCCTCGAAGCGGGCGGTCAGTTCGGGCGACGGGCTGTTGCCGTACTGCAGTGCCTCGACGTATTCGAGCCCGACCGCCATCGCCTGCTCGATGCCGGCGCGCTTCTGCTCGTCGGGCTCGGCGGCCAGACGGGCGGACACGCCGGTGCGGATCTTCTCCCAGACGCGGGGGACGCCGAAGAACCGGGTTGGGCGCACCTCGGCCAACGCTCCGACCAGCAGGGAGGGGTCGGCGATCAGGTGCACGTGACCGCTCTGGTGCTGTGGGATGTACATGCCCAGGATCCGCTCAGCGATGTGTGCGAACGGCAGGTAGGAAAGCGTGATGCCGGGCTCGGTGGTGCCGGCCGTGGTGTTGGACGACTCCGCCTCGAAGAGCAGGTTGGTGTGGGTCAGGACCACGCCCTTCGGTGCTCCGGTGGTGCCCGAGGTGAACAGGACGGTCAGCGGTTGGTCCGGCGTGATCTGGTCGACACGTGCCTGGACCAGTGACGGATCGGCCGCACGACGGGCAGCGCCGGTGCTCACCAGCTGGTCCCACGTCGTACGTCCTGCGGCTGCGTCGGCATCGAGCACCACCACTGCCCGGATGTGGTCGGCGCCGGCCAGCGTGGACTCCCACCGGGCGACCTGGTCGGCCCCCTCGAGCACCACCACGGTCGGGCGCGCGTCGGCGGCAACCTGCTCGACCTGGGTGGGCGAGAGGGTTGCATAGACGGAGATCGGTACGCCGCCCGCGTGCACTGCGGCGATGTCGGCCAGCACGTGTTCGATGCGGCTGCTCGCCATGATCGCCACGTGGTCACCCGGCTCGAGACCGAGGTCGACCAGGCCGGCTGCGGCGTCCAGAGCGCTCTCGCGCACCTCGCGCCAGGTCAGTGTGCGCCACCCGGCGCCGTCGATCCCGACCTTGTCGGAGTACGCCGGGTCGTCGCCGAACTGCTCGACGGTGCGGGCCAGTGCGGCGGGCATGGTGAGCCCGTCGATCCGCTGGAGGATCTCGTTGCGCAGGACTTCGGTGGTGCTCATGGTGCTCCTCAGGACTGGTCGGGAAACTCAGTAACTCTTGGGCAGGCCGAGCTGCTGGCTGCCGATGTGGGCCAGGACGAGTTGTTCCGAGACAGGGATGTTCTTGGCGATCCGGGCGTCGCGGAAGATCCGCTCGATCGGGTACTCCTTGGAGTAGGCCATGCCGCCCAGGGTCTGGAACGCCTGGTCGGCTGCCTCCCACGCCGCCTGCGTCCCGAGCAGCTTGGCGATGTTGGCCTCGTCGCCGCACGGGCGCCCTTGGTCGAAGAGCCAAGCCGCCTTGTAGGTCATCAGACGTGCTGCCTCGTAGCGGGCCTTGATCTGGGCGAGCGGGAACTGGATGCCTTGGTTGGCGCCGATCGGCTTGTCGAACACAGTGCGTGACTTCGCGTAGTCGACCGCGATGTCGAGGGCCGCCTCGGCAGTGCCGACGGCGCCGCCGGCGGCGATGATCCGCTCGGGGTTGAGCACATCCCAGAGCACCGCGAACCCTTGGTCGACCTCGCCGATCACCCGGTGTGCAGGCACCCGGACGTCGTCGAAGAAGACCTGGCTCGAGTGCAGGATGTTGCTGCCCATCTTGGGGATCGGGGTGTAGCTCAGGGTGCCGGCCGCCAACGCCTGCTTGACGTCGATCAGGAAGAGCGTGAAGCCGGAGACCCGCGGCTTCGCCTCGGCTGCCGGGATGGTGCGGGTGACCGCGATCATCCAGTCGGCGCGTTCGACGTTGGAGATCCACACCTTCTGGCCACGGATCAAGAAGTCATCACCGTCGCGGCGGGCCTGGGTGGTGATCTCGATCGTGTTGGACCCAGCATCGGGCTCGGTGAGGGCGAGGCAGAACTGCGCCCTGCCCTCGGCCAGCGCCGGCAGCACTTCCTGCTTCTGTTCCTCGGTGCCGTGCCGCACGATGGTGGTGGCACCGAAGCCCGGGGTGGTCACATAGAGGAACGTTCCGGCGACACCGCCGGACGCGGTCAGCGCCTCGTTGGCGACGGTCAGTTCCAACAGGCCCTGTCCGCCGCCGCCGTACTCCTCGGGGACGTTGAGACCCAACCAGCCGCCGGTGGCGAGCTCGTCCCACACCTCCTGGGGAAAGCGCTGTTCCTCCTCGCACCGCCCCCAGTAGGTGTGGTCGAACTTCGCGGCGACGGCGGCGACGCCGTCGCGCACGATCTGGGCGGACTCGGGGAGGTCGAAGTCCATCGTCACAGGCCCATCGATCGGCCGATGATTTCCTTCTGGATCTCTGTGGTGCCGCCGTAGATCGTGGAGATCCGGCTGTCGAGGAAGGCCTTCGCGACGGGGTACTCCATCATGTAGCCATAACCACCGTGCAACTGCACCGCCTGACCGACCAGCTTGTTCTGCAGCTCGGTGGCCCACCACTTCGCCATCGAGGCGCCGGTGGCGTCGAGTTCGCCGGCGAGGTGCTTGCGGATGCAGTCGTCGACGAAGACGCGGGTCACCCTGGCCTCGGTGGCCATCTCGGCGATCAGGAAGCGGGTGTTCTGGAACTTGCCGATCGGCTTGCCGAAGGCCTGGCGGGTCTTGGCGTAGTCGAGGCAGATCTCCACCAGGTGGTCGCACGCAGCGGCGGCCTGGGCGGCGATGATCAGCCGCTCCTGCGGGAGGTTCATCATCAAGGAGATGAAGCCGCTGCCTTCTTCGCCGAGCAGGTTCTGCTTGGGCACCCGCACGTCGGTGAAGGAGAGTTCGGCGGTGTCCTGGGCGTGCAGACCGATCTTGTCGAGGTTGCGACCGCGCTCGAAGCCCTCCATGCCGCGCTCGACGACGAGCAGGCTGATGCCCTGGTGGCCGGCGTCGGGGTTGGTGCGCGCCACGACGATCACCAGGTCGGAGTTGATGCCGTTGGAGATGAAGGTCTTGGAACCGTTGAGCAGGTAGTGGTCACCCTGGTCGACCGCGGTGGTGCGGATGCCCTGCAGGTCGGAACCGGCGCCGGGCTCGGTCATCGCGATCGCGGTGATGATGTCGCCGCTGACGCAGCCGGGCAACCAGCGACGCTTCTGCTCGTCGGTGCCAAGGCTGATCAGGTAGGGGACGATGATGTCGGTGTGCACCGAGAAGCCCGGACCACTGACGCCGGCGCGGGCCTGCTCGTCGGACACGATCACGTTGTAGCGGAAGTCCGCCACGCCGGGGCCGTCGTACTCCTCGGGCACGTCGAAGCAGAGCAGACCTGCTTCGCCGGCCTTCTTCCACAGTTCACGCGGGACGATGCCGTCCTTCTCCCACTGGTCGTGGAAGGGAACCACCTCGCGCTCCAGGAAGGTGCGGACGGTCTGGCGAAAAGCCTCGTGCTCGGCCTCGAAGAGGGGGCGGGCGGACTCGGTCATGGGGCAGATCCCTTTCGGTTCGACGGTCAGGGACAAATCTAACAGTGACAGTGGCACTGTCAATAGCGACGGGCGCTCCCGGCGCTCACGGTCGCGGCACGTTGACCGAACCCCGCCCCTGGGTGTTGGGCACCGAGTCGTCGCACGCGACCGTGGTGTCGACCGTGCGTGCGTCGAGGTCGTGGACAGAGCGTCGTCGGACGTCGTACTCACAGTTCTTGAGGACCTTCGGCACCAACAGCACCCGTCCGCTGCCGCCGCGCGTGCTGCCAGCCATCGCGCCGAGTTGCGCGGGCAGCCAACCGAGCCAGTGCCGCAGGCCCGGCACCCGGCTGCCGGCCATCGCCATCAACGGCGCGGCCTGGGCCAGCAGGTCCTCGACCGTGGGCTCGACGTCGCCCCACAGGTTGAGCGCGTCGTGGCTGACCCGAGCGGCGTTGTCGAGCAGGCTGGCGAGCGTGGGCGTGGCGGCTGCGATCTCCTGCGAGACCTGCTCGGCCTGACGCACGGTACGGCGGATCTCCTCCCCGCGCTCGGCGAAGGTGGTCAGCGGCACCTGTCCGCGGCGGGTCAACCGGATCAGGTCGGGCTGCATCTGCTGGAGCAGCGCGAAGGCGTCCTCAAGCTCGAGGCTCGCGCGTCGCAGGTCCAGTGATCCGTCGCCCAGAGCGGCGTCGAGCTCGTCGGCGATCGTGGCAATGTCGTCGGTGTCGATGCGCCCCATCAGGCTCTGCGCGTCGGCGAGCACCTGGGGCATCGGCATCGGTGTGGAGGTGTCCGCCGTGGTCACCACGTCGCCGTCGCCGAGGTAGGGCCCGCCGTCTGAACGAGGCTCGACATAGAGGTGCTGCTCACCGACGGCGGAGAGGTTGCGGACGTGGAAGGCGCTGTCCTCGGGGATCCGGACCCCCTTCTCCACCTCGAGATCGGCTTCGATGCCGTGGTCGGTGATGCGGACGTCGGTGACCACGCCCACCTTCTGCCCGCGATAGGTGACCGTCGAGCGGGGATGGAGGCCGCCAGCCTGGTCGAGTTGCACCTTCAGGTGGTACGGCGAGGAGAAGAGGCCACCGCCGACGACGGCATCGGCCACATAGACCGTGCCGCCGACCAGGATCGCCAACAGGAGCACCTGGGCCAGCCGGACCCGGCGGGTCACCGCTGTTGAACTCATCGTGGGCCTCCGGTCAGGGGGTCGAGCAGGCCGCCGAGCAGATCTTCCAGGCCGGGCAACACCGGGATCCCCGGTACGTCGGGGAGCTGCGGTTGTCCGGCCGGGGCGTCGGGGTTCTGCGGGACGGGGTCGAGGCCCTTCGGGTCGAGCAACAGGGTCAGGTCGAAGTTGGAGAAGTCTCCGGGGGAGGCGTCGTCGGTGCGGATGCCGAACTCGATCAGACCGCGCATCGTGCGGTTCAGGTCGGTGCGGCTCTCGGCGAGGGTCCGCAGGACCGGTCCGGTGTGGTCGAGTGCGGCCACCAGGTCGTCACGCACCGCACCGATGAAGGTCTCGCTGGTGCTGCCCAGCTCGCGCACGGTACGCAGCAGGCGGAGCAGGTCGCCACGCTGGGAGTCGAGCGCCCTGATCGCCGGTTCGAGGTCGCGCACCGCGGTGACGAGCATCGGCATGTCGTCGCCGAGCCGGCGGGTCAACCGGTCCACCGACGTCAGTGCGGCGTCGATCTGCGGTGTGTGGTCGTTGAGGTCGGTCATCACCCGGTCGAGACCGGCCAGGAGGCCGTGCACGGTCGGAGAGTTGGAGTCGAGCGCGACGTTCAACTCCCTGACGATCGTGCGGACGTCGGCAAAGGCGCCTCCGGTGACCACCACGGACAGTGAGCTCAGCAGGTCCGCCACGTCGGGTGCGCGGGTGGTCACGTCCTCCGCCAGCCGCGTCCCGGCGGCCAACTGGGGTCGCTGTCCGGCACCGTCGACCAACTCGACGAACGCCGTACCCATGGGGGAGGTGAGTCGGATCTCAGCCGTGGTGCCCTCGTGCAGCCGGACCTCGTCGAGGAGGTCCATCGTCACCACGGCCCGATAGTCCTGCACGTCGATCGAACGCACCTGCCCGACGATCCGGCCCTCCACCTTCACCGGCGACTCCAGCGGCAGGTTGAGCGCACTGTCGAAGACTGCCTCCAGCTCCCATGTCGGGCCGCTGATCAGGGACGGCATCGGGACGTCGTGCAGGTCGAGCCCACAGCCTGCGCCGCCGAACAGCACCCCCAGCGCCAGGATCGGCGCCGCGATCCGTCGGCGGAACCCAATTCCCCGGTTGAGCGGGTAATTGGCCCCTTCGTGCCGGGAATTACCGACACGAACGGCCCGATTCCGGCACGAGGCCGGCCGACCGACGCCCCCGGTCATGGCAAGTTCCCCGGGAGTACGTCGTGGAGATCGTCGAAGACGAAGTCGAGCAGACCGGTGCCCTCGTCGGTGAACAGGTCGTTGCACAGCATGCCGATGAAGGTCTGACAGAACTGCCGACGGAACGCAGCGGCGAAGGGGCCGGTCTCGGTGTTGAACTGCACGCGGAGGCGGCCCTGCTTCCAGTCATAGGCACGGGCGAGGTTCTCGGCGAGCGTGGGCATCGTGTCGAACGCCTCGGTGAGTGAGGCCTGGTGCCTGCGCACCTGCTTGGCGGTGCGCAGGGCGCCAGCCAGATCCTCGCTGAGCACGGTGCCGTTGCGACGCACGAACTTCTCGACGACGCCGGTGAGCTCGTCGAGTGACCGGAGGGTGCCGGAGATGCTCTTGCGCTGTTCGGCCACCACGGCGGTCGTCTCGTCCAGCGAGGTGGAGAAACTGCGGATCGACTCGTCGCGGTCGGCGACCGCCTCGACCAGGACCGCCAGGTCGGCGGTGACTGCCTTGAGGTCGTCGCCACGTGCGTTCACAGTGGCCAGCGCCTCCTCGCCGCTGACCAGGGTCTCACGCAACAGGGCGCCGTTGCCGCGGAACGTGTCGGCTGCGCTGCGCAGCAGGTCGCCGACGTCGTTGCCGCCGGGCGTGGTCTCGTCGAGGGCCCGGATCAAGTCGTCGATCGACGCGGTGATCTCGTCGACACCAGCCGGGCTGCGGGTCCGCTCGACCGCGATGTGGTCGCCGTCGCCGAGGGTCGGTCCGTCCAGGTAGGCAGGGCCGATCTCGACATAACGATCGGTGACCAGCGACGACTGCAGGATCGTCGCGGCAGCCTCTGCAGGCAGGTCCGTGTCAGTGTCGAGCTCAAGCTCCACCCGCATCACCGTGCCGCGGGGCTCGATCGCCGTCACGGTGCCGACCGGTACGCCGAGGTACTCGACGTCGTTGCCGACGTACAGACCGGTGGTGTCACGGAAGTCGGCGCTGACCACGATGGTGTCCTCGCCGCTCCAGCGCCACCACACCAACAGGGCGAGAACCAGCGCGACGGCGAGACCGCCGAGGAGCAGGGGGCGGGCCGGGGCCTTCATCGGCACCCCTTCGACATCAACGTGCACCAGAAGTCGTCACCCAGCACGAAGTACGGCGCGTTGACCCCGAGCCACGGACCGTCGCCGGCGGCGTTGGTGTAGACCCGCATGGTCGGACCGAGGCGGTCGAGCACGAGGTCGAGGTCGGACTCCTGTTCCTTCAGCACCTTCAGCACCTTGCGCAGGTCGCGCAGCGCTGGCGCGATCTCCGGGGTGGTCCGCTTCGCAAGCGCGGTGAGCCGGCCGGCCAAACGTCTGCTGTCGCGCAGCAGCAGGCGCAACGCCTCCTTGCGGTCCTGCACCATCGTCATCACCAGTTCGCCCTCATCCATCAGCTTCTCGATCTCGTCCTGCTGGTCGAGGACCGTCGCAGTCACGGACCGGGTCGAGGTGATCAGGCGCGCGATCTGGTCGTCGCGGCTGTTGACCACCGCAGCGAGGTCGCCGAGCCCGGTCAGCGCCGCACGCACGTCGGACGGAGCGGCCGACAGGTCCTCGGTGAGGACGTCGATCGCACCGTCGAGTGCCTCGAGGTCGAGAGCCTGGATCCGTGGTGCGCCCTCGAGCCAGAACTCCTCGATCGTGTAGGGGTCGAGGCTCTGTTCCTTCGCCAATGTGTCGCCCGGTCCGAGGCGGTCGCCGGTGCCGGGGGTGAGACCGAGGAACCGTTGCCCGAGCAACGACTCCAACTTGACCTCGACCACGGTGTCGTCGGTGAGCTCGACGCCTTCGTCGAGGGTGAACTCCACGTGCACCGTGTCGCGCTCGGCGCTCACCGCAGTCACCTTGCCGACCTCGAGCCCGGCAATCCGCACCTTGTCGCCGGTGCGGATGCCGCCGGAGTGGCTGAGCTCGGCCCGGTAGAGGTCGCCGTCGGGCAGCAGGCGTACGACGATCGCCACCGCAGCGCACAACAACGCCACTGCGACTGCCAATCGGGTCACCCGGGAGGAGATCAGGGCGTTCATCGGCACCGCTCCGAGTGCTTGGCTGCGGGATAGAGGTCGACCACTGGCGTGCCCGGTGCCGCGCCGGAGAGCGTGCACACATAGACGTTGAGATGGCTGCCGTAGCCGAGTGTCCGCAGGTAGACACCGAACTGCACCGGGATCGCGGCGAGCACCTCGGCCAGCAACGGCGTCTCGGTCGACAGGTGGTCGGCAACGGCGCGCAGTTGCACGAGGTCGTCGACCAGCGGATCGTCGATCCGGTCGGTCAGGTCCTCCACGAGTACGGCGAGTGCTGAGGTGTCGGTCAGGGCGGTGCCGAGCTTGTTGCGGTCCTTGGCGAGACCCTCGGTGAGGCTGCCCAGACTCGAGATCATCTTGACGATCTCGTCGCGATGCTCGTCGGTCGTGTCGAGGACGAGAGTGAGGTTGTCGAGCACCGAACCGATCAGATCGTCGCGTCCGGCCAGATGACTGCTCAGTTGGCCCACCTGCTGGGTCAGGTGCGAGAGCGTGTTGCCCTCGCCCTGGAGGACCGCGACGATGTTCTCCGCCAGCAGGTTGAGCTCGGCCGGCTCGAGGGCGTCGAAGAGTGGCCGGAACGCGTTGAACATCGCGGTCAGGTCGAGCGCCGGCCGGGTGCGTCCGACCGGAATCAGGTCGTCGGTGCGCAGCCCACGGGTGGTCTCCTGGCGGGGGCCCTGCTCCAGAGACACATAGCGCTGACCCATCAGGTTGAGGTAGGCGATCGATGCGGTGGTCGCGGTGTCGACGGAGTGCTCCTCGTCGACCTCGAAGGTGACCATGGCCAAGTTGTCGACCAGTTCGGTGTCGAGCACCCGGCCGACCCGCACGCCGGCGATGCGCACGTCGTCCCCGGCCTGGAGACCGGTGGCGTCGCGGAACTCGGCGCGCACGCGGAGCCGCTCGCTGTTGTTATCACCGGCAAGGGTTCCGGCCACCAGCGCGGTCAACAACAGCGACATCAGGGTGAAGGCGATGACACCGAGCACGGCGCCGGGGTGGGAGCGCAGGATCCTCATCGGCAGTTCGGCCCCTTCAGTGCGCCGTACCGCGGGCAGTCGTCGGCGTCGTAGGGCGCGGGCAGTTGCAGGCCGATCGCGCCCTCCATCTGGATCTGGCCGTCCTCGACCGCCGCCGCACCGTTCTCCATCACGCTCGGGAGTCCCGCGATGGTCCGCGCGAACAGATCACTGTTGGCGGCCATCACCTCGGCGACGCTGGCGTAGTTCTTCAAGATCGGCGCGAGGACGGGCTGTTGGGCCGACATGAACGCATCGACGGTGGACAGCAGTGTGGCGGTTTCGGAGAGCAGGGTGCGGACCGCCTCCTGCTCGTCGGCCCACAGTCGCGCAACTGGCAGCGAGTTCTGCAAGATGTCGATCAGCGCGGGTTCGAGGTCGGCGAAGGTGTCTGCGTTCTCGGCGATCAGCTCGATGTCGCGGTGGAACGTCGGCGCGATCGTCTCCCAGGTGTCGACCATCGACCTGGCGTCCCGCAGGAACCGGTGCAGGTCCTGCCCGCGTCCCGACAGCGCGCCGGCCAACTGCGAGATTGCCAGGTCGAGTCGGGCGGGGTCCATGGCTACCAACAACTTCTGCACCGAGGTGAAGGCGTCCATCAGACGCACGGTCTCGACGGAGTCGTCAGCCGGTACGACGGCACCCGCCTCGATCGGTCCAGCTGCCTTCGTGCCCGTGCGAGCCGTCGGCACCAGGTCGACGTACTCGTTGCCGAACAGGGTGCCGGGCAGGACGCGCGCCCGCACGTCGGCGGGGATCTGGTCGGCGTGCTCCGACATCAGGATCACCTTGGCGACCGGCTCGGCTCCCTGTTCCACCGAGACCACTCGCCCGACCCGGAGGCCGCGGTACTTGACGTCGGAGTTGACCCCCAGGGAGTCGCCGCTGACCGGCAGGTTCGCCTCGACGGTCACGTCGTCGGTGAACAGACCCAGATAGCCGCCGCCGAGCCATGCCGTCAGGCCGAGCAGCAGCGCAACGACACCGGCGCCGGCCACCATCTTGGTGGCACGGGAGCCGGGGACGAGATCGGAGTGGTCAGCCATGGTCAACCCGAGATCTGGACCTGCTGGTCCGGGCCCCACAGGGCCAGAGTCAACAGGATGTCGAGGACGGTCAGGGTGACGATGCTCGTGCGGATCGCCATGCCGGTTGCGCGGCCCACGCCTTCGGGGCCGCCGCTTGCGGTGTAGCCGTAGTAGCAGTGGATCAGGGTGATCACCAACGTCAGCACGACCACTTTGACGCCGGCATAGATGACGTCGATCGGGGCCACGAACGTGCTGAAGTAGTGGTCGTAGGTGCCGGCCGACTGGCCGAAGAAGGTGGTCACCATGAAGTCGGTGGCGACGTAGGTGCCGACCAGTCCGATCAGGAACAGCGGCAGCATCACCACGAGCGAGGCCACCACGCGGGTGCTGATCAGATAGGGGATCGGGCGGATCGCCATCGACTCCAGCGCGTCGACCTCGTCGTTGATCCGCATCGCGCCGATCCGCGAGGTGAAGCCACAGCCGATGCGCGCGGCGAAACCGAGCGAAGCGACGATCGGAGCGAGTTCACGGGTGTTGGCATAACCCGAGATGAAGCCGGTCAACGGCGCGAGGCCGATCACATCAAGGCCGTTGTAGCCCTCGAGGCCGACTTCGGTGCCGGTCAGGGTGGACAGCAGGAGTACGACGCCCACCACGCCGCCGCCGACCACGAAGACCCCGGAACCGAGGGTGACCTCCGCCAGCACGCGTCCGATCTCACCGCGGTAGCGGCGGAGAGCCAACGGAATGCCGATCAGTGCGCGCCAGGAGAGCAGGGCCATCTCGCCGAGCTCGACCAACGGCGCGGTGACCGCCCGGACCGGCTGGGCGCGGAGACTCCTCGCGCTCATCCGACCTGTCTTGGCTGGGCGCTGCGGTGCCTCACTCCGGCGCGCCTCGTGCCTCGGCGCACCTGCGTGGGGGCTCCTCGCGCTCATCCGAGTGGCCCTCCGGCAACGGTCGAGTAGGCCTGGGAGATCGCGAAGTTCATCGCGAACAGGGCCACGAAGTTGATCACGACCGCGCTGGTGACCGCGTCGCCGACGCCGGTCGGGCCGCTGGAGACGTGGAGGCCCCGATAGGCCGCGATCACCGTGCACATCACGCCGAAGACGGCTGCCTTCGCCAGCGAGAGCCACAGGTCGGAGAGCTGGGCGAGGGTGGTCACCGAGGCGAGATAGGCGCCGGGTGGCAGGTCCTGGAGGACGACCGAGACCATCAGGGTGGTGATGATCGTGAAGAACATGACCACTCCGTTGAGGAGTACCGCCACGATCACGGTCGCGATCATCCGGGGCACCAGCAGGCGTTCGACGACGGAGATGCCCATCACCTCGAGGGCGTCCAGCTCCTCGCGAATCTTGCGCGAACCGAGGTCGGCGCAGATCGCGGATCCGGCCACGCCGGCGAGCATCAGTGCAGTGATCATCGGAGACGCCTGCCGCACCACGGCCAAGGTGTTTCCAGCGCCGGTGAAGGCGACAGCCCCCACCTCTTGGGCCAGGACCCCGACCTGGAGGGCGAGGATCACCCCGAACGGCATCGACACCGCCAGCGCCGGCAGTGTGCAGACCCGGATCGTGTACCACGTCTGGATGATCAGCTCCTCGGTCGGGAACCGGCGGAGCAGGAGCGAGCGGAACAGTCCACGAAACATCTGGTCGGCCAGGCGGAGGATGCCGAGCAGCTCGGCGATCGGCTTCCACGTGCGGACGCCGCCCTGCCAGCCCGATCGGAGCCCGTCGCGGAAGCCGTCGACCAGGCCCAGTTGTTCGGGAGGTGCCGGCGAACGATGAGCTGCCACGGGCACCCCCTTCATTGACAGTGAAACTGTTACAGAGAGAGCGTCACATCTTGCCGCAGTGTTCGTCAAGACCGACTTGGCAACGCCGGGATTGCAGGTTTACTGTGACAGTCATGTCAGCCGCCTCGGAGTCGTCCGTCGACGAACTGCTCACCATCGACGAGCTCGCGTCCCGTGTCGGAATGACGGTGCGCACCACCCGTTACTACGCAACGCTCGGTCTGATCCCGCCGCCGATCCGCAGCGGCCGGATGGCCTACTACGACGACACCCACCTCTCGCGCCTCGAAATGGTCCGCGCCTTGCAGGACCACGGGTTCACGCTTCAGGCGATCGAGGGCTACATGCGCTCGCTGCCGGTCGACGCCGATGTCGAAGAGCTGACCCTGCGCCGGTCGATGTTGATCCCGTGGGATGCCCAGGCGCTGCGCGTCGTCTCCCGCGCGGAGCTCGACGAGATCGCCGGTCGCAAGCTCTCGGCGGCTGACGTCGACCTGCTGGTCGCTCTGGGCGCGGTCGAACGCGTCGGCCGCAAGTTCGAGACTCGACCTGCGCTGCGAGTGAGCCTTGAGCTGGTCCAGTTGGACATCCCGGTCGAGGGCATGCGCGCCGCGGGTGCGGCGATCGCGCGCCACATGGACGCCCTGGCCGAGGAGTTGACCGAGGTGATGAAGCGTGACGTGGTCGCACCCTTCCGCGCCGTCCAGCACACGCCGGACGAGGTGCGCGCCTTCGAGATCACGGTCAACCGCCTCCGGCAGCTCACGATCGAGGCCCTGGTCACGCAGTTCCAGCGCGCCGCCAACGAGGTGACCCGCCGCTCGCTCACCAAGGCCAACTGACCCTTCGGCACCCTCCGGCACCTCTCTCCGCTGGGCCGCGGCGGGGTCAAGGGCGTGGCACGCCGTTCCACGAGTCCCATAGGGCGGCGTACGAACCGGCGGCGGCAACGAGTTCGTCGTGTGATCCGAACTCGGTGACGCGGCCGTCCTCCACGACCGCCACCCGGTCGGCGTCGTGGGCGGAGAAGAGGCGGTGGGCGATGGCCACCACGGTCCGACCGCGGAGCACGGCGGCCAGTGAGTGCTCGAGGTGGCGCGCGGCCCGTGGGTCGATGAGGGAGGTTGCCTCGTCGAGGACGAGCGTGTGCGGGTCGGCCAGGACGAGACGGGCCAACGCCACCTGTTGTGCCTGCGCGTCGGAGAGTCGGCGCCCACCCGAACCGACCGTGGTGTCGAGGCCGCCCGGGAGAGAGCGCACCCAACCGGCTGCGTCGACGGCGGTCAGGGCCCGCCAGATCTCGTCGTCACCGGCGTCGGGTGGCGCAGCCAGCGCCAGGTTCTCCCGGAGGGTGCCGGCAAAGACGTGGTGCTCCTGGGTCACCAACGCGACATGTCGCCGCAGGTCGTCGAGCGGGAGCTCTGTCAACCCGACCCCGCCAACGGTGACCGAGCCGCGGGTCGGCGGATGGATGCCTGCCAGCAGTCGGCCGAGCGTCGACTTGCCGGCGCCCGACGGGCCGACCATCGCGATCCGCTCACCGACGTGCAAGGAGAGATCGATGCCGTGCAGCACGTCGCGACCCTCGACGTAGGAGAAGTGCACGTCGTCGGCCTGCAGTTGCTCGCCGTCCGGCTGGCCGCCGGTGGCTTCCCTGTCGTCAGGCACCTGGGCGACGCCGAGCAGCCGCGCCAGCGACGCACTGCCCACCTGCAGCTCGTCGAGGATCGACACGATCCGGTCGACCGGATCGATCAGCATCTGCACATAGAGCGTCGCGGCGGTCACCTCGCCCAGCGTGGCGTGCCCCTCGGTGTAGAGCCAACCGCCGAACAGCAGCGTCGCGACCGTGGGCAGCAGGTAGGACAATTCCATGCTGGGGAAGAAGATCGTCCGCAGCCACAAGGTGTAGCGCTCGGCCGAGTAGGACGCGGCGCAGTCCCGGTCGATCGCCTTCACGCGTTCGGCACCGATCCCCAACGACTCGACGGTGCGCGCTCCCTCGGTGCTCTCGGTGAGCGTCGCGGAGATCTGGGAGTACGACGCGTTCTCCCGCAGGTAGCCGTCCTTGGCGCGGCGGAGGTACCACCGGAGCCCGATCACCAGCGGCGGGACGCCGAGCAGGCAAGGGACGGCGACCCACCAGCCGATCGTCAACGCAGCAAGGAATGTCAGGACCGCGGTGAGCACCGCAACCGTCCACTCCGGCATTGCCCAACGCACGGACCAGCCGAGTTGCTCGACGTCGCGTGAGGTGCGGGTGAGCAGGTCGCCGGAGCCGGCGGACTCCACCACCCCGACCGGCAACGACAGGGTCTGTTCGACGAAGTCCTCGCGGAGATCGGCCAACACCTGCTCGCCGAGTGCCTGCGAGAGGAAGCGTGCCTGCCGTGTCAGGACCGTCTGCAGCGCGAGGAACCCCAACAGGGCAAGGGCGACGCGGTTGACGTGGCCGAGCGTGGTGCCGTGCTCCACTGCCTCGACCAGCCCTCCGAGCAGGCGCGGCGCGGCAAGCGCGGCCAACACCGCCAGGACGTGCAGGCCGATCGCGCCGGCAAGGATCCTGGGGTGCTTGCGCACCAGCGCCATGGCATGACGTCGGACGGCCGGGGTGTCGGCAACGGGCAACACCTGGTTCATGACCCGACCTCCATGTCCTGCGTCTCACGGGTCACGACGGCGCGATAACGCGGATGGGTGTCGAGCAGGTCTCGGTGGGTGCCCACCGCCGCGACGCGATCGCCGTCGAGGAAGGCCACCCGGTCGGCACGGTCCAGCAGCAGCGGGCTGCTGGTGGTCACGACGGTGGTCCGTCCGGCACGGTGGGCGCCCAGCCGGTCGGCGATCCTTGACTCCGTGTGGGCATCGACTGCGCTGGTCGGCTCGACCAGCACCAGGATGTCCGGGTCCAGCAGCAACGCCCGCGCAAGTACGAGTCGCTGGCGCTGGCCACCCGAGAAGGAGCGGCCTCGTTCGGCGACCTCGCCGTCGAGACCACCGTCGAGCGCGTCCAGCACGTCGTCGGCGCTGGCCGTGGCCAGGGCCGCGGCGAGGGCGTCGTCGCCGCGTCCTCGCAGGTCCAGTTGTTGGCGCAGGACCCCGGAGAACAAGGTGGATCCGGTGTCGGAGACCACGATCCGGCAACGCACCGCGGCAGGGTCGAGGTCGACCAGGGGCGTGTCTCCGAGGCGCACCGAGTCGTCGGGCTCGGGCGCCTGCAGTCCGAGCCGGTCGGCCAGCGCCGCGGAGTCGTCAGGGTTGTCACTGACGATCGCAGTGAGTTGACCCGCGGCGATCTCCAGACCGGTCGCGTCGTCGTACAACCCGGTGCCCGGGGGCGGCATCGATCGGAGCTCTGCGGGAGTGGTGGTGTCGGGTCGCAGGGCAAGCACCGTGACCACGCGGCGGGCGGAGACTCGGGCGCGGATGAACTTGTTGGCGTATTCGGTCGCGGTGCGCAGCGGGATCATCAAGAACGCGGCGTAGCCGTAGAACGCGACCAACTCGCCGGCGGTGATCCGTCCGCCCACTGCCTGTCGGGCGCCGACCCACACCACGGCCACCACGAAGAGGCCGGGGAGCAGCACCTGGAGTGCGTCGAGCACCGACTGCAGTCGCGCCACCGCCACGCCGGCCTGACGGGTCGCTTGCGACTCGCGGCGATAGCGGTCCAGGAAGACCTGCTCGCCACCGATGCCACGTAGCACCCGCAGTCCACCGACGATGTCACTCGCAGTGTTGGACAACTCGCCGGTCAACTCGCGATGACGGTGGCTGCGCCGTTGCAGGGGTGAGAGCAGCGGCCCGATCAACAGCATCAGCGCCGGTACGCCGAGCAGCACCAACAGTCCCAGGGTGACGCTCGACTGCAGCAGGACGACGGCCACCAGCACGAACGACACCACCGCACCCGAGAACCGCGCCGAGACGTCCATCACCTGACCGAGATGGGAGATGTCGCTGTTGCCGATGGCGACCACCTCGCCGGTGGAGACCCGGCGGGGGAGGGCTGCGCCCAGCTCGGCGACCTTGCGTCCGACCAATTGCACGGTGGTGTAGGCAGCGGTCAGCCAGTTGGTCACCGCGAAGCGGTGCCGCATGATGCCGCTCGCTGCCTGGATCAGTCCGATGGCCAGCATCACACCGGTCCAGCGCAGCAGCGCATCGCTGTCGCGGGCGGCCACGCCATGGTCGATGGCCTGCCCGATCACTGCCGGCATCAGCGCCTGCGAGGCCATCCAGATGATCCCGAAGATCATCCCGCCGACCAGCGTCGGCCACTGTCGGCGAGCCAGCCACCACAGGAACCGCCCGGGGGACCGGTGGTCCGCGATGCCGGGATCGTCGACGGGAAGGGTGCGCACCGGCCCAATCTACGGAGAGTTGCTCGACGGCCGCGATCCATTTCTGCAGCGTCGTACGTGCTGCCGCGGGGCCAACCTCGTCCCTAATTGGTCGCGTTGCGGGAGCGGAGACTGCCGAGTGTGGCAGCCGCCAATCCGATCGCACCCGCAGCCACCCACGGGATCGGCAGCAGCCAACGGATGGCGTCGTCGTCGACGACGCCCCCGGTGATCAGCGCCCAGACCGCCACCAAGCCCGCGAAGGCGATGCCCATCACCAGGTGGCCGGTGTTGATCGGGTGGCTCCAGCCGGTGGGCGTGGGCGCATCGGCGTCGAGTGGGATCTGCCGGGTCTGCTCGGTCATGGTGCTCTCGGTCATCGGGCCCTCCTCGGGGCGGGACGGGTCGTTCCTGGGGCCGTGGCTCATCGCTTCGTCATTCATCGCGTCGTCACCTCGATCTCGCCGAAGGTGATCTCGACATCCAGGTCGAGCACCGGGACGTCCTCGCCACCGTCGTGCTGTCGCTGGGTGGTGAAGTCCCACCCGTCACGGTCGCGGCCGAAGAGACTGACGTTGCCGCCGGCGTTGACGCCGCTGTGGACCGTGACGTCCATGTCCTCCGGCACGATCACCTCGACCCGCCCGAAGGTGAGTTCGAGGTCGATCGTGCGCCCGTCCAAGTTCTCCGGGTCGCTGACCTCGGTCAGGTCGAGCACCAGCTCGCCGGCGAAGGTGTCGTAGCGGTCGTCTACCTGCGCTGCGCTCTGCGGTGCCTCCACGATCCGGTCAGCGTCGTAGCGATCAGCGACCGTCGACAGGGAGAGCACGCCGGCCGCGATGCAGCCCAGCAGGATCAGACCGCCTGCCCGGCCGAAGAACGCACCCACCAGCAACATCAGGGCGACGATGCCCAGGGCCAGGGCGGGGTAGGCGGACCCGGTCACCGACGCACCGGCGGCATCGAAGATCCCGAGTGTGCCCAAGCTGAGCGCGATCAGCGCGAGCGTGAACCAGAAGAGGATCGGGCCCCGTTTGCGGGGATCGCGGGGCACGTCGGCCCGAGGGGTCCGCCGCGGTGCCGTTGGCCCGGCGTACGGCGAGGTGGTGCCGTACGACGGGGTGCCATGCCACGAGCCGTCGGTGCCGACCGGCCCTGAGTCCTGGGTGTCAGACCACGGGGCGCTGGAAATGCCGCGGCCGTCCCGGCGATCGCGTCGGGAGAGGAAGAACCAGGCGATCGCGGCAATGACCACCAGTGGCCACGCGACCCAACCGCCGGGGCCCTCGCCGAAGGCGTCGCCGATCATCGCCAGCACCGCCAGCGATCCGACCGCGATCAGAGCGATGCTGCGCGAGCGGATGTCGAGATCGACCGGCGCACGGTCGGCGCCGTCCTCGGGCACCAACAGCCAGCACGCGCCGTACACCAGGACGCCGGCACCGCCGAAGAAGGTGAGCACCACGAACGCGACCCGTAGGATCACCGGGTCGATGTCCAGGTGCCGGGCCAGGCCACCGGCGACGCCGGCGACGTACTTGTCATTGCGGGTGCGGCGCAGGCGACCCAGGTCGCGGATCTCCTCGGCGGAGACCCGCGGGCCGGTGTGTGCGGCGCCGGGCTGGGAATGCGAGGTCTGGGTTGCCTCGGTGCTGTGTTCGTCCATGGCTCCAGCCTTCCTGCTGTGCCGCCCCCGGAGCATCGGGGACGACCCTGATTCACCACCGGCTCCCGAGCTGTCTCCTCAGGGTCACCTCGGGGTGGATCCTCATGGTCCGGCCCCCACGGCTGTGTGACGATTGAACACATCATGACCAGCTCTGGGCCAGCCGCCACGCGAAGCGCGGGCGACGTACGCCGTGCCACCCGCGACACCAGCGACACCTACATCGCCGGTGTCGCTTCGGGGCTCGCGGCCCACCTGGGCGTGCCCACCCTCTGGGTGCGTCTGGCCTTCGTGGTGATGGCGGTGCTCGGTGGCATCGGGATCGCCTTCTATGCCGGGCTGTGGATGGTGCTGCCCACCGACGAACGGTTCCACGACGAGGCGCCCGGACTTGCCGGGGCGACCCGCGCCGGCAAACGGCCCGGCACCGTTCGACGCGTCGTCGACGCGGGCCCGATGGTCGCGGTGGGCTCGCTCGCGCTCGGCATCGTGCTGGTCTCCGAGAGCGTCTTCGGTCGCGGCGCACTCTTCTGGCCCGTCGTGATCGGAGTCGGCGGTGTCGCCCTGATCTGGCGCCAGGCAGACGAGGTGCAACGCGAACGCTGGCTCGACACCACCCAACGCATCGACCCGTTCCGAGCTCTGCTCGGCAACGGTGGCTGGGCGTCGTGGGCACGGCTGATCGCCGGCTTCGTGCTGATCCTCGCGGCTCTTGGTCTCTTCGCACTCACCAGCGGTGGGGGCCACCTTGCCGGCGAGGTGGTGATCGCGGGGTTGCTCGGCATCATCGGCCTCGGACTCACCGCCGGTCCGTGGGTCTTCCGGTTGGCCTCCGACTTGGCCGACGAACGGGCCGAACGGGTGCGCAGTCAGGAACGGGCCGACATGGCGGCACACCTCCACGACTCCGTGCTGCAGACCCTCGCCCTGATCCAGAAGAACGCCGCAGATCCGGTGAGTGTCGGCCGACTCGCGCGGGCACAGGAACGTGACCTGCGCTCCTGGCTGTTTGCCGAGCAGTCCACCGCAGGCGCCTCGCTCGGGGCCGCGCTCCGCTCGGTCGCCGTGGAGGTCGAGGACACCCACCACGTTGTCGTCGAGGTGGTCACCGTCGGCGACACCCCGCTCGACGAGCACATCGCACCCGTCGTACACGCCGCTCGGGAGGCGATCACCAACGCAGCCAAGCACGCCGGCACCGGGCGGGTCGACGTCTACGCCGAGGTCTCCCCGGCGGCCGTCGAGGTGTTCGTCAAGGACCGTGGCGTTGGCTTCGACCCGGACGCCGTGGCTGACGACCGGCACGGCGTCCGAGGCAGCATCATGGACCGCATGGAGCGACATGGCGGCACCGCCGAGGTCCGTACGACGTTGGGCTCCGGCACGGAGGTCGTGCTTCGGATGCCCCACCAGGAGGAGAAGTGATCCGACCAGAACTGCCCGCCGATGCCCGCTCGCGCTGCGACACGTCGCGGTCGTTGCGCCCCGAGGTGGCCTCATGACCCGAGTGGTGATCGTCGACGACCATGCCATGTTCCGCGCCGGCGTACGGGGTGAACTGCTGGCCCAACCGGGCTGCTCGATCGACATCGTCGGCGAGGGCGAGGACGTGGCCACCGCGGTGGCCACGATCCGCGAGCAGCGGCCCGACGTGGTGCTGCTCGACGTCCACCTGCCCGGAGGTGGTGGCGTCGAGGTGATGCGGCAACTCACCACCACTGACACCCGGTTCCTCGCGCTGTCGGTCTCCGACGCCGCGGAGGACGTGATCGGCACGATCAGGGGCGGCGCGCGTGGCTATGTCACCAAGACCATCACCGGCCCGGAACTGGTCGATGCGATCCGGCGGGTGAGTGAGGGTGACGCCGTCTTCTCGCCGCGGCTGGCCGGGTTCGTGCTCGATGCCTTTGCCGGGTCGATCGAGGTGGCCGCGGTCGACGAGGACCTCGACCGGCTGACCGAGCGCGAGCGCGAGGTGATGCGGTTGATCGCCCGCGGTTATGCCTACAAGGAGGTGGCCAAGGAGCTCTTCATCTCGGTGAAGACGGTGGAGACCCACATGTCGTCGGTGCTGCGCAAACTGCAGCTCTCGTCCCGCCACGAGCTGACTCGGTGGGCGTCCGACCGTCGACTGCTGTGACCGGATCGACCCCTTGTGACGGTCCGACTCTGACACTTTGTCAGTTAGGCTGGGTGCATGGACACCTTGCGCTTGATCCTCCTGTTCGTGCACCTGCTCGGCTTCGCGGCTCTCCTCGGTGGACTGCTGGCGCAGTCGAAGACCGCGGACAGGGTCGTCAACGGCCCGATGCGTGACGGTGCCGGCACGGCATTCCTCGCCGGCCTCGCACTGGTCGGCGTGCTCGAGGCCGACGACGCCGACGTCAACCACGCCAAGGTGGGCGTCAAGCTGGTGATCGGTCTGGTGATCCTGGTCCTGGTGATGGCCAACATCCGCAAGCCCAAGATCCCGAACGGTCTCTACTGGGCGCTGGTCGGCCTGACCGTCGCCAACGTCGCGGTGGCGATCTTCTGGTCCGGCGCCCACGCCTGACGCAAACCGTCAGAGAATTCACGCGAGTCTGCAGTCGGGGGTCGGCTCGCGGGCGCCGGTGGGGACCGTCGGAGGCTCGACATAGGGTGGTTGGAGCATGAGTACCTCGTTTCCGATCCCCAGCCCGCAACCCCCTGCGCCGTCCGCAGGCAGCCGCCGTACGACGAGTGCTGAGGAGCTGCTCGAAGGGCTCAACGAACCGCAGCGGGCAGCCGTGGTGCACGAGGGGGCGCCGCTGTTGGTGGTCGCCGGTGCGGGGTCCGGCAAGACCCGGGTGCTGACCCGGCGGATCGCCTGGTTGATCCAGCAGCGCAAGGCTCATCCCGGCTCGATCCTGGCGATCACCTTCACCAACAAGGCTGCTGCCGAGATGAAGGAACGGGTCGAGGACCTGGTCGGTCGGCGGGCCCGGATCATGTGGGTCTCCACCTTCCACTCGGCCTGTGTGCGGATCCTGCGCAAGGAGATCGACCGGCTCGGTTTCAAGTCCGGCTTCTCGATCTACGACGCTGCCGACTCCAAGCGGCTGATGACGCTGGTCTGCCAGGACCTCGAACTCGACCCCAAGCGCTACCAGCCGCGCGCAGTGCTCAACTGGGTCTCCAATGCCAAGAACGAGTTGAAGGATCCGGCAGAGGCGGCGAAGGATGCCGCCAACGGCTTCGAGGAGGCCTACGCCAAGGCATATGCGATGTACCAGCGTCGCCTGCGCGACGCCAATGCGCTCGACTTCGACGACCTGATCATGACCACGGTGCAACTCTTCGCGACCCACCCAGAGGTGCGCGAGGTCTACCGGCGCAGGTTCCGGCACGTGCTGGTCGACGAATACCAGGACACCAACCATGCGCAGTACGCGCTGATCCACCAACTGTGTGCTGACGACCCCGAGGGTGACGTGCACAGCTTCGAGTCCGGTGGCCAGCGGGTCGCGCCGGCCGAGCTGATGGTGGTCGGCGACGCCGACCAGTCGATCTATGCCTTCCGTGGCGCCAACATCCGCAACATCCTCGACTTCGAGCAGGATTTCCCCGACGCGTCGTCGATCCTGCTCGAGCAGAACTACCGCTCCACGCAGACCATCCTCACTGCCGCCAACCAGGTGATCGGCAACAACAAGGGCCGCAAACCCAAACGACTCTGGTCCGATGCAGGCGACGGCGAGAAGATCGTCGGCTATGTCGCCGACAACGAGCACGACGAGGCCCGGTTCGTCTCTGCCGAGATCGACAAGCTCACCGACGGTGGTCACGCCCGCGCCGGAGACGTCGCGGTCTTCTACCGCACCAACGCGCAGTCGCGTGTCTTCGAGGAAGTCTTCATCCGCACCGGCCAGCCCTACAAGGTCGTCGGCGGCGTGCGCTTCTACGAGCGCAAGGAGGTGCGCGATGCGATCGCCTACCTGCGGATGCTCCTCAACCCTGCCGACGAGATCTCACTGCGTCGGGTGCTCAACACCCCCAAGCGCGGCATCGGTGACCGCGCCGAGGCATGCGTGGCGGCGTTCGCCGAGCGCGAGCGACTCACCTTCTTCGAGGCGTTGCGTCGCGCCGACGAGGCCCCCGGCATCGCGACCCGGTCGCTGAAGGCCGTCCAGGGCTTCGTGGCAATGGTCGAGGAGTTGCAGTCGATGGTCGAGGCAGGGGAGCGCCCCGACGTGGTGCTTGAGACCACGCTGGCCAACAGCGGCTACCTCACCGAGCTCGAGGCCTCTGACGATCCGCAGGACGAGACCCGGCTGGAGAACCTCGCCGAGTTGGTGGCGGTGGCCCGCGAGTTCGCCGACGCGCCGGTCGCCGGCCCCTCTGCGGATCCGAGCGACCCCGACGACACCGTGGCCGGCACCGAGACCCCGGGACTGGCCGACTTCCTCGAGCGGGTCGCGCTGGTCGCCGACAGCGACCAGATCCCCGACACGCCGGCCGACGGCGAGGACGATCCGGGCATGGTGACCCTGATGACCCTGCACACCGCCAAGGGCCTGGAGTTCCCGGTCGTCTTCCTGACCGGCATGGAGGACGGCGTGTTCCCCCACATGCGTTCGCTGGGCGACCAGCCGGCGCTGGAGGAGGAGCGTCGACTGGCCTATGTCGGCGTGACCCGGTCCCGGGAACGGCTCTACCTCTCGCGGGCAGTGATGCGGTCGGCCTGGGGCGCGCCGTCCCACAACCCGGCCTCGCGGTTCCTCGACGAGCTACCGGTCGACCTGGTCGACTGGCGGCGCACGGCCGAGGCGCAGACCAGTTGGAACCGACCCAACCTGGCCGAGGGCTCGCGCATCGACTTCAATGCACCCACCGCCGCGGGCCGTCGCAACTTCGGTGCCGCTGCGGCCCGGGTCGACGCCGCGTCGAAGGCCAAGAAGTCGCGGCCGATCCCGTCGCTGGCCCCGGGGGACCGGGTGGTGCACGACTCGTTCGGGATGGGCACCGTGGTCGCTGTCGAAGGCGCAGCCGAGAAGTCGGTGGCTTCCATCGACTTCGGTTCCGAGGGCGTCAAGCGGCTGCTGCTCCGCTACGCCCCCGTCGAAAAGCTCTGAGCAGCGCCCGGAGGGCGCCTCGCGGCGTTGCCGTCGGTCGACGGCCAACCCCGGGCCGCCTCCCTCCGGCGCCTTGCGATGCATCCCACCGGACACCGCTCAGTGCTGCGGGCGGGGGCGCCTCGCGGCGTTGCCGTCGGTCGACGGCCAACCCCGGCGCGCTCAGGCTGACGTCAGGGACGGACGCCGTTGGCGATCAGCGCCGCCATCGGGTCCACCGGGTCACCGGCGCCGGGCCGGACCTCGAGGTGCAGATGCGGACCGGTCGAGTTGCCGGTGCTGCCGACGCTGCCGATCACCTGGCCGGCGGTGACCTTGTCGCCGACCTGCACGGCGTACGCCGAGAGGTGGCAGTACCACAGCTCGGTGCCGTCGTCGGCGGTGACGATGATCTGGTTGCCGTAGGAACCCTCGTAGCCGGTCGAGGTGACGGTGCCGTTGGTGATCGACATGACCGGCGTACCGGTCGGCGCGGCGAAGTCGAGACCGGTGTGGTTGCGCGACCACAGGCTGCTGGACTGGCCGAACGTCGCGGTCAGGCGGTAGGCGGCGACCGGGAGGTGCCACAGGTTGAGCTCGATGGTGGCTGCCCGCTTCTCGGCGCTCGCGGCGAGCTTGGCGAGCTCGGCGTTGCGCTCGGCGACCTGCGCCTCGGCGGCGTCCTGGAGTTCTTGGGCGCTGGCGTCCTCGAGGGCATCGCGGCGGGAGTCGCGCGAGATGGTCTGGGAGCGCGCCGCGCGGGCCGAGCTGGAGCTGATTGCGCTGGTGCCGCTGAGGGCGTTGGCCTGGAGGGTGAAGGAGGCGCTTGCGGTCGGCGGTGTCGAGTCAGCGGCCTGCCCGACGGTGACGGCACCCGTCGCGGAGACGGCCAGTGCGGCCAGGCCGAGGACGGCAGGCGTCGAGGGGATGATCCGGAGACGGGCACGCTGCTTGACGGCCTTGCGGCGGCCGCCACCTGCAGCGACGGGGGCCGCGGAGGGGGCTCGACGGATCGTGGTCAGTGCGCCACGTCGTGGTGCCCGGTGGTTTCCCATGCAGCTGGTTCCCTGTTCCTCATCGGTCATCGGGTGTTCAAAGCCTCCGCGAGAGTAACGGACCTGCCCGAGTCATCGAAATCCGCCGTCCCATCCTTGTGGACAACGCAGTCCGTGTGCCGGTGGTAATGGCCCGTTCGGGCCACCGCGGATGGGTGGTTCGGGCCATCATCGGGGCGTCCCGAGGAAGTGTGACCTGCCTGACACCTGACGCTTCGCCCACCTCCCGCATTGGTGCAGCCGGGTCAGCCGGGTCTAAGGTGCCGGAGGATCCCTGCTGTGGACCTGTACGCCCCAGGAGTCCGTCGACTGTCACGAACAGCAATCTCTTAAGGATCAGATACGTGGACCTGATGGAATACCAGGCAAAGGAACTCTTTGCCA
>JBEBTI010000009.1:0-37892 GCA_040393845.1 Nocardioides daejeonensis
CAACCGGGGATCGAGTTTTCAGTTGTTCCTCACCAGCCCGCCTGCGGGGCTGGGTGATCCCGGCCGGCAGACCAACGAAGGACCGCGTTTCGGTCCGGCAAGCCTAGTCGAGGCGCGCCTCGTGTGATCAGGCAGACCCACCGTTTCTCCTCAACCTCGACCTCCCGGTGCCGAAAGGGACTGATGAGCGGGTGCCCCACTCGCCCCAGACACAACCCGTGAGGAGAGATGTCGTGCGCCTGACGAAGATGGCTCCCACCGGCGTCGAACGGACCTTCCGCGACGACGAGATCATTGTTTCGAAGACAGACATCAAGGGGCGGCTCACCTACGTGAACACGCTGTTCGTCTCGATCAGCGGATACGCCGAGGCCGATCTGATCGGCCAGCCGCACAACGTGATCCGTCACCCCGACATGCCGCGCAGCATTTTCTCGTTCCTCTGGGAGCGGATCACCGCCGGTGAGGAACTCTTCAGCTTCATCGTCAACCTGTCGGCCGACGGCGCGCACTACTGGGTGCTCGCGCACGTCACGCCGACCTTCGACTCGGCCGGACGCATCATCGGCTACCACTCCAACCGACGCACGGCGTCGCGGGAGTCGATCGACCGGATCACCGCGCTCTATGCCCGGATCTCCGCCGAGGAGGCGCGGCACAGTTCACCGCAGGAGGCAATCGCGGCCGGCCGGCGCCTGCTCGACGACACCCTTGAGTCCCTCGGCCAGAGCTATGACGAGTTCGTCTGGTCCCTGGCCGGAACGGAGGCAGCAGCATGAGCATCATCGAAGACATCCGCGAGACCGACCACATGGCCGACGACGACGAGGCAGCTCGCCTCCGCGCCGGGCTGCGCGCGGTGATCGAGGTCTGCAAGTCGGCCGCGCGCGGCGACCTCGAGCCGCGGGTTCCCATGCTCGACGGTGACCCCGACCTCGAGGAGGCGCGCAACGCGCTCAACCACCTGCTCGACCTCACCGACGCCTATGTGCGCGAGTCGACGGCATCGTTGAGCTATGCCAGCCGATCGCACTTCTACCGCCGCTTCCTCACCCGCGGCATGTTGGGCACGTTCCAGTCCGGTGCCGGCACCATCAACTCCGCCATCGACGCCATGTTCAGCTCCCACGAGCGGCTCGACGACCAGGAGCGCCGCCGTACCGAGCTCGCCGAGTCCTTCGAGCGCGCAGTGCTCGGCCTCTCCGACCAGGTCGCCGCGGCGTCCACGGAGATGGAGGCCTCGTCCCGAAGCCTTGCCACCGGCGCCGAGAGCACCGCTCTCCGTGCCGGTCAGGTCTCCGACAGCGCAGGTACGGCGACCGATGCCGTCACCGTCGCCGCTGCCGCGGTCGAGGAACTTGCGGCCACCGTCAAGGCGATCGAGCAGCAGGCCGAGGTGTCCAACGCAGCCGGTGTCGCCGCGGTCGCCGAGGCCGAGTCGACACGCACGACCGTGGGTGGTCTGACCACCGCGTCGACCGAGATCGGCGAAGTGGTCAACCTGATCAACCAGGTCGCCAGCCAGACCCGGCTCCTCGCGCTCAACGCCACCATCGAAGCGGCCCGCGCCGGAGAGTCCGGCAAGGGCTTCGCGGTCGTGGCTGCCGAGGTCAAGTCACTCGCGACCGAGACCTCTGCCGCCACCGAGCGGATCGAGGCACAGGTGCGCTCCATCCAGGAGGCCACCAGCGGTGTGGTCGGCGCGATCGAGAACATCATCGCGACCGTGCGCGGCATGGGTGAGAACATCGGCGGCATCGCCACCGCTGTGTCCGAGCAGCGTCGGGCAGCCGGCGAGCTGAGCGAGACCACCACCAAGGCTGCTGCGGCCGTCACCGTGGTCAGCGACGAGATCCAGGCGATCGGGTCGTCGACCGCGGAGACCAGCACCGGTGCGTCGCAGATGACCACGGCGTCGCTGGAACTCGCCAAGTTGTCGACCGAACTGCGTTCGCAGGTCGGCGACTTCCTGGCCGGGATCCGCTGAACCTTGCTCCACCTGCCCACGCACCGAAACTCGGACGCAGGCTGAGGAGCATCGCGCCGAGGGCGACCGAGGAGCGTGTGCACGTCGATCGGCCGACGGGGCTCCACCCGACGGCCGGTCGGTTCTGTCCGCCTCCGGAGGCACGTCGGCGCAGCCACCGGCACGCGCGCCGTTGCTACCGCGGCGGATCGCCCGCGCTCGGGTCGTCCTGGGTGAGGTCCTCGGCAGCCGGAGTCGGGGCGCCCTCACGGCCGGGGTGCAGGTAGGCGTTCTCATCATCGTCACCCGGGACGCTCGGGCGGCCACCCACCGGCTCGACCACGACGTGCGGCCTCGGTTGAGGAGTGCCTTCGGCCAACACCGCCTGCTCGTTGAGATAACGCAGCACCACCGCAGCCACTGCAGCCGCCGGGACGGCGAGGAAGGCGCCGACGATCCCGAAGAGGGTGCTGCCCAGCGCCACCGCGAGCAGCACGACAGCAGCATGCAGGTTCATGCTCTTGGACTGAAGCCACGGGGAGAGCACATTCCCCTCGAGTTGCTGCACCGCGATGATGATCACGAGGACCGCCAACGCGCCCTGCCAGCCGACCGCGACCAGAGCGACCAGGACGGCGACCGCGCCGGCGACGAACGCACCGACGATCGGCACGAAACCACCGAAGAAGGTGAGCACCGCCAGCGGGATCGCCAACGGCACTCCGACGACGAGCAGGCCGACGCCGATGAAGATCGCATCAATGAGACTGACCAGTGCCTGGGTGCGGATGAAGCCACTGAGCGTCCTCCAGGAACGGTTGAGCACCTCGGCCAGGTGAGTCCCGACCCGATCGCCGGCCAGTCCCCGGACCCAAGGGATGAACTTGCGACCGTCCTTGAGGAAGAGGAAGGTCAGGATCAGCGTGACCACCAAGGTGACGATCGCCGACGTGACCGCGCCGACGCCGACCAGGACGCCCGAGGCAATGTCACCGGAGGAGTCCGTGAGCCTGTCCTGGACGGCTTGGAGCGCCGTGTCGAGTTGCGCCTTCGAGACGATGTCGGACTCCTGGACCCAGTCCTGAAGTCGTTGCAGACCGCCCACCGTGTCATCCACGATCTGCCCAGCCTGCCCGCTCACCGACGGGGTGAGCAGGTAGGCCACCGACGCCAGCACGCCGATCGACGAGATCAACGCACCGGCCGCGGCGAGCGCCGGCGGGAACCGCAGCCACCGCTCCATCAACCCTGCGAGCGGCGCCAGCACGGTGGTGACGATCAGCGCCAGGACGACTGGCAGGACGATCGTCCACGTCCACTTGACGACCAGCCCCAGCAGCAACGCGCCGAGGCCGATCCCGACCCATCGCAGGCTCCACCGAGCAGTCCAGGCGACGCCGTCACCGATGACCTCTGCCCTGCTCCTGCCTCGTTGGCCGGCATGGTCCTGGTCGTGCGCCGATGTGCTCATGCAGGGATCCTCGCACGCGTTTCCCGACATCTCGCGCGGCCCCGGAAATGCAAGGAGACCCTCGTGCGCCCCAGCGACGAGGCTCCGCCGACAGCGGAGGTGGGCCTAACCGAGTGGCGGCCGGCACCTGCTCTGTTCGTGGAGGCTCCAAGCTTGGCGTCTAACCTGTTCTCGTGGACCTCCCCGTGATGCCGCCCGTCCTTCCGATGCTGGCCAAGCCGGTGGCGAGTGTTGCTGCCGCTGCGAAGGTTGGGGCGATGTCCTACGAGCCCAAGTGGGACGGCTTCCGGTGCCTGGTGTTCAAGGACGGTGACGAGGTCGAGTTGGCCTCGCGCAACACCAAGCCGTTGACGCGCTACTTCCCCGAGCTCGTGGCTGCTGCCCGCGAACAGCTGCCCGATCGGTGCGTCCTCGACGGCGAGATCTTCGTGGCGCTCGGTGAACCCGGCCGGCAACGGCTCGAGTTCGAGGTGCTCCAGGAACGCATCCATCCTGCGGCGTCCCGCATCAACCTGCTCGCCGAACAGACCCCGGCCAGCTTCGTCGCCTTCGACCTGCTCGCCCTCGGCGACACTGCATGGCTCGAGCGTCCGCTGCGGGACCGACGTACCGCTCTCACCGACGCGCTGGGGGACCTCGCAGGACCGTGTCACCTCAGCCGCACCACCGAGGACGTCGACGAGGCCGAGCGCTGGTTCACCGAGTTCGAAGGCGCCGGGTTCGACGGCGTGATCGCCAAGCGCCTGGACGCGGTCTATGAACCCAACAAGCGCACGATGCTCAAGGTCAAGCACTCGCGCACCGCCGACGTCGTGCTCGCCGGCTACCGCGAGCACAAGACCTCCACCCCGGAGAATCCGCTGATCGGCTCACTCCTGCTGGGCCTGTACGACGAGGGGTCGCTCCAGCACATCGGCGTTGCGGCCAGCTTCACCGCCAAGCGGCGTGCGGAGCTGTTCGCCGAACTCCAACCGCTGGTGGCGACGGGTGAGCACCCGTGGGCGGAGTGGGCCGGTGCGATCGCCAACCCCGACAGGGTTCCCGGCACCCAGAGCCGGTGGTCGGCCGGGAAGGACCTGTCGTTCACGCCGCTCCGACCCGAGCGGGTCCTCGAAGTCGGCTACGACCACATGGAAGGGCGCCGGTTCCGACACACCGCGCAGTTCAAGCGTTGGCGGCCCGACCGTGACCCCACCTCGTGCGGATACGACCAACTGGAACAGCCGGTTCGCCATGACTTGGCTAAGATCTTGAACAACGGCTGATTTGCACCGGAGGCGTGCCATGACTGAGCAAGTGCCCGAGACCTACGACGTAGTGCTGCTGTGTGAAGAGGCCCTCAGTGAGGGCGACGCGACCCAGGTCTTCAGCCTGCACGACGAACTGCGCGCCGAAGGAAGGTCGGTGCGCTATCACGTGCTGTTGCCCGTCGAGGACGCAGCAGCGAGGGTGGAAGCCGCGATGGGGTCGTTGGCGGCCGGCGAAGTGATGGCGGCACCCGCGTTGGCCGTGCGCGACGTCGACCTGGCCGAAGTGCGCCGCGACTGCGAGGAGCGGTCCGCTGCCGCGCTGGCCGACAGCCTGACCCGCATGCGCGCTGCCGGGGCCGAGGTGACCGGCACCGTGGTGCACGAGGCCCCGGTCGACGCCCTGATCGAGGTGGTGGCCGACGTGGGCGCCGGGGAGGCGATCGTGCTGACCCGTCCGCACGTCGTCGCGGAATTCTTCCGCCTCGACTGGACCTCCAAGGCGCGCCGCAAGATCGGGGTTCCGGTGCTGCACCTGCTCGAGCACGAAACCTTCGCAGAACGAGGCGAATCGGGGGTCTGACCCGCTGCTCCCCGGGTCTTTCAGTCTCCGATCCGGTTGCCGTCGGCGTCCCAGTGCTCGGCAACCTTCTTCGACGGCTGCACCCGCGGGGGCTCACCCGGCATCTTGGGGTAGTCCGGTGGATAGTTGAGTTCGACCGGATTGGCCTCCCACAACTCCAGCAACGGCTCGAGTGAGTGCGCGACGTCGTCGATCTCGGACCACGCATCGGGGCGGTCGCTCAGAAGCTCCGGGACGGTGACGAGGTTGAGTTCCCCGGGGTCGGTGAGGTCAGCGATCTCCTCCCAGGTCAAGGGCGTGGAGACCGGTGCTCCCGGCAGCGGTCGCAGCGAGTATGCCGAGGCGATCGTGCGGTCGCGGGAGTTCTGGTTGTAGTCCACGAAGATGCGCTCGCCGCGCTCCTCCTTCCACCACGCGGTGGTGACGCCGCAGTCGCGCTTCTCGAGTTCGCGCCCGAGGGCAATCGCGGCGTGCCGCACGTCGACGAACTCCCAGCGAGGCTCGATCCGCACGAACACGTGGATCCCCCGGTTCCCGCTGGTCTTCGCGAAGCCGCGGATCCCGAGGTCGGCCAGAGCGTCACGCGTCACCGCAGCAACGCGTCGTACGTCGGCGAACGTCGTACCGGGTTGCGGGTCGAGGTCGATCCGCAGCTCGTCGGGCCGATCCACGTCGGCACGCCGAACCGGCCACGGGTGGAACGTGAGCGTGCCCATGTGCGCGCACCACACCGGCACGGCGATCTCGGTCGGGCAGATCTCGTCGGCTGGGCGTCCCGACGGGAAGGTGATGGTTGCGGTCTCGAGATAGTCGGGAGCCCCCTTGGGGACCCGCTTCTGGTAGAACGCCTCGGCATTGCGGTCGCCGGGACCGGTCGCGAGTTTCATGCCCTCGCGCACGCCGGACGGCCACCGCTCGAGGGCGGTCGGGCGCTCACGCAACGCACGCATCAGGCCGTCCTCGACGGATGCGAAGTATTCGGCGACCATCAGCTTGGTCACCTCGGGGGTGCGGTCCGTCGCCTCATAGATGACCCGGTCGGGGCTGCTCACCCGCACCTCGCGCCCGCCTGCCCGAACCGTTGCCGCCGCTGCCTTCGCCATGGGGGCCACGGTACCGTTGGAGCATGGCCTACAACGTGGAGAAGAGCGACCAGGAGTGGCGTGAGCAATTGACCTCCGAGGAGTACGCCGTGCTGCGGAAGGCCGGCACGGAGGCGCCGTTCGTCGGTGAATACACCGACACCGAGACCCAGGGGCTCTACCGCTGCCGTGCCTGCCAGGCCGAGTTGTTCACCTCGGACACCAAGTTCCACTCCGGATGCGGTTGGCCGTCGTTCTACCAGCCGATCAGCGAAACGATCGAATACCTCGAGGACAACACCCTCGGCATGAAGCGCACCGAGGTGCGGTGCGCCAACTGCGGATCCCACCTCGGCCACGTGTTCCCCGACGGCTACGGCACCCCGACCGGCGACCGCTACTGCATCAACAGCCTGTCGATGACACTCGTGCCTGCCGAGGGCTGACGGCCCCGGTCGAACACGGCGAGCCGGTCGCGGCACAATGAACGACATGACGTCGAACGCTGCTCGGACCCGAGAACTGAACGAGACCATCCGCTACACGATGTGGTCGGTCTTCAAACTGCGTGACGTGCTCGGAGATGCCGACCGGGCCGCCGAATCGGCAGAAGTCCAAGCGCTCTTCGACACGCTCGCCGACGAGGACGTCGTGGTCCGTGGCACGTACGACGTCTCTGGGCTCCGTGCCGACGCCGATCTGATGGTCTGGTGGCATGCGCCGACGTCCGAACAGCTCCAGTCGGCGTACAACCGCTTGCGCCGTACCGCCTTCGGCCGTCGGCTCGAGCCGGTGTGGTCGCAGATGGCCCTGCACCGGCCGGCCGAGTTCAACCGCAGCCACATCCCGGCGTTCCTTGCCGAGGAGACCTCGCGCACCCACGTGTGCGTCTACCCGTTCGTACGCTCCTACGAGTGGTACCTGCTCGACGACTCCGAGCGTCGCCGACTGCTCGCCGAGCACGGCAAGATGGCCCGGGACTACCCCGACGTCCGTGCCAACACCGTGGCCAGCTTCGCGCTGGGCGACTACGAGTGGATGCTCGCGTTCGAGGCCGACGACCTCGAACGCATCGTCGACCTGATGCGGCACCTCCGCGGTTCCGAGACCCGTCGCCACGTGCGCGAGGAGGTGCCGTTCTACACCGGCACCAAGGCCGACGTCACCGATCTGCTCCAGCAGCTTCCCTGACCACGGGTCGTCGTACGCCGCTCGGTTCAGGACCGGAGCTTCGCCACCGCGCGCTCGGCCGATGCGATGCACGCGGGAACGCCGACGCCGTCGTAGGCGGCCCCGCACACGGCGAGGCCGGGGACCGCCGCGACGGCAGAGCGGATCGTGGTGACCCGGTCGAGATGGCCGACCGCATACTGCGGGAGGGCGCCGCCCCAACGCTGCACGTGGACGTCGACCGGTGCTGCCGTCGTGCCGGTTGCGTCGGCGAGATCCCGGACTGACCACGCCACCAACTCCTCGTCGCTGGCGCGGATGCTCGCCTCCTCGCGGTGGCGACCCAGCGACGTACGCACATGGACGACGTCGTCTCCGCCGGCAGCACGCACCCAGTCCCACTTGGCGAAGGAGAAGGTCGCGGCCTTGATCCGCCGCCCCTCGACCGGTGGGACCAGGAACCCGGAGGCAGAACCGTCGAATGCCGACGTCGTCGCCAGGTCTGTGCGCTGGAAGGCGAGCGTGACCACGACGACCGAGGCGGCCTCGATCTCGCCGAGTGCGGTCGAGGCAACCGGTGCGAGCTCGGTCAACAGTCGTGCAGTGGCCGCCGCCGGGGTGGCCAGCACCACCTGGTCGGCGGTCAGGAAGGTCGGGGCGGCAGCCGAGCCCACCTCCAACCGGAAACCGTCAGAGGTACGGCGTACGCCCCGCACCGTCGAATCGGTGCGGACGTCGAGGCTCTCGGCGAGAGCGTGCGGCAACCGGCCCATCCCGCCGTCGATCCCGGCGAAGACCGGCACCGTCGAGGTGGGCAGTGCAGCGGCCTGGGCCACCAGCGATCCGCGCTCGACCATCGACAACAGCTGCGGCACCGCAGCACGGGCCGAGATCAGCCGCGCATGCCCGGCATACACCCCGCCCAGCAGCGGTTCGACCAGCCGGTCGACGATCTCCGCACCGCAGCGCCACGCCACCAGATCACCGACCGACACGTCGCCGTGCACGGTCTCTCCCGGCATCCCCAGCTCTGCGCGGGCACGGTCGAGTCCGGTCGCGGACAGCAGGCCCGAGCTGGCCAACGTGTCCAGGTCGGACGGCACCCCCATCAACGAGCGCGGCATCGGGCGCAACTCGTCGTTCGACCACAGCCGCGAGGTCGCCGCTGTCGGGTGGACCACCGGGAGCCCGAGTTCGTGGGCGAGGTCGACACCTTCGGGGCGGCGATTGAGCATCGCCTCGGCACCGACGTCGACTGCCGCTCCGGCAACCGCCACCGACCGGAGTTTGCCGCCGATCGTCGGCGACCCCTCCAGCACGACGACCTCGCGGGCCGGATCCTGGGCCAACCGGTGCGCGGCAACGAGACCGGAGATCCCGGCTCCCACCACCACGACGCGTGTCACGCCGTCAGCGTCCCACAGGTGCATCGAAGCGGGCCGGGTGGATCCCATGGTGGCGCGTGGCGGGTGCGACTCTCGGAGAGGTCGAGACCTCGGTGACCGTGGTGTCCGGAAGCTGGCTCCGGAAGTGTCGGGAACCGACGCGGCGGCCTCGTCGTCACACCTGCATGAACCGACACCCACGCATCCTTGTCCGACAGATTGGTCTGATTGCCCTTGTTCTTGGGCTGTTTGCCGCTCTGACTGCATGCACGGGATCGTCCGGAGGCGCCGAACGTTCGACCTCTGACTCCCTCAGTCTGGACCAGTCGATGCTCACCACGGACCGCGAAGATTCCGGTCGGGCGCCCGAACCACGCTCGGTGCCGTCCGGAGCGCCGGAAGCCGAATCAGGCAACGACTCCCACACCTCTGACGCACCGGAGAAGAGCACTCCACCGGGCAGCAACCGTGTCGTCCCGACTGAACGAGCGGTGATCCGCATCGGCAACGTCGCGCTCGAGCACGAGGACGTCGGCGAAGCCAGGTTCGACCTCCGCGAGGTCGTCGATCGGCACCACGGTGAGGTCGGCGACCAGGAGACCAGCACCGACCACGACGGAGTGATCGACCGACTCCGGTTCGAGATTCGCGTGCCCAGCAAGGAGTTTGACGACGCGATGGCCGAAATCGGTGAGATCGGCAGGCTTCGCTCCTCCGAGGCCAGCGCTGAAGACGTCACCTCTGAGGTGATCGACGTCGACTCCCGCGTGAAGTCCCAGGAACGCAGCATCGCCCGGATCCAGCGGCTCCTGGCCGAGGCCGACAACCTCAACCAGGTCATCTCCATCGAGTCCCAGCTCGCCACTCGTCAGGCCGACCTCGACTCGTTGAAGTCACAGCTCGCCCACCTGCAGGACCCGAGCAGCATGTCGACGATCATCGTGCACGTCAGCAAGGCTCCGGAGGACGCCGTCGACGAGCAGGACGACGAGAAGTCCGGCTTCATGAGCGGCCTCTCCGACAGCTGGTCCGGGATGAAGACCGCCGCTTCCGGCATCGCCACCGCCGCCGGCCTCGTGCTCCCGTTTGCCGTCGTACTCCTGGTCCTCGCCGTCCCGGTCCGTCTGCTCCTCCGCAACCGCCGCCGCACTCTCCCGACCACCACTCCGACCCCCTGACCCCGCCGACGTTTCGGCGCACTGAAGATGGCGGCTCGGCGCTACCCGTGGATGTGCGGGGCTACTCGGCAGCGAGGATGGCGTCGGTGAGGACGGGGCCGGTGAGTTCGATCTGCCAGGGGCGGGCGCCGTAGCCGCGCAGCATCTCGGCGACGGCCTCGACCAAGGGGACGGCGTCGCGCTCGGACGGGGGCGTCCAGAGCACGCGGCGCATGGTGTCGGGAGTCAGCAGGTTCTCGGTCGGCACCTCGTGGGCCTCCGACAACGCCGTCATCGCGTCCTTCGCCAAGGTGAGCCGCTGCGCCGCGACCGGATCCTTCTCCGCCCACGCACGGGCGACCGGCGGACCGTCGCCGCGCTGGTTGCGCTGCGGGAGGTCCGATTCCGGCAGGTCTGCGGCCGTGCGCAGCGCGGTCACCCACCGGTTCGCATAACGCTCGGCCCCACGACCGTGGAAACCCTTGAGCGAGAGCAGCGGTCCACGTTCGCGCGGCATCGCCGTGGCGGCCTCGATGATCGCCGAGTCAGGAATGATCCGACCGGGCGTGACATCGCGCTCGCGGGCAATCTCGTCGCGGGCCACCCACATCTCGCGCACTGCCGCCAGATGGCGACGACCGCGCACCCTGTGCAGCTGCGAGGTGCGCCGCCACGGCTCGGAACGGGGTGTGGGCTCGAAGGAGAGCAGGTGCTCGAACTCCTGGCGCGCCCACTCGTCCTTGCCGGCCTCCTCGAGCTCCGCCTTCATCGCGGCGCGGAGTTCGACCAGCGGCTCGACGTCGAGCGCGGCGTACTCCAACCACGGCTTCGGCAACGGTCGCTTGGACCAGTCGACCGCAGAGTGCTCCTTGCGCAACGAGTGGTCGAGGATCGTCTCGACCAGGGTGGCCAGCCCGACCCGCGGATAGCCGAGCAGCCGGCCGGCCAACTCGGTGTCGAAGAGCGACACCGGGTGCAGTCCGACCTCGCGCAGACAGGGCAGGTCCTGAGTGGCGGCGTGCAGGATCCACTGCGCATCGCCGAGCGCCTCCTGCAACGGGGTCAGGTCACCGAACTGGATCGGGTCGACCAGCGCGGTGCCGGAGCCTTCGCGTCGCAACTGGATCAGGTAGGCCCGCGCGGAGTAGCGATAGCCGGACGCCCGCTCGGCGTCGATCGCCACCGGACCGGTGCCGGACGCGAAGCGGTCGATCACCTCGGCCAACGTCGAGCTGTCCTCGACGACGTCGGACAGACCGTCGCTGAGGGTCAGCAGTGGAGCCGGCTCCGCAGGCGCCTCCGGCTCGACGGGTTCCACATCGGTCACAGGCCGGACCCGCGCTGCCCTCGTCTCGTGGGGATCATCGTGACCCCCTCAGGCAGCGGCTCGAGGCCGGCTGCCGTGCACAGGAGTTCGCCCCATGCCTCCACGTGCTCACGCAGATCCACCGCCCCGGTCTCGGGTACGACGGGAGTCCACGAGGCCCGGATCTCCACCTGCGCAGACGTGTCCTCGTCGACCATCGACCCGAAGTTCTCGACCGCAACCCGGGTCACGGTGCCCGAGATCGCGCCGTACTCGGCCTGGTTCGCCTCGAGCGCCTCGGTCAGCCAACTCCAGCCGACGTCGCCGAGCATCGGATCGGTGATCATCGTCGGATCCACCTCGGCGCGCGCGTAGGCGACGAACCGGAAGGTGCCGTTCCACGCGTCGTTGCCCTCGGGGTCGTGCAGCAGGATGATCCGGCCGGTGGCCACGTCGTCGTCGTCGACCGTGACATCGGCAGACAGGGCCACGGCGTACGGCGCGATCCGCTGCGGCGCAGGCATGGACTCACAGAAGATCTCGGGCCGCAGTCGCGCCTCGGCCAGCGAGGCGGCCGCGGTCCGGAACTCTTCGGGTTGCGAGTGCGCGTCCCGTCCGGGATGCGTCTCCTGCCGGACGACCATGGCTCCACTGTAGGCCGCACCTGCCCGTCGTGATGCGATGCCACGCCGCCTGACCTGCAAGGATTGGACCGTGAGCACAACAGATCCCCGCCTCGCCGACTCCCCGTTCCTTCGCGCCGCTCGTGGCGCCACCCCGTCCCACACCCCGGTGTGGTTCATGCGACAGGCCGGCCGGTCGCTGCCGGAATACCTCCGTGTGCGCGAAGGCATCGGAATGCTCGAGTCGTGCATGGACGCCGACCTGGTCACCGAGATCACCCTGCAACCCGTGCGCCGGTACGGCGTGGATGCGGCGATCTTCTTCTCCGACATCGTGTTGCCACTCAAGGCGGTCGGCGTGGACCTGGACATCAAGGCGGGCATCGGCCCGGTCGTGGCCTCGCCCGTGCGCACCCTCGCCGACGTGGAGGCGATCCCCGACCTGACCCCCGAGCACGTCCCCTTCATCACCCGCGCGGTGCAGAACCTCGTCGCGGAGTTGGGCGGTACGCCGCTGATCGGCTTCGCCGGTGCCCCGTTCACGGTGGCGTCGTACCTCGTCGAGGGCGGGCCCTCGAAGGACCACGCGAAGACGAAGGCGATGATGTTCGGCGCACCGGAGGTGTGGGAGGCGCTGATGCGCAAGATCGGCGGCATCGCGTCGGCCTACCTCAAGGTGCAGGTCGACGCGGGCGCCAGCGCCGTCCAGCTCTTCGACTCGTGGGCCGGTGCCCTCACCCCGTCGGACTACCGGGCTTCGGTGATGCCGCACTCCACGCGGGTGCTCGCTGCGGCCGGTGAACTCGGCGTGCCCCGGATCCACTTCGGCGTCGGCACCAGCAACCTGCTGTCGCTGATGGGCGAGGCCGGCGCCGAGGTGGTCGGCGTCGACTGGCGGACACCGCTCGCTGACGCGATCGGCAGGGTCGGCGGGCGCGCGGTGCAGGGCAATCTCGACCCGACGCTGGTCTTCGCGCCCACGGAGGTGATGCTGGCCCATGCCGCCCGGGTGATCGATGCCGGGCGGGCGGCGTCCGGGCACATCTTCAACCTCGGCCACGGCGTGATCCCGTCGACCGATCCCGACCAACTCGCCCGACTCACCGACTTCGTCCATTCCTACGAGTGACCGGCGCCTCGCCGTGGACGAGCGACCTGAGGTGACCTACGCGCCCGAGATCGACGGCGAGCCCGATCCCGGCGAGGTGTGCTGGGCCTGGGTGCCCTACGAGGACGACCCCCGTCAGGGCAAGGACCGTCCGGTCCTGCTGCTCGCCCGCGACGGCGACCACTGGCTCGCTCTGCAGCTGACCTCGAAGGACCACGACCGCGACGCCGATCAGGAGGCTCGCGCCGGCCGGCTCTGGATGGACGTCGGCAGCGGCGGTTGGGATCGCGAGCGGCGGCCCAGCGAGGTGCGGATCAACCGGCTGCTCCGGCTCCCGGACGACGGCGTACGTCGTGAGGGTGCGGCCGTGTCCGAGGAGATCTTTGCGGCGGTCCTCGCCGCAGCCCGGCAGCACCTCGACCTCTGACCCGGGCATGCACGAGGGGGACCAGTGTCTGTGTGACACCGATCCATCCCGGTGTCGTCAGAGCTTGTTGAGCGCCGCCTCCACCACGGCCTCGGCGACACCGGCCGGGGCAGCACCGTCGAGGTCCACGACGACCAGGCTGAGCAGCGGCCCACGCTGCGCGATCGCGACGATCTCGGTCTCGACACCGGGCTCGCCGAGTTCGGAGCGCGTGACCACGTAGTGGGCGGCGAACCCGTCGACGCCGTCGACCTTGGTCAGGTCGCCGACCTCGACCACCTCGTCGTCGTCGGTCTCGGCGAGATGGTCGCCGCACTCCTTGCGCCAGGAGACGAGCACTTCCTTGGCCCGCCAGGCCGACTTCTCGTCGGCGAACTCCGCGACGATCTGTTCGGCGTCGGTGTCGGCGCCGCCGTCGAACTCGCGCTCCAGGGAGTCCGTTGCACCGATGTCGGCGAAGCCGAACTGCTGGCACTCACCGATCGTGTCGGAGTCTTCAGCGTCGGTGTCGTCCACCTGCCAGGTGCCGAGGTCGCCCGGAAGGTCGTCGGCGGCCAGCAGATGTGCGGCGAGTCCAGCGGCCGGGGTGTCCGTCGGCGACGTGTCACCGGTCGGCGCAGGGGCGGTCCCATCGCTCGTCTCCGGCGCCCCCGGAGTCACCACGATCGGCGCTCGCGAGGAGGGGTCGGCCCCGGTGCGGTCGCCGTCGTCGCCGTCACCGCAGGCAGCGAGGGACAGGACCACGGTGAGTGGCAGCGCTGCACCCAGAATGCGTCGAGTCATGGGAGTCATGGCCCGAGCGTAGCCAGCACGCCGTACGACGTGGGTCACGCGGGCGACAGCGCGCCGTCGCCCCCGTGAGCGGGACCGATATCGTGTGCGCGGAACCAGTTCCTATCGGTGAGGTGCGAGCAGGCGTGAAGCGACGTGTGACGGGAGTCGCAGGGCTGTTGCTGTGTGGCCTGATGGCCGCGGGATGTCAGTCCGGCCCCGAGGCGCCCCCCAACGACCCGGCAGGCACCGCGAAGAAGCCGGTGAAGCTGACCTTCTTGGCCTACGGCGCCGACGAAGAGGTCAAGGCGCTGCAGACGAGTGTGGACCGGTTCAACGCCGACAACCCGACGATCAGCGTCACCTTCGACGCGGTCAAGGACCGCGACGAGGTGCTCGACCAGCTCAACGGCGACAACCCGCCCGACATCTACCTGCTGTCGCGCCGTGACCTGGGCGACGTCGTCGAAGCGGGCCTCAACCAGCCGATCGACGAACTGCTCGATTCACGCGGCGTCTCGTTCGGCGACGACTACAAGCGGGACGCGATCGGTGCCTTCTCCACCGACACCCGCCTGCAGTGCATGCCGTACGGCGCCTCGCCGATGGTGATCTACTTCAACAAGAACCTGATCGACTGGACGGCGATGCGTGACGCTGACGCGCCGACCCCGAAGTCGCACAACTTCTGGACCTTCGAGCAGTTCACCGCCGCTGCCGAGTTCGCCGCCACGCGCCCCGGCACCAAGGGCGTGTACGTCGAGCCGACCCTGACCGGTCTCGCGCCGTTCATCTATTCGGGTGGCGGGTCACTCTTCGACGACCCCGTCGCACCGACCACGCTGACGCTGGCCGAGGAGGACTCGCTCGAACCGCTCGCTCAGGTGATGGACGTGCTGCGCAACAACCAGCTCACCCCGACCCCGCGGCAGTTGCGCAAGGTCTCTGCGCTGGAGCGGTTCAAGACCGGCAAGCTCGGGATGATCGCGGGCTACCGCAGCTTGGTGCCCGAACTGCGGAGCACCCCGAGCCTCAGCTTCGACGTGATGCCGATGCCGGCGCTGGAGAACGAACACACCATCGGCGACGTCTCGGGGCTGTGCATCTCGTCGAGCCCGAAGAGCGTCTCGGCCGCAGCCGACTTCGTCGTCCATGCGATCTCGACCGAGTCGGTCTCCGACGTGGCCAGCGCTGGCTATCTGGTGCCGGCCAACAACGAGGTCGCCGAGTCGGATGCGTTCCTCCAGCGCGACCAACTGCCGGCGCACGCCGAAGTGTTCAACCGAAGCATTCGCGACATCGTCACTCCACCGGCCCTCGGGTCGTGGGAGCAGCTCAACGACGCCCTGCACGACCAGCTCTACGAGCTCTTCTATGCGCGCGTGCTCGAAGACCTGCAGACCGCAGCCGAGGCCATCGACGAAACTTCGCGCACGGTTCTCTCGCCCCCGTCGGACGAGGAGAGCACGGCCCCTGGCGACGAGCCGTCCGACCCGCCGGGTGACCTCGAGGACGAGACCGAGATCGACCCGGCCGGCTGACCGACTCTGGTGATCATCAGGGACGAGTCTCTGCGCACCGGTTGCGTGACGACGTAGACTTGTCCTGCACGTCGGGCCGCGGCAGCCCCGGGTCCCAAAATAAGCCGCTACGAGCGGCCACGCGCCGTGAGGCGCTCCCGGTCCGGCGTGCACCACTCGTCATTGCGCCGACGCGGTCGTCATCAAGCCGCTGGCGTCAGGTCAACTCGTCGAGCAGTTCGAGCCGCGCTGCGCCCTCGAGCTGGTCGGCCAGCGAACCCATCTGACGTGCGCTTCCCAGGCTGAGAGCAGCGCGTCCCGTGGTGACGACTCGGGCGAAGGCCGCGGCGCGCAGGAGCACGTCGGCGAACTCGCTCTCCGCGATGCCGCGCAGCACCGCGTCGACCATCTCCCGCAACTGGTCGGGGCCGGGCGGGTCGGCGACACCGGCGACGACGTGGTCGACCTCGGCGATCTGCCGCCCGGTGTCGAACTGGATGGCTGCCTCCTGCGGCTGGGCGTGCACCCACTCGCGAAGCAGGTAGAGCCGCCACAGGCACCCGGCCAAGGACTCCGGTGGGGACCCGGCCCAGAGGTCGGCGAGCGCCTCGAGCCCTTCGTGTTCAGCGAGCCGCACCAGACGGTCGACCAGCGCCGCGTCGCTGTGTTCGCGGGCTCCCCGCACCAGCAGCATCGCGGCCCGCTCGGCGGCCTCGGTCACCAGCGCCGGGTCGGCGCCACCTTCGATGGCGGCGAAGAAGCCGTCACCGGGCGTGAGGGGGCGGTGGTGGGGGCGGGGAGTCACCCGCCCAACGGTACGCCGTACCCGGTCGCCGACAGGCGGAGCCCGGCCGACCGGACAGGCCCGGCCCCCGGCCCCGGTGTCTCAGGCGAGCGCCTTGCGGATTCGCGCGTCCGAGACGGCCTCACGGGTGCCCAACTGCTGGGCCCACAACGAGACCCGGTACTCCTCGAGCAACCAGCGGGCGCGACGGAGCGGTTCGCCCGGCGGCCGTCCGGCGGGCAGCGCCGCGATCCGGTGCAGCCACGCTTCCTGGAGCTCGCCGATCTGGTCCATCAGCTGCCGGTCACGACCAACCTGGGCCTCGAGCTTCTCGCGACGGAGCAACACGGCGCGCAGATAGCGAGGAATCTCCCGCAACTGCGCGGTGCCCGCCTCCGCCACGAACCCACGGTGCACCAGCCGCGCCAACTGGGCGCGCATGTCGGTGAGCGCCGGCAGCACCGCAAGGTCAGCACGCCCGCTGAGCTCGCGGTCGGCAGTGCGCCAGAGCTCCAGGACGGCGAAGACATCGCGGAGCACCGCGCGCGTGGCCCGTTCCAACTCGCCGGGACGTCGTACCTCGGCGAGCAGCGCGTCGTACGCCGTCACGTCCCGCACCGGTGGGCGCGCGTCGACGGCCTGCTGGAGCACCGCGGCGCGACAGTCCTCGAGCAACTCAACCACTGTGGGATAGGGCGATCCGGCGAGTTGGAGCTTCTCGGCGTTGCCCAGCGAGTCGACGATCGCCTTCACGGGCGAGCGCGTGTTGAGCACCAGCAGACGTCGTACGCCGAGCCGGTGCCGCGCCTCCTGCTCCTCCGCCGAACCGAACACCTGGAGGCCGACCGCCTCGGTCTCGTCAACCAGGGCGGGGAATCCGCGCACTTCGTGACCGGCACGCACCGTGGTGAACGACGACTCGATCTGGCCGAAGGTCCACGCCCTCTGCCCCGAAACCGTGACGCCGGAGTCGGCAGCGGCTGCAGCCATCGCCTTGGCGAAGGTCGGCCGGAGCGGCTCCTTGAGCGCTTCCAGATCCTTGCCACGGGCCTGCTCGCGACCCTTCTCGTCCACCACCCGGAAGGTCGGGCGCAGATGGTCGGGAACCTTGCTCCAGTCCCACGCCTCGGGAGGTACGGCGACCCCCGTCGTCGAGCGCAGCCAACGGGTCAGTGCATCGAGCAGGGACTCCTCCCCCGGCGGCACTGACGCAAGGAATTCCCGTGCCCTGTTGGGCGCCGGGACGAAGTTGACCCGCAGATTCTTCGGCAGGCTACGGATCAGGGCGGTGACCAGGTCCTCCCGCAGGCCCGGCACGTTCCAACTGAACTGGTCGGCCTCGACCTGGTTGAGTGTCGCCACAGGCACCTCGACCGTGACGCCGTCGTCGGCCGTTCCCGGCTCGAAGTGGTAGTGCAGATCGAAGGTCAGGCCGGCGCCCGGCTCACCTGCGGCACCGGCCGACGCGAACTGCCACGTCGTCGGATAGTCGGCAGCACGCACCTCGTCGGCGGTGCCGTGCGTGAGCATCTCGGGGTCGAAGGTCAACAGGGTCGGGCGCTTCTGCCGTTCCCGCTTCCACCACTGCTCGAAGTGGGCACCACTGACGACGTCGGCTCCGATGCGGGCATCATAGAAGTCGAAGAGCGTGTGCTCGTCGACCATGATGTCGCGTCGCCGCGCCCGGTGCTCGAGCTCTTCGGCCTGCTCCAGCAGTTGCTGGTTCTCGACATAGAACTTGTGGCGTCCCGACTCCAGCGCCGCCCACTCGCCGTACACGAGCGCATGGCGGATGAACAGCTCTCGGGCCAGTTCTCGATCGATCTTGCCGTAGTTGACCAGCCGGTCCGCGACCAGTGGGACGCCGTACAACGTCACCTTCTCGTGCGCCATCACCGCCGCCCGTTTGCTCGACCAGTGCGGTTCGGAGAAGGAGCGCTTGAGCAGGTGCGCACCGAGGCGTTCGGCCCACTCCGGGTCGATCGCTGCGTTCTGACGCGCCCACAGCCGGGAGGTCTCGACGAGCTCTCCGGCCATCAGAAACTGGGGATTCTTCCGCTTCAACGCCGACCCCGGGAAGATCGCAAACCGCGCACCACGCGCACCGAGGTATTCACGGGGACCACGGCGACGCTCCGGACGGGCACCCGGTTGCGGCTTGTCACGCTCCTCGAGAAGGCCGATGTGGGAGAGCAGGCCCGAGAGCAGGGCCTGGTGGATGCCGTCGGCGTCGGGCAGGTCGGCCGGCTGACCGAGCTGCACCTTCATCTCCTTGCAGACCTGGCGCAACTGGGACTCGAAGTCCTGCCATTCACGCACCCGCAGGTAGTTGAGGTGCTCGCGCTTGCACATCCGGCGGAACGCGCTGGACGAGAGCTCACGCTGCTGCTCCTTGAGGTGGCGCCACAGGTTGAGCCAGGTCAGGAAGTCGGAGGTCTCGTCGACGAACCGCGCATGCAGCTGGTCGGCCTGGGCGCGCTGCTCCTCGGGACGTTCGCGCGGGTCCTGCAGGGACAGCGCAGCGGCGATCATGATCACCTCGCGCACGCAACCGAGGCGCTCCGCCTCGAGGATCATCCGGCCCAGCCGGGGGTCGATCGGCAGCCGCGCAAGTCGCCGACCGAGGGCAGTCAGGCGCGGGCCCTGTCCGCGGCCGCCGCGGCGCCCCCGCTGCTGGCCCCGAGGCGTCGTACCGGTCCCCGCGGGGGCGCGTCGGCCCTCCGGTCGGCCACCGGCCCCCACCGACAGCGCGCCGAGCTCTTCGAGCAGTTGGGTGCCCGCGGTGACGTTGCGCTTGTCGGGCGGCTCGACGAACGGGAAGCGGGCGAGGTCGCCGAGACCGAGCGAGGTCATCTGCAGGATCACCGACGCGAGGTTCGTGCGCAGGATCTCTGGGTCGGTGAACTCCGGACGGGACTCGAAGTCCTCCTCCGAATAGAGGCGGATTGCGATGCCCTCGGCGACGCGTCCGCAGCGACCTGAGCGCTGGTTGGCCGACGCCTGACTGATCGGCTCGATCGGCAGCCGTTGCACCTTGGTGCGCAATGAATAGCGGCTGATCCGCGCGACCCCGGTGTCAACGACGTACCGGATGCCGGGCACCGTCAACGAGGTCTCGGCGACATTGGTGGCGAGCACGACTCGCCGGGTGCGACCCGACTTCGGCGCCTCGAAGACCCGGTGCTGCTCCGCAGCCGAGAGCCGCGAGTAGAGCGGCACCACCTCCAGCAGCCCGCGGCCGCTGCGGTCGAGGTCGGCCAGCGCGTCGGCGGTGTCGCGGATCTCCCGCTCGCCGGGCAGGAAGACGAGGATGTCGCCCGGGCCTTCGGCCGAGAGTTCGCGTACGGCGTCGACGATCGCCTCGGTCTGGTCGCGCACGACCGTCTCGCCGTCATCGTCGATGTCGTCGTCACCTGAGGTCGAGCCCGTCGAGATCAACGGGCGGTAGCGGATCTCCACCGGGAAGGTGCGCCCGGACACTTCGATGATCGGCGCCGGACGACCGGCGCGGTCGGAGAAGTGCGCGGCAAACCGCTCAGGGTCGATGGTCGCGGAGGTGATGATCAGCTTCAGCTCCGGACGCCGACCGAGCAGGCGCCTGAGGTAGCCGAGGATGAAGTCGATGTTGAGGCTGCGCTCGTGCGCCTCGTCGATGATCAGCGTGTCGTAGCGACGCAGATCGCGGTCGCGCTGCAGCTCGGCCAGCAGGATGCCGTCGGTCATCACCTTGATCCGCGAACTCTTCGACGTCCGGTCGGTGAACCGCACCTGGTAGCCGACCAGGTCGCCGAGACCCTCGCCGATCCCGTCGCCCTGCAACTCCTCGGAGATGCGCTCGGCCACCGAGCGGGCGGCGATCCGGCGCGGCTGGGTGTGTCCGATCAGGCCGTCGTTCCCACGGCCCAGCTCCAGACAGATCTTCGGCAACTGGGTGGTCTTGCCGGAGCCGGTCTCGCCGGCCACGATGACGACCTGGTGATCCCGGATCGCCGCAGCGATGTCGTCGCGGCGGGCGCTGACCGGGAGTTGTGGGGGAAACGTGATCTGCACAGTGCCGCCATTCTCCCCCACCGGTCGGCTCCTCGACGAACCGATTGCCGTGGTCCACCGGCGGTCGGGCGGCTGTGCCCGGTCACACCAGTGGCAGCGACCCTGTCGAGGCCACCGCAACCGGTGCCGCAACGGCAGCGAAACGCAGCACCCTCCCGGTCAGGCAGAGCACGAAGAAGACCGACCTGGGTTGACCAGCCGATCCGGCAGCCACACTCACCACCGCCAGCGGCGGCAGACCGAGGGCAGCCGAGGCGAGCACGGTGAGGCCTCCCGTACGCCGTCCCGCGGGAAGGTGGGTGACCCGCAGGCCCCATCGTGACGCGGTGACCCGTTGCAGCGTCCTGATCCGTTCGTGACCACGCCGGCCTGCCTCGAAGAGCAGCAGTTTGCCGACGCTCTGGCCCAGAGCCAGTCCGAGCACCGCAACTGCGCCGACCGCGAGCGCAAACGCACCTGACGCAGCCGCGAAGGCTTCGGCGTTGAGGAGCGGTACGAACGCCGAACCCAGCCCGAAGAGCAGAGCCAGGACGCACGCAACCGCGCCCGTCACCGTCCGGCTCGGATCAACCGCGCCACTCGGCGTACCGACCACAGCTTGACCGCGAGCACTGCCAGCGCGATCACCGACGCGACGACCACCCAACCGGCGACGGCGGTGATGATGACGGCACTCGTGTTGGTCGCCTTCGCAAGCGGGCTCCAGTTCCACGCGTAGGTCGCCCGGTCCACCGTGTCGAAGTGGTTGGGACTGACGATCGGCCAGCACAGGAAGGCCAGCGACAGCATCGTGTCGATCATCATGAAGCTGAGCAGGAAGACCGCGGCCACCAGCCAGAGCTCCGGCCGCAGCACGACCAGCCCGGCGCACAGGACTGCCGTGCATGCGCGGTCGCAGATGATGTCGAGGACCGCACCGATGCGGGTCTCCTGTCCGAACCGCCGAGCGGTCCACCCGTCGGCCATGTCGCCGAGCCAGTAGACGACGTACCCGATCACCAACGGCACCACGTGGCCGGTCGCGACTGCCCAGACGCCGAGCGGCACAGCCACGATCGTGCGGAGAAGCGTGACGGCGTTGGCGATCGTCGTGAGGTCCTCGGCGTACCCGGTCGGTGCGGGTCTGAGCGGGATCGTGAGGGTTGCCATGTCTCCAGAGTCAGCCGCGCAGGATGGTGCGCGGAACGACCCGGGGGCCCCAGTCCTTGCCCTGCATTCGCCCCCGGGACCACGCCGGATGGGCCCCTGGTACCAACTTCGGTGTCGTTGGCCCCCATCGACGACGCCGGACGGGAGACTGGCGTCATGGACTGGCACAGCACGATCGGGTCGCGGATCCGTGCGTGGCCGCTCCGCACTGGCCGAAGGCGCTGACGGCTACCTGCTCAAACGGGCGACCGCCACCGAACTGGTCGACGCCGTCCGTACCGTCGATGCGGGCGGGGCTGCCCTTGCCCCCAGCATCACCACCACCGTGGTCGGCTGGCTCCGCGAGGGCCGCGCCGAGCAGCCGCCGCCACCGATCGACCTGGACCTGACTGCGCGTGAACGCGAGGTGCTGCACCTGATCGGCGCGGGCTTCACCAACCCCGAGATCGCCAGCCACCTGTTCCTGTCGACCAGCACCGTCAAGAAGCATGTCACCGCCGTCCTCGCCAAGACCGGCGCCCGCGACCGCGTCAACGCCGCACTCCTCGCACAGCGGCTCGATCCGCCCCGCCGCAGCCCCCAGTAACGCCCAGCTCGGCGTACGCGCCTCGCAGTTCGGCGTACACAACCACAAGCTCGGCGTGGCCCAGAGTCCCGAACTGCAAGTTGCGTACGCCGAACTGGGGGTGAGGGATGCCGAGCTGCAAGTTGCGTACGCCGAACTGGGGCTGAGGGACGCCGAGCTGCAAGTTGCGTACGCCGAACTGGGGGTGAGGGACGCCCAACTGGGAGTAAGAGACGTCGAACTGCAAGTTGCGTACGGCGAACTGGGGTCAGGGAAGGGCGTCGCGCAGGATCTCGGCGTGGTCGAAGGCGAGGCCCTCGGCGAAGGCGAGGGCGGGATCGAGCCAAGCTGCATCGGCGGCGTCGTCGTCGCCGCGGACCGGTTCGGGGGTGGCCAGGTCGGCGACGAAGGCCACGGTCACCACCCGGCCGCGGCGCGGGTCGCGACCCGGGGCGCCGTACGCAGCGAGTTGGCACAGAGCGCTGGGCTCGAGCACCAAGCCGGTCTCCTCGGCCAGTTCGCGGACTGCGGCTTCCTCGAGACCCTCGCCGGGGTCGACGAATCCTCCCGGCAGGGCCCAGGCGCCGGCGAACGGGTCGTGGCCCCGACGCACCAGCAGCACTTGCCCACCCGCGCGTACGACGACGTCGACGGTGAGCAGGACCGGCGTCGGCTGCCAGCTCATCGGGTCAGGTCGACCAGCGCCGGCAACGAGCCGCTGAGCATCGCCAACACTTCGTCGCGGTCGACGCCTTCGGGGTCATTGGCCCAGGTCAGCACGAGATCCTCGACCATCGCCGCCCAGCCGTGCACCACCAACCGGGTCTGCGGCGTGTCGGGCAACAGCATGCCGTCGGGGTCTTCGATGAAGAGGCGGTCGGTCAGCGCCGAGCGCGCCTCCTCGTAGATTTCGCGGAGCTGGTCGTTGCCGCTGGCCGCACCCTTGACCAGCGACAGGTAGCCCGAACGGTTCTCCACGACGTAGTCGAGGTAGGCAGCCATCGAACCGGCCAACCGCTCGAACGGGTCGTCGCCGGGCTGGGGTGCGGTGGCCTCGATCAACTCGTCGGCGGCACGGCGTACGACGGCGACGTGGAAGTCGGACTTGTTGCCGAAGTAGTGGTAGAGCAGCCCGCGTGAGATCCCGGCCTTCTCGGCCAGCGTCTCGATCGACAGCTGCTCGAGACTGCGCGTTGCCAACAGCCGCACCCCGAGGCTGAGCAGTTGCTCACGACGGGTTGCCGGATCGAGGCGCACGCGGGTCGAGGACATGCCTGCATCCTACTACTGAACGCCCGTCAATAAATCTCTCCGACACTATTGACGGGCGTTCAATACGCGCCCTACGCTCGTGCCATGACTCAAACGCACGTGGACCACCTCGTCATCGGCGCCGGCTTCGGCGGGCTCGGCGCCGCGATCAAGTTCAACGAGATGGGCGAGCACAACTTCCTCGTCATCGAGAAGGACGGCGGCATCGGTGGCACCTGGCGCGCCAACTCCTACCCGGGCGCCGCCTGCGACGTGCCGAGCCAGCTCTACTCCTTCTCCTTCGCACCCAACCCCGACTGGTCGGCGTCGTTCTCCCCGCAACCCGAGATCGAGGCCTACCTGGTGCGGGTCGCCGAGGAGTCCGGCACCCTCGACCGGTTCCGGTTCAACACCGCCGTGCTCGACGCCGCGTGGGACGACGACGCCCAGCACTGGGTGGCCACGCTCTCCGACGGCAGCACCGTCACCGCGACCACGATCCTGAGCGCCGCCGGTGGCCTCTCCGAGCCCAAGTTGCCCGACATCGACGGCATCGAGGGCTTCCAGGGCGAGATCTTCCACTCGGCCCGGTGGGACCACGACGCCGACCTCGCCGGCAAGCGGATCGCCGTGATCGGCACCGGCGCTTCTGCGATCCAGATCGTGCCCCAACTGCAGAAGGTCGCCGGACACCTCGACGTCTACCAGCGCACCGCGCCGTGGGTGATCCCGCGCAACGAGCACCGCTACACCGGCATCGAGAAGTTCGCCTTCCGCCACATCCCGCTGGTGCAGAAGGCGTCGCGTACGGCGATCTACTGGGGCCGCGAGACCTACGTGCCGGCGTTCACCCGGATTCCCAAGTTGGCCTTCCCGGCCAAGCAACTGGCGCTGCTCAACATCCGCCGTGGCATCAAGGACCCGTCCCTTCGCAGGGCCGTCACCCCTGACTATGAGATCGGCTGCAAGCGCATCCTGATCTCCAACACCTACTACCCCGCCCTCGACGCCGCCAACGTCGACCTGGTCACCGACCCGATCGCCAAGGTGACCGGCAACGCGATCGTCACCGCCGACGGCGTCGAGCGACCCATCGACGTACTCGTGGTGGCAACGGGCTTCCACACCACCGAACAGCCGATCGCCCACCACGTCCGCGGGCGCGGCGGTCGCACGCTGGCCGAGGTGTGGGCCGCGTCGGGGCAGGTCGCCTACAAGGGCACCACCATCAATGGGTTCCCCAACCTGTTCCAGATCGTCGGGCCCAACACCGGCCTGGGCCACTCGAGCATGGTGTTCATCATCGAGTCGCAACTGGCCTACATCACCTCGGCCCTGCGCACCATGCGCCACGACGGCCTCGCCACCGTCGAGCCGAAGCCCGACGTCCAGGCCGACTGGAACGCCGACCTGCAACGCCGCATGCAGCCCACCGTGTGGAACACCGGTGGCTGCGCCAGCTGGTACCTCGACGCGGAGGGCCGCAACACCACCCTCTGGCCGCGTAGCACGTTCGCGTTCCGACAGTTGCTCTCCCGGTTCGACGTCGCGGCGTACGACGTCACGGCTTCCCGACGCACCGCCGACAAGAAGAAGGTCTCCGCATGAAGACGTTGAACGACAAGGTGGTCGTGATCACCGGCGCCGGCGGAGGGATGGGTCGTGAACTCGCCCTGCTGGCCGCCTCGCGTGGTGCCCGCGTGGCAATCTCCGACTGGAACCCCGACGCACTCGCCGGCACCGCTGAACTGCTCAAGGCGACCTCGGGCCCGGAGTTCCGCGCAGACGTCCTCGACGTCTCCGACCGTGCCGCGATGGGCGCGTGGGCCCAGGCCGTCGTCGATCAATTCGGCGGCGTCAACATGGTGATCAACAACGCCGGCGTGACGGTGACCGGTGACTTCGAGGACATGACCTACGAAGAGTTCGACTGGATCCTCGGCGTCAACCTCAAAGGCGTGGTCAACGGCACCAAGGAGTTCCTGCCGCACCTGATCGCCTCCGGCGACGGTGCGGTGGTCAACCTCTCCAGCCTCTTCGGGCTGGTCTCGATGCCCGGCCAGTCGGCCTACAACGCCACCAAGTACGCCGTGCGCGGCTTCACCGAGGCGCTCCGCGAGGAGATGCTCGCCAACCGGCACCCGGTGACGGTGACCTGCGTGCACCCAGGCGGCATCAAGACCGGAATCGCCCGCAACGGTCGCAAGACCGAGGGCCAGGACGCCAACGCCATCGACAAGCTCTTCGACGAGAAGCTGGCTCGGATGGAGCCCGCCAAGGCAGCACGGATCATCCTCGACGGCGCCATGAAGGGCCGGGCGCGTCAACTCGTCGGCATCGACGCTCATCTCGTGCACCACTGGGCCAAACTCAGCGGCTCGCTCTACCAGGACATGATCGCCTTCGGTTCCCGCCGGCTCGTGCCGGCCAAGCGGACCTCGACCAAGGCCTGAGTTGCTGCCCCCACCAGCCGGTGGTCCCTGACCTTCGGCACCGTCGGACCGAACGGAAATCTGCGCAACGCTGCGCCACCATGGGGGACTGCCGGGTGTGGGGCACGAAGTGTGCTTTGCTGCACCGGTGCGCGTGGGAGACCCGGTCCGGGTGGAGATGACGAAGTGGCGCACCCTTCCCCACTGGAACTTCGCCGGCACCTTCCTCGGCAGTGACGAGTACGGCGACTGGCTGGGCCTGCCCGCCGGGACCCGGTTCTCCCGTCCCGGTGCCGCATTTGCCGCACCGAACGATTCGGTGACTCTCATCCCATCCGCAGACCTGCCCGAACGCGGCTGGGTCGCTGCCTTCCACACTCCGGGCACCGACTGGACCTTGCCGGGCATCGCCACTCCGGTCGAGGTGTATGTCGACATCACCACCCCGCCGCGCTGGGACGGTTCGGTGGTGCGCGCCGTCGACCTCGATCTCGACATCGTCCGCGCCTTCTCGGGTCGCACCTGGATCGACGACGAGGACGAGTTTGCCCTGCACCGCCGCACCCTCGCCTACCCCGACGTCGTGGTCGCCCACGCCACCATCAACTGTGAGCAGGTGCACCATGCCGTGCTCCATGCGATCGCGCCGTACGACAGCACCACAGCCACGCACTGGCTCTCCCAACTCGCCGCGCAGTGACACCTTCGCGCGTGCGCCGCGACGAGTGTCAGCGAGCCCTGCGGGTACGACGGCCGCGTGTGCGGAGCGGGCCGACGAGTCGAGGACCGGAGAGACGTTGCTCCATCTTGCGCGCCTCGCGCTTGAGTGGTTGGGCGACGTACTCGCCGAGGATCACGCCGGCGGCGATCGCCATCGCGACGGAGGCAGCAGTCACCAGTGCCAACAAACCCCGAGAAGTCTGCGCGCCGCCCTCACCGAGCAGGGCGAGACCTCGATAGATCGAGAGGCCGGGGAGCATCGGCACGACGGCCGACACGACTACCACCAACGGCGGCACCTTCACCAACCCGGAGACCGACCAGGCGACCAGTCCGATCACGAACGACGCAACACCGACCGCCCAAGGACGGCCGAAACCGACCAACTCCACACCATTGGTGATCAGGATCGCCACCGCAGCGATCAACGCGATCGGCACCAACACCCGCTTGGGTGAATAACTGGCAAACGCGAAACCTGCCGCAGCGATCGCGGCGCCGGAGGCGACCACCGGCCAGGACTCGATGCCGAAGGCGCCCGGTTCGAGTCGGCCGACGTCGACACCCAGCACGTCTCCGACCGCGAGGCCGCCGCTGACCCCGGCAATGATGCCACCGGTCGCGAGCAGCGCCTCGGTCATCCGGGCACCGGCGGTGATGTAGAAGCCGGTCAGCGCATCCTGCAGTCCGCCCATGAAACCGATTCCCGAGAGCAGCATGATGATGTTGGCAGTCACGACCAACGACGGGTCGACCTCCCAGGACACCGCAGCGGTGGCGACAGCGAGCAGAGTGGCCACAGCCCCGCCGACGACCTGGAGGTAGAAGGTCGGCAGCCGCCGACGAGCCATCGCCGCCTGGATCCGGTCGATTAGGACCGCGGCCAAGAACGCGACGGTGCAGACGATCCACTCACCACCGAACATCACGCCCACGCCAGCACACATCACGCCCCACCCGAGGGTGACCGCGATCCGGTGACGGTGGTGGCCCGACGAGGTCAGGCGGGCGACGGCACTGCGCGCATTCACCAGGTCGACCCGGTTGGCCAGGATGTCGCGCACGAGGTGATCGATGCGGGTGAGGTCTTCGTAGTCGATCTCACGTTGTTTGACCGTGCGGATCTGCATGATCGGCACCGCGTCCGGCTCCTCCTGGTGGCTCATGGACAGTGTCGTGAAGGTGACGTCGACCGTGGGATGACGCAGGCCGAAGTGATGCGCCACGGCCTGCATCGTCGCTGTGACATCAGCTGCGCCGGCACCGTTGGAGAGCAACAGTTCACCGATGCGCAGGCTCAGGTCCATCGTTGCTGGGATCGAGTTCGGCGCATCCGACATGCGCCCATGCTGGCAGAGCCGCTCGCCATGCCCAACCCGAACCCACGTGTGCCACGCTGGTGTCGTGAAGATCGACTTCCACGCCTCGGAGCGGGCGACGATCGGGGTGGAGTGGGAGTTCGCCCTGGTCGACAAGTCCAACCGTGACCTCGTGAACTCGGCAGCAGCGCTCCTCGATCTCGCCGGCCCCCGACTGCAGCGTCCAGAGCGAATCCACAAGGAACTGCTGCGCAACACCGTCGAGGTGGTCACCGGGATCTGCGACAACGTCGCAGACGCCATGGGCGACCTCACCGAGACCCTCGGCGTCGTGGTCTCAGCTGCTGACGAGTTGCAGATCGACCTCTTCGGCGCCGGAACCCACCCCTTTGCCGAGTGGTCCGGCCAGCAGTTGACCGAAGGGCACCGCTACCAGGAACTGATCGACCGCACCCAGTGGTGGGGCCGGCAGATGCTGATCTGGGGCGTGCACGTGCATGTCGGCATGCCGGAGCACCGACGGGTGATGGAGGTGCTCACCTCACTGCTCAACCACTATCCCCACCTGCAGGCTCTCTCTGCCTCCTCACCGGTGTGGGCCGGCACCGACACCGGCTATGCCTCCAACCGCGCGTTGATGTTCCAGCAACTGCCGACCGCGGGACTCCCGTTCCAGTTCCACACCTGGCAGGAGTTCGAGTCCTACACCCACGACCAGCTCACCACGGGTGTGATCGACGACCTCACGGAGATCCGCTGGGACATTCGTCCGGCTCCCCGGCACGGAACGCTCGAGAACCGCGTGTGCGACGGTGTCTCGACCACCACCGAGATGGCCGCTCTGGTGGCCCTGATGCATTGTCTGGTCGTCGACCTCGACACACGTCTGGCCGCCGGCGAGACACTTCCCACGATGCCTCCGTGGCATGTGCAGGAGAACAAGTGGCGCGCAGCCCGCTATGGCCTCGACGCGATCATCATCCTCGACCGAGGCAACAACGAACGCCTGATCACCGACGACCTCGACGACCTCCTCGACCGGCTGACCCCGGTCGCCCGACGCCTCCACTGCGAGGACGAACTGCGCTCCGTCGCCGACATCCCCCGCCGCGGCGCGTCGTACCAGCGGCAACGTGCGGTCAGTTCGCAGCACGACGGTGATCTGGTGGCCGTCGTCGACTCCGTCGTGCGCGAACTGCGCGCCTCTCTCCGCTGACGTCAGCGCGCGTAACGCAGCGCCTGTTGGAGCTCCTTCAGGTCGCGGTACCAGGTGCGCACCTCAGTGCGACAACGGACTCGTTTGACCCGCGTGTCGTACTCGTTGCACTCAGCGCGCGCCTCCGAGTCGGTCGGCGGGAACTCCGACGACCCGTCGTAACGAAGAATGCCGAACCCGTCCTGCTTCGTCCCCGTCACCGCAACCACGGTGTCGCCCGGCGGTACGTCGGTCCACCTGCGGTCCGCGCCGCTCGCACTGCCGGCGTACGCCGTCACGAAGGCCAGCACCATCAGGCCACTCATCAGGCCGATCAGCCAACTCCACCGCTTCATCCACTCTCCCCGTCCTGTCTGTGTGGCCGGTGATCCGGCCACGTCCTCCACTGATCGTGGCCGCCCGCCACCTCGCGGGCGACCCCTGCGGCACCCACCTGTGGATCATCGAGGCGGAATGCAGACCTGTGGACAGAAGCCGGGCTCGCCTGCTCGACATTGCCCGCTGCGAGGACGATCATCAGCACACACAACTCAAGGGGGACCTCCATGGCGTCGCTGATCGACCCGACCTCAGTCGCCTTTCTGATGGCCGAGAGCCGGACGGCACCGATGCACGTCGGTGGGCTGCAACTCTTCGACCCCCCGGAGGGCGCCGGACCCGACTTCGTCCGCGAGATGTACGAGGAGGTGCACGACCCGGACGAGATCGCTCCCCTCTTCCTCAAGCATCCCCACCGCTCGGTCAGCACCGGTGGTCAGTTCGTCTGGCGCGAGGACCAACTCTTCGACATCGACCACCACGTGCGCCACAGCGCCCTGCCCCGCCCGGGCCGGATCCGTGAACTCCTCGACCTCTGCTCCCGCCTGCACGGCACCCGGCTGGCAACCGAACGACCGCTCTGGGAGGCCCACGTGATCGAAGGGCTCGAGGACGGTCGGGTCGCGATGTACACCAAGATGCACCACGCGCTGCTCGACGGTGTCTCCGCGATGCGCCTGCTGCAGAGCGTGCTGAGCAGCGACGCCGAGCGCCGCGGACTACCGGCACCGTGGGCGAAACAGAAACGCTCGACTCCGCCCGCGGAGGAGGCCGGCAATCTGGCCGAGGTGCCGATCACCGCGCTGCGGACCGCGTTGGGCATCACCGCCGACGCCGCCGGCCTGCCGTCGGCCCTGGTGCGCACGATCAAGAACGGCCTGCGCAACGAGACCTCGGCGCTCTCCTTGCATGCACCCCAGACCATCCTCAACCAGCCGATCACGGCATCGCGCCGGTTCGCCGCACAGGACTGGCCGATCGAGCGGATGCGGGCGATCGGCAAGGCCACCGGTACGACGATCAACGACGTCGTGCTGGCGATGTGCAGTGGCGCGATGCGCGCCTACCTGCTCGAGCTCGATGCGCTGCCCGACACCACCCTCGTCTCGATGGTTCCGGTCGGCCTGAACGCCAAGCAGTCGCAGAGCGCCTCCGCCGAAGGCGGCAACGCGATCGGCGCGGTGATGGTGCGTCTGGGCACCGATCTGCCGGATGCCGGCGAGCGCCTGTCGGCGATCCACCGATCGATGAAGGAGGGCAAGGCCGCACTCGCGACGATGACGCCGACCCAGATCCTGGCGATGTCGGCGCTCGGCATGGCACCGGCGATCGCCACCCCTCTGCTGCGGCTCTCCGGCGTCGTCCGACCGCCGTTCAACCTGATCATCTCCAACGTCCCGGGTCCCCGGGTTCGGCAGTACTTCAACGGCAGTCGCCTCTCCGGCATGTATCCGTTGTCGATCCCGATGAACGGTCTCGCACTCAACATCACCTGCACGTCGTACGCCGATCAGATGGGTTTCGGGCTGACCGGCTGCCGACGACGGCTGCCGCACCTGCAGCGCCTGCTCGTGCACCTCGACGAGGAGCTCACCGCACTGGAGAAGGCTGCTGGCGTCAGCTGACCACGACGACCCCGCACCCGAACTGCGCGTCGACCGCGCGCAGTCGGGCTTCGGTGACGTCACTGACTCGCTCGAGACCTGCGAGCTGCGCATTGGAGCCGGGCCGGGTCGGCTCGGGTGTGTTGACCAGGATCGCCCGCCGGGTGCCGCCGTCCGCAGCGTTGGCGAGCGCGACCGCGTGGCCCGTCGTACCGGAGCCGGCAAAGAAGTCGAGCACCACGGCATCGTCGGGGAAGCAGTCGACGATGCGGCGCACCAGACCGGTCGGCTTGGGCGACTCGAAGATCGGACCCACCAACGCCTTCACCTCGGCCACAGCCGTGTCGGTGGAGCCGATCTCCTCGGCGAGCCAGATCGTGGTGAGCTTCTTGCGACGCCCCGGATGCAACCAGTCGCGCTGCGCGATGTCGACACGCGCACCCAACTTGCCCTGCACGTGGCGACACACCAGGTCGTCGGGACGGGAGTCGACCAGGGGCGCAGACCACCGCCACACCGCGGGCCGTCCGTCGCCGAAGACCGGCCGCACCTCGACCGCGCCGTCGAACGGCGTGGTGGCGACCCGACCGGTGACCGGGTCACCCCACAACGGGTAGTGCAGCGTCGGAGCCGTCGTCGGGTTGAACTTCTTGTTGGTGTTGCGCAGCGGCAGGTGTCGGAAGTGACGTCCGTCCGCCGCTACCTGTCCGAAGTCGCTCTCGCGGACCGTCGTCGCCGAGGTCGGGTCGAGGCGACAGTCGGCGGCCGAACGCGCATACACCAACAGGTATTCGTGGGAGGTCGCGAAGAACGCACCGAGCTGCCGGCCCTTGGGATTGAGGTTGACCACGATCTGCGCGACGAAGTTGGCCTCGTCGAACACCTCGTCCATGAGCAGCCGCAGGTGCGCGATCTCGTTGTCGTCGATCGAGACGAAGATGGCACCGTCGAGCGCCAGCACTTCTCGGGCTGCTTCGAGACGGGGGCGCATCATCTCGACCCATGCTGCGTGGCGGCCGCGTCCGGTGCCGTGCTTGTCGTTGTAGGCAAACGCATTGCCGGTGTTGTACGGCGGGTCGATGTAGATCACGTCGACGGTGCCCAGACCGGGCAGCACCTCGAGGTTGTCGCCGACGTGCAACGTGAGTGCCGCACCGCCGGCTGTCGAACGAGCCTGCACCTGACCTCCGTGGACCGACCTGCCTCGACCCTACCGTCGCGGCCCCGCTCCGGCTCACGCGCTTGCCCTCCGGCGGCCGCTCTGTTGCGATGGAGAGGTCACCACCGTCGACGGGGAGCAACCGGATGTGCGAACACTGTGGATGTCGAGGCGTGGAGCCGATCGCCGAACTGATGGACGAGCACTACGGCCTCCTCGACCGCTCCGTCGAGATCCGCAAGGCACTCGGCGTCCACGACACCGACCTCGCAGTCACCGCGCTGACGCGGCTGGTGAGGGAGCTCGACATCCACGTGCGCAAGGAGGAGGTTGGCGTGTTTGCTGCCCTGCGCGACCAACGCGAGTTCGTCGACGAGGTGGAACTGCTCGAGGGTGAGCACATCGCTCTCGATGAGTCCGTACGCCGTCTGGATCCGCGGGCGCCCGACTTCAGCGAGCGGGTGCACCGGCTGCTCGACGAGTTGGCCGAGCACGTCGAGCGCGAGAACCTCGGCATCTTCCCGGTCTCGGTGGTGACCCTCAACCGGGACGGGTGGGCCACCGTCGAGGCAGCCCGTCAGGCTCATCCGACCTGGTTGAACCGCCCCTGATCGGCCTGATCGTCAGCGCCACCTCCTCGGCAGCAGGTCGAGCGCCTCATCACGCATCCGGTCGCCGAGACCGGCAAGCGTGGCATCGACCTCACCGACGAGGTCCTGTCCGTGCTGCAGCAGGTGCCGCAGCTCGTCGGTGACCTCGGGCTCACGGGTGGTGTCGATCAGCAGGTCGTGCTGCCCCGTTGCGACGGCAGCCAGGTTGTGCTGGCTGGTCGAGGCGTCGGTGAAGTAGGACGTGTGCCCGGTGACCTCGCCCAACCCAAGATCGTCATGCGCCGCGGTGTCGAGCTGGCGGACGCCCTCCAGATGGGTGGGGTCAGGGCCGAAGAATCCCGAGTCGGCAACGAGGTCGTGGTCGGCCTCGACGGAGTAGAGGTGGCCGGCCGGGACGTCGAGGTCTCCGACGTCGTCGACACCCAGCGACGGGGCTCCCAGCACCACCAGCTCGTCGAGTCCGGTCGAGTCCTGCGCCGACAGACCCGCGGTCAGCCCGCCGTAGGAGTGACCGGCGTTGGTCAGGTGCGGATCCTCGCCGCGCGAGGCGTCGATCCCGTTGAGGTACGCCGCCAACCCGGGTGCGGCGGCCCGCGCCAGGTCGTCGCTGAGCACCGACTCACTCCCGAACGGATCGGCGAGCAGCCCGTCGATCTGCGGGGCGTCGTACCCCATCCAGAGCACCGTCGCGTGCGTCGTGGCCGGGTCGAGCGCGTCGGCACGATCGCGCAGGTGGGTCATCTCGTCGTCGGCCCGCAACAACGTGTCGTCGACCGACGAGGTGAACCCGTGCGTCAGCACCGTGACGTTGTCGGCGGTGTCGACGTCACCCTGGGCCAGTACGACGTGGAGCTCGCGGCTGTTGGCATCGAGCGCGAGCAGTTGTCGGGTGCCGGGACGACGCAGTGCGGCGAGCACCCGGTCGAGACCGCTGATCTTCTTGAGCAACCCGTCGATGCGTCCCTCACGCAACCCGAACGGACGGCGCGACAGCCGCACCACCTCCGCGACCAGCGCGGCGCGGAGATCGGGAAGCCGGTTGCGGTTGGCAGCGTCCCGGGCCCACGCCGGCACGCCGTCGACGTTGCCCACCCACCCGGGGAAGTCGTCGACCACCCGCTGTTGCTCCTCACCGGTGAGCCCCTGCCACCACGCGAACTGGTCACCCGGACCGGCGCTCACCGGAGGTGGGAGGCGGATCGGTCGGGTGGCGAGGTCTGCACCGGCGGTGACCGCGTCCTGCAACCGTCGGGCCCCGACGTCGAACGTGCCCCGCAGCAGTTGGTCCAGGACCACCGCCACCTCAAGATCGGCATGACGAGCGGTGCGCAGCGACTGCTCCACGTGGTCGGCGATCTCAGTTCGGAGTCGGTCACGATCGGCCCGCTGGTGCGGGTCCTCCGACGGCGGTCGCACGTCGCGCACGGCGTTCGACCTGCTGTCGACCATGAACCCGGAGTGCGCCGCCACCTGCAACGCGTCGTCCAGCACGCCCCGCGCCCTGGCAATGCTGTCGGCGGCCTGGGCCAGAGCCCGCGATGCCGCCGAGACCTCCGCGACCAGGTCGACGAGTTCGCCGACGAGGAGACCGTGGTTGTGCCGGGCTGCCTCGGCATCACCGCCGACCCAGTCGGGTGGCACCGCGCCCAGGTCGATCTCGTCCTGCAGGTCGACCAACCGTCGACCCGACACGACCAGCCCGGTCACCGACTCCTCGAGCAACTCGGCGCGCCAGGCCAACAACCCGGCGACGTTCATGCCGCTGCCCCGCCGGCGGCGCGGCTGTCACGATGGTGGATCGGACGCGGGTTCGGCGGGGTGAGCGCCAGCAGTCCGACCACGGCACTTTCGAGCGCGCGATAGTCCTCCGCGCCCACCGCGAGCGCTTCGCCGTGCACCTCCGTGGCCCGCGCCCAGTTGGCCATGGCGACGCGCCACCGCGCGGCGAGAGCCTCGGCCGCCGCTGCCGTCGTACTGCCCGGCAGGGCCGTGCCCACCTCACTCAGGTCGTCGTACGGCGTCACACGACCCACGCCGTACGCCGCCTCTCCCATGGCTTGCCCGGCCAGCCGCACCCGGTCGGGGACCACCTCGATGTCCATCGTCCACCTCCGCACTGCGCACGGATCTCGTGCGCGTGCCTGACAGCGTCACCGCGTCAGGGCGGGCCAACCATCGGCCGTGGCCACCTGTGGAGAACTCAGCCACCGCGGCGGCCTGTGGACAGTCAGCGGGCTGCGATCCACCAGATGCCGAGCAGGGACGGGATGACGCCGGCCAGCAGCCACGGGCTGAACGCCGAGACGCGGTGAATCAGGCGCCCGGCGGCCACGGCGACGATGCCGAACCCGGCCGCCACTGCCATCAGGCCGTAACGCGAGGCCTGCTGGTCCTCGTCGATGCTGATGCCGAAGACGATCAGCCCGACAGCCATGTGGAGGATCGTCGAGACTGCCAGGGTCGAGAGCACCCACGTCTGGACCCGGCTGAGCGAGACCTCGTCCTTCGCGGTGTGGACCGGAAGGTTGTCGGGGTCCAGCAGGTGCCGGGGACGACGACGTACGGGCTCGCTCATGCCTCCATTGTCGCCGACCCGCCACGTCACCACCCAGCGCCCCATCCGATCCGCTTCGGCAAGCCGGCCCGCGCGGTCGCCGCCGCGCCTACTGTGGGGGCGTGGCATTCGACCTTGGCGACCCGACCTTCGACACCACCTCCCCGCAGGTCCACCGGGCCCGCGAGCAGGACTGGTACGTCGAGACGAACCTCGGGTGGGCGGTGTTGCGGCACGCCGAAGCCGCCGCCGTGCTCAAGGACCGGCGCTTCCAACAGGGGAATGCGCGTTGGCCGGCCCAGAACGGCATCCACTCCGGGTTGTTCTCAGACTGGTGGCAGGAGACCCTCCTCAGCCTCGAGGGCGACGACCACTCGCGGATCCGTCGCCTGCTCACGCCGGCCTTCCGCAGCCGCACGATCGCGGCGATGCGGCCCCAGTTCCAGGCGCTGGCCAACGAACTGATCGACGGCTTCGTGGATCGCGGTGAGGTCGAGTTCGTCTCGGAGTTCGCCGAGCCGTACGCCGCCCGGATCATCTGCGTCCTCCTCGGGCTCCCTGAGGAGGAGTGGGAACGGGTGGCGCACTGGGCCGACGACCTGGGCCGCAGCTTTGCCATCGACGTGGCCTCCCACGTGCCCAGGATCGAGGCGGCTCTGACCGGCCTGCACGCCTATCTCGACGAAGTCGTGGTCGACCGCATGGCGCACCCGCGTGATGACCTGGTCTCCACGCTGCTGCAGGCGCACCAGACCGAGGGCAGGTTGAGCCGGCACGAACTCGACGTCGCGCTGGTCTTCCTGGCCTTCGCCGGCATGGAGACCACCCGCAACCAACTCGGTCTTGCACTGCAGACGCTGCTCGCCCACCCCACGCAGTGGCAGCTCCTGGGCAAGCGTCCGGGGCTCGGCGCCCAGGCCGTCGAAGAGGTGATGCGGGTCAACCCCACCGTCACGTGGGTAACGCGGGAGGCGCGTGAGGACGTCGACCTGTTCGGCCTGCACGTCCCGCGCGGCGGCATCGTCCAGGTGATCTCGCACGCGGCAGGCACCGATCCGGCGGCGATGCCGGACCCGTCGTTCGACATCACGCAGATCCGCACACCGCACCTCGGCTTCGGTGCCGGCGTGCACCACTGTCTCGGCCACTTCGTCGCGCGCACCGACATGGCGGTTGCCCTGCCCTTGCTCGCGCACCGACTCCCGGATGCCGTCCCCGACGGTCCCGGCGAGTGGCTCCCGGTGTCCGGCAACACCGGCCCGGTCCGGTTCCCGATCCGGTTCACCCCCGGCACCGCCGCCCCGCCGAACGGTTGGCTCCCCGCGCCCGACCTCACCGGCCGCGCCTGACCCGCGCTCCGTCGTACGACGCCCGCGACCGCTCGGTGCAGACTGGGGGCATGATCCGCTGGCCGCTGCCCGCGCGCACCGACCTGCGCGACCGACTCCTGGTCGCGTGGTCCACCGATCGCGGCTATCACGACGTGACTCACCTGAGCGAAGTCGTGGCGCACCTGACGGCGCTGGGCGCGGGCGACGATCCCGAACTCTTGCTGGCTGCGTGGTACCACGACGCGGTCTATGACGCCGCTCCCGAACCTGAGGAGCGCTCGGCCCGACTCGCCGAGTCCCAACTCGCAGGCACCGGTGCAGATGTCGCCGAGGTGGCCCGGCTGGTGCGACTCACCGCGCACCACCGACCCGCACCCGAAGACCGCCGCGGCGCCCTGTTGGTCGACGCCGACCTCGCCATCCTTGCCGCTCCGCCAGAGCGCTACGCGGCGTACGTCGCCGGGGTGCGCCAGGAGTACGCCGACCTGTCCGACGACGTCTTCCGCCCCGGTCGCGCCGCCGTACTGCGTGACCTGCTGACCAAGCCGACACTCTTCCACAGCGCTCGGGCACGAGCGTTGTGGGAGGACGCGGCCCGGGCCAACGTCGCGCGCGAGCTCACCGAGCTGGCATGAGAACATCCCAATCGTGGCCCTGTTGATCGATCCACCGAGTGTGCCGTGGCGCGGCCGCCTGTGGTCACACCTGGCGTCGGACACGTCGTACGACGAGTTGCACCGGTTTGCTTGCAGCCTCGGCATCCCGGAGCGTGGGTTCGACGGCGACCACTACGACATCCCGGAGGAGCACTGGGCCGCTGCCGTGGCGGCCGGCGCACGGCCGGTGCGCTCGCGGGAACTGGTGGCTGCCCTGCATGCCGCCGGGTTGCGGCGGCGCAACCGCGGACCCAAGCCGGCCTACTGACCCCCACCTGGCTCCAGCCGGCCGGATGTGCGCACTCGACCGACCGTTTGCCCGCACTCGAGCGGCAAGACGCGCGCACTCGACCGACC
>JBEBTI010000010.1:0-36256 GCA_040393845.1 Nocardioides daejeonensis
GCTCGTCGAGTTGGCCATAGGTGAGGGTGCGGCCGGAGCCCGCCATCACCAGTGCTGGCTTGTCAGGATTCTTCGCTGCCCAGGTGCCCGGATACATGCCGCTGACTATGCCAGCAAAACTGTCAGCGTTCCAGAGTCGAGACGCCACTTCCGGTGTGCCGAAGTCTCGGCGACTGCACGTGACACTTCGGGCGGATCAACCGAGGAGGGCCTTCTCCGCACCGATCGTGGTGTCGTCGCCGTGGCCGGTGTGCACGACGGTGTCGTCGGGCAGGCCGTAGAGCTTGGCGCGGATCGACTCCTCCAAGGTGCCGCGGTCACTGAAGGAACGGCCGGTCGCGCCCGGCCCGCCCTGGAAGAGCGTGTCGCCGGTGAAGACGCAGCCCAACCTCTCGGCGTACAGGCAGACCGCGCCGGGGGCGTGGCCCGGCGTGTGGATCACCTGCAGGTCCACCCCTGCCACGGAGATCACCTGTCCGTCGGAGAGGTCGACGTCCCACAACTCGTCGGCGTGGGTGAGCTCCCACAACGGCCGGTCGTCGGGGTGCAACAGGATCGGTGCGGGTACGACGGCCCGCAGCGCCGGCGCCATCCGGACGTGGTCGTCGTGGGCATGAGTGCACACGATCGCCTTCAGCGTGCGCCCACCGATGACGGTGCGGATCGCATCGACGTCGTGCGGTGCATCGATGACGATGCACTCCTCGTCGTCGCCGACGACCCAGATGTTGTTGTCGACGTCGAAGGTCTCGCCGTCGAGCGAGAAGGTGCCCGAGACGACGGCATGGTCCACGCGCGCGGTCATCAGGCCGGGGTCCCTGCGGAGGCGGAAGCGGAGCGAGGGTCTTCGTGGGGTGTGAAGATCACCACCGAACGCAGCACGTCACCGTGGTGCATCTTCGCGAAGGCAGCTTCGACGTCGCCGATGCCGATCTCCTCGCTGACGAAGGCGTCCAGGTCGAGTCGGCCCTGTTGATAGAGGTCGACCAGCATCGGGAAGTCGCGCGACGGCAGGCAGTCGCCGTACCAGCTCGACTTCAACGCGCCGCCGCGACCGAAGACGTCGATCAAGGGCAGGTCCGGCACCTTCATCTCCGGTGTCGGCACGCCGACCAGGACGACCGTGCCGGCCAGGTCGCGTGCGTAGAAGGCCTGCTTCCACGTCTCGGGACGCCCGACTGCCTCGACCACGACGTCGGCACCGTCGGCGCCGTCGTAGGTCTCGGCGCAGATCCGCTTGATCTCCTCGACCGGGTCGGTCGCCGACGAGTCCACCACGTGGGTGGCGCCCAGGGCCTTGGCCTTCTCCAACTTCTTCGCGTCGATGTCGACGGCGATGATCGGGGACGCACCGGCCAGCGCGGAGCCGGCGATCGCCGCCACGCCCACACCGCCGCAGCCGATCACGGCCACCGACTTGCCTCGGGTCACGGCACCGGTGTTGATCGCGGCACCGATGCCGGCCATCACGCCGCAGCCGAGCAGGCCCACGGCGGCCGGGCGCGCGGCGGGGTCGACCTTGGTGCACTGACCGGCGGCGACCAAGGTCTTCTCGGCGAAGGCGCCGATGCCCAATGCAGGCGACAACTCCCGCCCGTCCTCCAGGGTCATCTTCTGGGTGGCATTGTGGGTGTGGAAGCAGTACTGCGGGTCGCCACGCTTGCAGGCACGGCACTCACCGCACACCGCCCGCCAGTTGAGCACCACGAAGTCGCCGGGAACGACCGACGTGACGTCGGGACCGACCGACTCCACGACACCGGATGCCTCGTGACCCAGCAGGAACGGGAAGTCGTCGTTGATCCCGCCCTCGCGGTAGTGAAGGTCGGTGTGGCAGACGCCGCACGCCTGGATCTTCACCACTGCCTCACCCGGTCCCGGGTCGGGGATGTTGATGGTCGTCAACGACACCGGCTCACCCTTGGCCAGGGCGACTACTGCCTGCACCTGCTGCACTGTGTTCCTCCTGCGCTCTGTGACTGTGCGGCCAGCCTAGAGGGCCGGCCCCGACTCGGATCGCGAGGCCGATGCGCAACTACGCTTGTCGGGTGACCAGGTCGACGCTGCGAATCATCGTGGTGCTCATGGCGACAGCCCTCGCGCTGCCGTTGGCCTTCCTCACCCTGGGGCACACCGTTCGCGACGCGCTGCACCCCCCGACTCCCGCCGCCCCCGATGCCGCTGGCCTGTCGTTGGCCTGCGTGGGTGGGGTTCCGACCAACGTCGACGACCTCAACACCTGGATCGACACGGCTCGGAACGTCGGTGGGTTCGTCGGCGCCGACGTCGGCGCGAGCGTCGAGCTCAGCGACGGTCGCAGCCTGTGGGTGTTCGGCGACTCCCTCCGCAGCGCCTCGGCGCCGGGACCGGCGATGGTGCACAACTCGATGCTGCTGGTCGACGATGCCTGTATCCGCCTCGTCGGGACCCCCGACCTCGGCGCAGTGGTCCCCGACGCCGCCGACGGCAGCGGCTACTGGCCGGTGAGCATCGACCACCTCGCCGTCCCGGGTGGCGACCGGGTCGCCGTCGGGTTGTTCAAGGTGCGTTTCCACGGCACCGGGATGTGGGACTTCGAGGTGGCCGGCAGCGCCGTCGCCGTCTTCGAGGTTCCCACCGGGGGCACGCCGGAACTCCTCGAGGTGCGCGACGTCGCCGACCACGTGACCGACGACCGACCCGCGTGGGGAGTCTCCGTCGCCGTGGTCGACGACTGGGTGCACCTCTACGGCACGGCCCGGCCGACCCCCACCTCGACCGGATGGTCGCTGCATGTGGCCCGCACCCGGGTCGACGACCTCACCGAGCCGGACGAGTGGCAGTACTGGAACGGACGCAACTGGCACGGCGGACCCGCAGATGCCGCAGCGGTGATCCCCGCCGAACACGGCGTCTCCCGGGTTCTCAGCGTGTTCCGGCGCGACGGGGCGTGGTACGCCGTCAGCAAACGTGACGACTTCATCGGCACCGATCTGGTGATCTGGAAGGGCTCCTCGCCGCACGGTCCGTTCGAGGCGTTCCCGCCGGTGCTGCAGATCCCGTCCACATCGGACCGTCTGCGTTACATGGCGTTGGCCCACCCCCACCTGCTTCCCGAACCGGGATCGGTGGTGGTCAGTTGGAGCCGCAACGGCGGCGACCTGGCCGCGATCCGCTCCGACCCGACCCGCTACCGCCCGGTCTTCGCTCGGGTCCCCCTCCCCTGATCATCCGCTCGCCAGCGTCCGGCGACGGCAATGCAACCTGATCACTGCCATTCGCGTCTTGGTTGCGAAAGGATGGTGAGGACCCGTGCACACCGCAACCCACCCGGGAGCGTCGATGGCAGCGCACCGCAACTCGGCCCGCGACGTCGACTTCAGCGCATGGATGGCTGCGCGGCAACGCTCGCTGCACCGCACTGCCTACCTGTTGGCCGGCGACCACCACACGGCCGACGACCTGGTCGCGGCCACGCTGGCGAAGGTCTACCTCGCCTGGGACAAGGTCGAACGGCGTGAGTCGATCGACGGCTACGCGCGCCGAGTGCTGGTCAACGAGCACAACTCGTTGTGGCGCCGCCCGTGGAAGAAGCGCGAGGTGGCCCGTGACCAGGTGCCCGACGACGACGGCGTACCCGACCACTACGACGAGGGTCTCGGCACCGCACTGTGGGACCTGGTGCAGCAACTGCCGCGCAAGCAGCGCGCCGTGATCGTGCTGCGCTACTACGAAGGACTCAGCGAGGCCGAGATTGCCGACGTGCTGACCATCTCCACCGGCACCGTGAAGTCCCAGGCCAGTCGTGCGATGGCCACCCTGCGCACCCATGCCGCCGAGAGCGGCATCCACCACATGTTCCTCGGGGAGGAGGACCGATGAGCCACGACAACCTCGACCAGCAACTGAGCAACCACCTGCACGACCGGGCCGACCGCTACGACCCGAGCCCGATCACGTTCGACCGAGTCCGGAAGGACGCCGGTCGGCTCCGACGCCGTCGGGCATCTGCAGTCGGCGCCGCCCTCGCGGTCACGATCGTCGGCGGAGGCGGTGGCGTGGTGATGGCGCTCCAGGGAGGTGACGAGGCGGGCGACCTCCAGGTGGCCTCGCCGTCCTTCACCGGAGCCGCGACTGCCACGATGCCCCCGGCCAACGAACTGCCGGTCAACAAGGGCAATCGCAACCTGCCCGGCGTGGACCCGACCGTGCTGCCGACGGGCGGGGCGCCGAGGCTCGGCTGGTTGCAGGACGGCGTGCTGCACACCGCCGACGGCACCCAGGTGCAACTGACCGCCGACTACGGCTCGCTGCACCGCTACGGTGACGGCTGGCTCGGCATCGACTTCGCCGGTGCCGCTGACAGCGCGACCGGCCAGGTGCTCGACGCCGACGGCCGTGAAGTGGGTCCCGCCTTCGAGACCTCGGGGAAGATCGCCCACGCCGCGGACGGGAGCACCGTGCTCTTCATGGCCGGAGACGAGCTGACCCTGCACGACAACGAGTCCGGTGAGACCACCGTGGTGCGCGCCGGAATGGACCCACTGACCGAGCCGGTCGGCGTCGACGACGCGGGAGCGGTGTACTACAACCACGTCGACCCCGAGACCTACGCGGAGGACGGGCGGATCTGGCGCGACGACGCCGAGGTCGATCCGTCGCCCGGCACCGACCAGGCGCTGCTCGCAGTCAACGGGCAGGGCTTCACCACCCGGCTGGTCGACCTCGACGACTACGGCACCTGCACCGCCGTCTTCGACGCCGCGGGCACCGAGCAGGCCCGCACCTGCGACTGGCTGCCGACGGCGTTCTCCCCCGATGGCACGAAGCTGATCTTCGGCCCGGCATACGGCGACGGCTTCGGCGACCTCGAATACGGCATCGTCGGCGCGGACTGGTCACAACCGCTGGTCGAGCGGGTCAACTACGACAACGACGGCAAGCAGGGCATGGCCTTCATGCAGTCGGCCTGGGAGGACGACGAGCACACACTGGTCGTGATGGCCGGCTACCCCGAGGGAGCCACGCAGATGGCCTGGTGGGTCGTGCGGATCGGCGTCGACGGCGAGGCGGAACTGGCACTCGGACCGATCGAGGCCGGCGAGGACGCCGGCATCAGCCTGGTCGACTAGCGCGGCTCAGGGATCAGACCAGCACGGTGGTGACCGGCTGGGAGGAGTCGGCCGGTAGGTCGAGCGCGGACGGCGTACGCCCGCGGGCCACCATCTCAGCCCCCAGCGCAGCGACCATCGCACCGTTGTCGGTGCACAGGCCCGGCCTCGGCACCCGCACCCGGATGCCGAGGCCGGCGGCGCGTTCCTCCGCCATCGCCCGGAGCCGCGTGTTGGCCGCGACACCGCCGCCGATCAGGATGTCCTCGATGCCTTCGCTGCGGGCCGCGTCGAGCGCCTTGCGCACCAGCACGTCGCACACCGCCTCCTGGAAGGACGCCGCAACGTCGGCGACCGGCACCGGCTCGCCAGATCGCTCACGGGCCTCGACCCAGCGGGCGACGGCCGTCTTCAGGCCGGAGAAGGAGAAGTCGAAGCGGTGTCGCTGCAAGTCCTTGCGCGCGGTGAGTCCGCGCGGGAAGTCGATCGCCACACTCGAGCCGGAAGCGGCGGCGCGGTCGACGTACGGACCGCCCGGGAAGCCCAACCCGAGCAGGCGGGCCACCTTGTCGAACGCCTCGCCGGCCGCGTCGTCGATGGTCGCGCCCAGCGGGTCGACGCCGACGGTGATGTCGGAGACCCGGAGCAGCGAGGAGTGACCGCCACTGACCAGCAGCGCGACGCAGGGCTCGGGCAGCGGACCGTGCTGCAGCTGGTCGACCGCCACGTGCGCGGCCAGGTGGTTGACGCCGTAGATCGGCTTGCCGAGACCGAGCGCCAACGCCTTGGCCGAGGCCACCCCCACCAGCAGTGCGCCGGCCAGACCCGGCCCGGCAGTCACCGCGACCGCATCGATGTCGTGCAGCGAGATGCCGGCCCGTTCGCAAGCCCGGTCGATGGTCGGCACCATCGCGTCGAGGTGCGCCCGCGAGGCGACCTCCGGCACGACCCCACCGAAGCGGGCGTGCTCCTCGACGCTGCTGGCCACCTCGTCGACCAACAAGGTGTGGCCGCGCACGATGCCGACGCCGGTCTCGTCGCAGGAGGTCTCGATGCCGAGCACCAAGGGTTCATCGGTCATGACGCACTCCAGTTGCAGGACGGTCCGAGCCCGCGGCGCATCACGAGTGCGTCGGAGCCGTCCTTGTAGTAGCGGGGACGCACGTCGATCTGGGTGAACCCCTCGTCGACGTAGCAGGCGATCGCCGGGCGGTTCGTCGCCGACACCTCGAGCAGCATCCGGTCGGCCCCCGCGGCGCGCACGGCAGGGTAGGCATCGGCGAGCAGCTCGCGCGCGATCCCGGTGCGCCGAGCCTCCGGACGTACGACGACCCGCACCAGGTCGGCCACGTCACCGAGGGTCATCGTGACCAGTGCACCGAGCAGGCGGTCGTCGACGACGGCGACGCGGACCCGTCGGCCGGGTCCGGTGAGCTCAGCGCGCCAGGCGTCGGCGTCCCACCCGTCATCGGTGAAACCGGCAACGTCCAACTCGACCAGGTCCGGCACGTCGGCGAGGTCGGCGTCGCGGATCATCATGAGACCGGCTTCGCACTCAGGCCGGCGACGGCGTCGGGGCGGCGGAGATAGAGCGGGTCGGGCTCGAGCAACTCGGCGCGCTCCTCGGCCAGCACCCGGCCGAGCCATCCGGCGGACGGTCGCGTCGGTCCCACCGACGGCCCGAGCAGATCGGCGTAGAGCACCGCGCCCTCGCCGACCACCGGCCACCCGTCGCGTCGGTCGGCCAGGTCGGCCGGTCGCTCCACGGTCGGTCCGTCGGTGCGCAACCCGTCGACGTACCGGGCCCAGTAGACCTCCTTGCGCCGCGCGTCCGTGGCGACCAGGAAGTCCGCCTCGACCGCGCCGGTGTCGAGCGCCTCGACGGCGAGCACGTCGAGCGAGCAGACGCCGTACACGGGGATCTCCAGCACGTGACCGAGGGTGCGGGCGGTGACCAGGCCGACGCGGAGCCCGGTGAACGGCCCGGGGCCGACACCGACGGCGATCGCGGTCAAGTCCTGACGCACTGCCTCGATGTCGTCGAGGACGGCCGCGATCAGCGGCGCGAGCAGCTCACCGTGCTTCATCGTCTGGTCCGAGGCGCGTTCGGCCAGCACGGACTCACCCTCGGTGAGGGCGACGGTGACCTGGGGGGACGAGGTGTCGAGGGCGAGCAGCACGGTCAGAGGCTATCGAGTGATGTGTCGAGCCACCGTCGCCCGACCGGTTGCAGGGTGACCACCCGTGGGTCGGCGGCGTCCTCCTCGACCGGTGCGGCCGCGCCGACGGCACGGGCGATGGTGATCTCGAGACGGGCCTCGGCCAGGCCCTCCGCGAGCCCCGCGCCCCACTCGACGACGGTGACGGCCTCGGCGAGAGAGGCGTCCAGGTCGAGGTCGTCGAGTTCGTCGATGCCGCCGAGCCGGTAGGCATCGACGTGCACCAGTGCCGGACCGTCGCCGTTGGAAGGGTGCACCCGGGCAATCACGAAGGTCGGGGAGGTGACCGCGCCCCGCACGTCGAGTCCGACCCCGAGGCCACGGGTGAAGGTGGTCTTGCCGGCACCGAGTTCACCGGTGAGCACCACCAGGTCACCGGCCTGCAACAGCGGTGCCAGCCGCTCGCCCAGGGCAGTGGCATCGTCCGCCTCCCGGACCGTCACCTCACGCGGGAAGATCCGCACCATCTCCAACGAGACTCCAGTGCGGTCGGTCGGAGCGAACTCGTGGTGTTCCCAGAAGGCGATGGACGCGGGGAGTTCGGTCCGGGCATGCACCCGCAGTCCCCGATGACCGCGCTCCTTCGCGTACGCCGTCGCCTCCGCGACGAGGGCTCCGGCCACCCCCGCTCCCTGGGCCGCCGGGCTGACGCCGAAGCGGCGCAGCAACAGCGCCGGCTCCTCGTCCGGGCCGAAGAGCAGGCAACCACGCGGCTCCCCGTCGACACTGGCCAGCAGGCCGCCCCGCGCTCCGAGAGCGTTCCGGATCGACTCGACCGTCTCCGACAACGCCTCGGCGGGAGGGTCCAGCGGCGGGCGCGACGAGAACGCCTCGAGCATCACCGCATGCACCAGTTCCGCCGCCGACGAGCCGACCCGTTCGATCCGCAGGGTCACTGGCCGTCCTCACTGTCGACGTACACCCGGGTGAACCGGCCACCGATGCGCGTCACGATCTCGTAGTTGATGGTGTCGCAGGCGACCGCCCAGTCCTGGGCGGTGGGGGCGCCGTCGTGCCCGGTGCCGAACAGCTCGACCGGGTCGCCTGCCCGCACGTCGGCATCGGCCAGGTCGACCATGAACTGGTCCATGCAGATCCGTCCCCGGATCGGGCGCCGGGCGCCGGCGACCCACACTTCGGCGCGGTTGCCTGCGTGGCGCGGGACCCCTTCGGCGTACCCGGCCGGCACCAGACCCAGACGGGTGTCGTGGTCGGCATGCCAGGTGTGTCCGTAGGAGACTCCGTCACCGGCGTGCACCTCCTTGACCAACCCCAGACGCGCGCGCACGGTCATCGCCGGTCGCAGGTCGAGGTCGGTGTGTCCCGGCGCTGGGTCGAGGCCGTAGGTGGCGATGCCGAAACGGACCAGGTCGAAGTGGGCCGACGGGCGCAGCACCCCGGCGGCGCTGTTGGCCAGGTGCCGCCACTGCACCTGCAGTCCAGCCTGCTCAGCAACCCGCACCGCGTCCCGGAACCGTTGCTCCTGTTCGCCGTTGACCGGGTCTTCGGGCTCGTCGGAGGCGGCCAGGTGGGACCAGACGCCGACCGCTCGGAGCCGCCCGGCCCTCTCGAGGCGACGAGCAGCGGCCACCAGCTCCGGCCAGCTCTCGCGGGTGGAGCCACCCCGGTTGAGCCCGGTGTCGATCTTGAGGTGCACCCGCGCCTGGACCCGGGTCTGGTCGGCGGCTTCCGCGATCTCGTCGAGTTGGTCGACCGTGTAGGCGGCCACGTCGACGTCGCGCTCGAGCGCAGGCGCGTAGTTCTCGCCCGGCACGGCCAGCCAAGCGAGCAACGGGCCCGCGTCACCGGAGTCGCGCAGTGCCACCGCCTCGTCGAGGGTGGCCACCCCCAGCCAGTCGACGCCCGCCTGCCGTGCGGCCCGAGCCACTTCGACCATGCCGTGGCCGTACCCGTCCGCCTTCACGACGGCCATCACAGCCGGACCGGTGCCGTCGGAACGCGCGACCTGGGCAGCCAGCCGGCGCACGTTGTGCCGGATCGCGCCGAGGTCGACGACGGTCTCCGCTCGGACTGCGGGCGTGGCGGTCATGGGGTCCAGTTTCTCAAATGGCGCCGCTCGCCGCGTCGTCGGGCTCGAGACGGCCGTGCGGTGTCTCGTTGCGGACTCGCGTGAATTCTCTGCCAGTTCGCGGGGGCAGGTCGCGAATGGTGGGTGTCAGGGCCGCCGCCACGTCGCTGGCGGTGATCGGTGCGCCGCCCGACGCGCGCGTTGCCGCAGCGCCGTGCAGCCAGGCACCGGCAGCGGCAGCGTCGAATCCCGAGCAGCCGGCCGCGAGCAGGGACCCGACCAGACCGGCCAACACGTCGCCCGCTCCGGCGGTGCCGAGCCACGGGACGCCAGTGGTGTTGACCCGGGCTTGCCCGTCGGGTGCCGCGGTGATCGACCGCCGGCCCTTCAGCAGCACCACGGCACCGAAGCGTTCGGCTGCGAGGCGGGCGTGGCGGAGCTGGTCGTCCTCGACCTCGTCGCGCCCGGTGCCCAGCATCCGGGCCAGCTCGCCGGCATGAGGCGTCAGCACGGCAGGTACGTCGAGTGGCGCGGTGACGTGCGCGAGGGCGTCGGCGTCCACGACCAACGGCACCCCGTCGTCGCAGGCGGCAGCCAGCTCTGACCCAGCCCGCTCAGCCGTCCCGGGGCCGACCACCCAGGCCTGCACCCGGCCCGGGCCGACCACCTCGGGATGGCGGCGGTGCACCGCTGCGGCCACCTCGGCGTCCCCGACGTAGCGCACCATCCCGATCGGGCCGGCCAGGGCACCGTCGAGGCAGAGCAGGGCAGCGCCCGGGTAGGTCGCGGATCCGGCCCGGACCCCGAGCACACCGCGGGTGTACTTGTGGCCGTCGATCCGTGGCACCGGGAGAATCGCCGCCACGTCGGTGGCCCGGAGCGCGCCGAGCCTGCTCGGTGCCAGCTCCAACCCGAGGTCGACGAGGTGCACCGCGCCGCAGGCCGAGGCGGCCGGATCGACCAGGTGGGCCGGTTTGAGGCTGCCGAAGCCGACTGTGAGGTCGGCGCGCACGTGCGGTCCCGGCAGCCGACCGGTGTCGACCTCGACCCCGCTGGGGACGTCGACGGCCACCACGGGCACTCCGGACCAACGGTCGAGTTCCTCGACCGCCTCGGCGCGCAGACCGGGGCGGCCACCGATCCCGAGGATCCCGTCGACGACGACGTCGGGGTGGTGGCGCGGCCGACCCACGTGGCCGCCGGCCGCCCGCAGGCCGGCGAGGCCCGCCGGGTGCACCCGGTCGGCCAGGAGTACGGCGTCCACCCGCGCGCCGCGCCGCGCGAGCGCAGCGCCGGCCCAGAGTGCATCACCGCCGTTGTTGCCGGGTCCGACCAGCAGCAGGACCCGACGCCCGACGGCCCCACCGAGGAAGTCGATCACTGCATGGGCCAGTCCGGTCGCCGCCCGCTGCATCAGCACCCCGTCCGGCAGGCTCGCCAGCAGCGGCTCCTCGGCGGCTCGGACCTCGGCTGCAGTGTGGGCTCCCCGCATGTCAGTGAGCGTACTTCGCGACCTCAGCCCTCGACGACGACGTACGCCGCGGCGATGCCGGCGTCATGGGTGAGGGAGACGTGCAGGTGACGTGCCCCGAGCCGATCGGCAACCTCCAGCACCGACCTCCGGATCACGAAGCGCGGTCGTCCGCTCTCTTCGCGCAGCACCTCGGCATCGTGCCAGGCCATCCCGGCCGGCGCCCCGAGCGCTTTGGCCAGGGCCTCCTTGGCGGCGAACCGGGCGGCCAACGACAGGTCCGGCAGCTGCGCCTCGTCGGGGGTGAAGAGCTTGGCGCGCAGCGCCGGTGTGCGGTCGAGTGAGGCCACGAACCGGGCGACGTCGACCACGTCGGTGCCGATGCCGATGATCACCTCACTCGACCGTCACGGACTTGGCGAGGTTGCGAGGCTGATCCACGTCGTGGCCCATCAGGGTGGCGAGCTCACAGGCGAACAGTTGCAGCGGCACGGTCGCGACCAGCGGCTGCAACAGGGTGGGCACCCGGGGCAGCCAGATCACCACGTCGGCGAACTCGGCGACTGCCTTGTCGCCCTCTTCGGCCAGCACGATGGTGCGCGCTCCGCGGGCCCGGATCTCCTGGATCGCGCTGATCATCTTGTCGTGCAACTGGTCTCGTCCCGGCGGCGGGACGACACAGAAGACCGGCAGGCCTTCCTCGATCAGGGCGATCGGCCCATGCTTGAGTTCGCCGGCGGCGAATCCTTCGGCGTGGATGTAGGCCAGTTCCTTGAGCTTCAGGGCGCCTTCGAGTGCGACCGGATAACCGGCGTGGCGGCCCAGGAAGAGCACCGCCTTCGCGTCGAGCAGCTCCGCAGCCAGTGCGTGCACCTGGGGGGCGTTGTCGAGCACCCGCTGCACCTTGGCCGGCACCTCGGCCAGGTCACGGACGACAGAGGCGATCTCGTCGCCGAACTTCGTGCCCCGCACCTGCGCCAGATAGAGACCGAGCAGGTAGCAGGCGACCATCTGGGTGAGGAACCCCTTGGTCGAAGCCACCCCGATCTCGGGACCGGCATGGGTGTAGATCACCGCGTCGGACTCACGCGGGATGGTGGCGCCGTTGGTGTTGCAGATCGCGAGCACCTTGGCGCCCTGGAGCCGCGCGTGGCGGATCGCCATCAGGGTGTCGGCGGTCTCGCCGGACTGGCTGATCGCCACCACCAACGTGTTGCGGGTCAGGATGGGGTCGCGGTAGCGGAACTCGTGGGCCAGTTCCACCTCGACCGGGATCCGCGTCCAGTGTTCGACGGCGTACTTCGCCACCTGTCCGGCATAGGACGCGGTGCCGCAGCCGACCACCACGATCCGGTCGACCTCGCGGAGCTCCTGGTCGTCGATCCGGACCTCATCGAGGCGCAACTTGCCGTCGCTGGTGTGGCGACCGAGCAGCGCGTCGGCAATCGCGTCGGGTTGCTCGTAGATCTCCTTGCGCATGAACCAGTCGTGGCCGTCCTTCTCCGCCGCAGACAGGTCCCAGTCGACGTGATAGCGATTGCCCGTGGCCGGGCTGCCGTCGAAGCCGGTCAGCTCGACACCCTCGCGGGTGATCGTGACGACCTGGTCCTGGCCCAACTCGAGCGCATCGCGGGTGTGTTCGATGAAGGCCGCCACGTCGGAGCCGAGGAAGTTCTCGCCCTCGCCCAGCCCGACGACCAGCGGTGAGTTGCGGCGTGCGGCCACCACCCGGTCGGGGTCGTTGCCGTCGATCGCGACGAGGGTGAAGGCCCCCTCCAGCCGCTGGCAGATGCGTCGCATCGCCGTGGTCAGGTCGGCGCCCGCCGTCACTTCGGCCTCGATCAGGTGGGCAGCGATCTCGGTGTCGGTCTGGGAGACCAGTTCGTGGCCGTCGGCCTCGAGTTCGCGGCGCAGCGACGAGTAGTTCTCGATGATGCCGTTGTGCACCAGGGCAACCCGACCGTCACCGCCCAGGTGCGGGTGCGCGTTGCGGTCGTTGGGAGCGCCGTGGGTCGCCCACCGGGTGTGACCGATCCCGGTCGACGAGTCCGGCAGCGGCGTCTCCTGGAGCGCCTTCTCGAGATTCGCCAGTTTGCCCGCACGCTTCTCCGACACCACGTCACCGTCGTGCACGAGGGCGATCCCGGCCGAGTCGTAGCCGCGGTACTCGAGGCGTCGAAGGCCTTGCAGGACGACGTCCTGCGCCACCCTGTCCCCCACATACCCGACAATTCCGCACATCCGTCCAGTCCTCTCCTCGGTGACCCACCAAGACGCCCCAGCCGGGCCCCGGCGTGACGGGCACGCGACGGCTGCAAGAATACCCACCATGCCTTCCTACGACGGCGCGGAGCACCGTGACCTCCATCGGGAGACATCGCCCTACGTGGAACTGGATCGCTCCGCCTGGGCGGCCCTCGCCGCGCACACCGAGCAACCCCTGTCGGGCGAGGAGGTCGACCGGGTCCGTGGCCTGGGCGACGAGCTCGACCTCGACGAGATCCAGCAGGTCTACCTGCCGTTGTCCCGCCTGCTCAGCATGTACGTCGAGGCGGCAGGAGCGCTGCACCGCAAGCAGCAGGAGTTCCTGGAGCGGCCCCACCCGCCGCGCACGCCCTTCGTGATCGGTCTGGCGGGTTCGGTCGCGGTTGGCAAGTCGACCACCGCACGGGTGCTGCGCGAGATGCTGGCCCACTGGCCGGAGCACCCGTCCGTGGCGTTGGTGACCACCGACGGCTTCCTGCTCCCCAACGCCGAACTCGAGCGACGGGGGATCATGCACCGCAAGGGATTCCCGGAGTCCTACGACCGCAAGGCCCTGCTCCGGTTCGTGGTCGACATCAAGTCGGGCAAGGACGAGGTCGAGGCACCCACCTACTCCCACCTCGTCTATGACGTGGTGCCCGGCGAGAAGGTGGTCGTCAAGCGACCCGACATCGTGATCGTCGAGGGCCTCAACGTGCTCCAGCCCGCGCGGGTGCGCGAGGACGGCCGCACCAGCCTGGCGGTGAGTGACTTCTTCGACTTCAGCGTCTACGTCGATGCCGCCACCACCGACATCCAGCGGTGGTACGTCGAGCGGTTCAAGCGGCTGCGCGAAACTGCGTTCCGCGACCCCGCGTCATACTTCGCCAAGTACGCCGGCCTCACCGAGACCCAGGCCGAGGCCGAGGCGCACCGGATCTGGGACGAGGTCAACGGTCCCAATCTCGCGGAGAACGTGTTGCCGACGCGCTCACGGGCGACCCTGGTGCTCCGCAAGGACCTCGACCACTCCGTCCGCTACGTGCGCCTGCGCAAACTCTGACGCTCCGGCGGTCACCTGACGCGGAGCGAGGCCGCCAGTGTCGACCACGCAGCCGCCGAGAGCCCGCCGGAGTCGAGCAGGTAGCGGGTCTGCACCAACGTGTGCACACCGTCCTCACCCTCCGCGCTCGTGGCCGCGACCTGGGCCTGCTCGGGCAGGCACGGGCCGGTGAACACTGTCATGTCGACCTCCACCCAACTGCGCACGGCCGCCGTACCGTCGGCCAGCGTGACGCGTTCGGTGACCGGCGCGGAGATCGGCGCGACCGTGCCGGCACTGTTGCGCGCGAATCCCCGTGCCCACGCGGTCACCGCGTCCTCTGCCACCAGGGCCAGGTCGTCACCCTCGACCGGATCGGCGAGCACCGCCCACGCTCCGGCGATCTCGGCGCCGGCCTCGCTGCAGGCGTTGCCGTAGTAGTACGACGGCGCCGTCCCCCGCGCGAGCACTGCGCCGTCGGCATCCCTGCTGTCGTAGGAGACCCCTGCGCTGCTGACCCGCCAGCCCGGCGGCACCCGATAGCTGCTGCCGTCGTCGCCGGCCTGGATCGCCCAGTTGGTCATCACCCAGCCCGCCTGCGGCTTCGCGAAGGGGTCCGGGCGGTCCGCGGGCCCGGAGGTCCCAGGGGCGGCCGCCGGGGTGACCTCCGTCGGCCCTTCCTGCACCCGGATGACCGCGCCGGTGGCGGCGGCTCCGACGACCAGCATCGTCGCCAGCACCGCAGCGACCTGGGTCGCTCGGCGCAGTCCGAGAGGTGTGGTCTGTTCCCGAGGCACGGCACCAGCCTACGAACTGCGGGTCAGTAGCCGCTTCTGGAACTCACCGAGCCGCTCCACCGGTGCGAACCCGAGCAGGTCGTTGACCGCCACCATCGCGCCGTTCACTTCGGCGTTCCAGGTGTGCACCCGCTCGACCTGTGGGGCGTGCGCCTGGAGGTGGCGCAGGTTCTGCACCTTCAACGCCAGTCCCAACCTGTGTCCGCGGTGTGCGTGCCGCACCAAGGTCCCCCACTGGAAGGCGCGTTCGGGCTCGATCGCCGAGGTGACCAGATCGGTGTAACCGGCCACCGTTCCGTCAGTGGCCAACGCCACCGTGGCCCAACGGGTCCGCTGCTGGGCCACGACCGTCGCCTCCTCGATCCGGAACGCGGTCACGTCGGGCACGGCGACATCGAGATCGAGATCACCGGTCGGCGCCTCGGTGTCGAGAGAACTGACCAGCTCGACGTACCCCTCGACCAGGTCGTCGGGCACCCGGCCGGTGAAGGACCGCAAGACGTACGTCGAGTGGTGCGTCCCAGCCTCGGCGGCAAGGAGGGCCAGGCGGCGGTCCGGAACAGGTAGTCGCAACACCCGCTGGATGTCGCCCAGTGCGAGGTCGTGACCCCGACGGCGCGCGAACTCGACGTCGCGGTGCCCGGCACCGTCAGGCGGCGCGTCGTACGGGAAGGCGACCTCGCTCAGCAGGGTGCGGCAACCGAGCGCGAGCGCCTGCTCCTCGAGATGGTCTGCCATCGCCGTACCGAAGCCGCGCCCGCGGTCTTCCGGGCGGGTCCAGACCTTCCCCCTGGCCAGGTGGGGACTGTCGTTGACCCACACCTCGATCTCCGAGCAGGCGACCGTCACACCGTCGACGACGCCGGCAAAGATCTGCAGCACGCGGTTGGGGTCGTCGGCCCGGTGCGTGGCTCGCGACTCGGGCAGCAGCCAGTCACTGGCATGGTCACCACGGTCGTGCGCCTCTGCAGCTGCATAGGTGGTGTGCCATGCCTCGAACCCGGTGTCGTCGAAGGCGTCGACCTGCGCGATCTGCATGGCAGGACGTTACGCGAGCGCCAACCGCTCGGCGACCACGACGGCCAGCCGGTTCGCAACGGTCCTGGCCTGGTCGTGGGTGAGTGCCTCGACCATCACCCGCACCAGCGGCTCGGTGCCGGACGGGCGCAGCAGCACGCGGCCGTCGTCGCCCAACTCCACCTCGGCCGTGGCGACTGCGTCGCGCACGCCGGGATCGTCGTGCGCGCGGGCCTTGTCGACGTCGGCGACGTTGACCAACACCTGCGGGAGCCGTTCCATGACCGAAGCCAACTCGGCCAGCGAACGACCTGTCGTCGCCATCCGCTCGAGGATGTGGAGGGCGGTCAGGACACCGTCACCGGTGGTGGCGAACTCGCTCATGATGACGTGACCGGACTGCTCGCCGCCCAGGTTGTAGCCAGCAGCACGCATCGCCTCGAGGACGTAACGGTCACCCACCTTGGTCTGGCGTACGTCGATCCCCTCCGCGCGCATCGCACGCACGAAACCGAGGTTGCTCATCACGGTCGCCACGACGGTGTCGGACCGGAGCCGGCCGGACTGTTTCATCGAACCGGCCAGGATCGCCAGGATCTGGTCGCCGTCGACGATGTTGCCGGCAGCGTCGACGGCCAGGCACCGATCGGCATCGCCGTCGAGGGCGAACCCGACGTCGGCACCGTCCTTGAGCACCGCCTGCTGCAGGTCCTCGAGGTGGGTGGAACCGCACCGGTCGTTGATGTTCAACCCGTCGGGTTGGGCGTGGATCGCGGTGACGTCGGCACCGGCGCCGATCAGCGCACGAGGCCCCACCTCGGAGGCGGCGCCCTCGGCGCAGTCCAGCACCACGCGCAGGCCGGCCAGCGGCTTGGTGGTCGTGCGGACCAGATGGGCGACGTACTCGTCGGCGGCAGTTTCGTGGGCCCAGACCCGACCGACTGCGGCACCGGTCGGGCGTTGCCAGGTGGAGCCCATCCACTGGCCGATCGCTTCTTCGACCCGGTCGTCGAGCTTCTCCCCGCCCCGGGCGAGGAACTTGATGCCGTTGTCCGGCATCGGATTGTGCGAGGCGCTGATCATCACGCCGAGGTCCGCACCGAGAGTCTTGGTCAGGTGCGCCACTCCGGGCGTGGGCAACACGCCGAGGAGCGCCACGTCGACACCTGCCGACATCAGGCCGGCGACGACCGCGGCCTCGAGGAAGTGGCCGGAGATGCGGGTGTCCCGACCCACCACCGCCAGGGGCCGATGGCCCTCGAACTCACCGCGCTCGGCGAGCACGTGCGCGGCAGCAACAGAAAGTTCCAGAGCCAGCTCAGCGGTGAGTGCACCGTTGGCCAGACCCCGGACCCCGTCCGTGCCGAAAATTCTTGTCATGCCTGCAACTTTCCACAACGCGCGCCGGAGCGCCCCGCACCGCCGTGGTGCGAGGCGCTCGGCACGCGTTCCAGGATCAGCGCTTGCTGAACTGCGGAGCCTTACGGGCCTTCTTGAGACCGGCCTTCTTGCGCTCGATCACGCGAGCGTCGCGAGTCAGCAGACCGGCCGACTTGAGGACCGGGCGGTTCGCCTCGACGTCGACGGCGTTGAGGGCACGGGCCACACCGAGACGCAGCGCGCCGGCCTGGCCGGTGATGCCACCACCGTGGATGCGGGCGATCACGTCGAAGCGGCCCTCGAGCTGGGCGACAGCGAAGGGCTCGTTGACGACCTGCTGGTGCAGCTTGTTCGGGAAGTAGTTGTCCAGCGTGCGGCCGTTGACGGTCCACTGACCGGTGCCGGGCACGATGCGGACGCGAGCGACCGCTTCCTTGCGACGACCGGTCGCGCCGGCCGGGGCGATGGTCGCGGGACGCAGCGGCGCGTCGGCGGCCGGGGCGCTCTCGGAGGTGTAGGCCACGCCTTCGGCGTTGCTCTCGAAGGTCTCCTCGACCTCAGGGGTCACGTTCTCAGTCACGTTGATGTCCTTGTCTGCGATCACTGGGAGATCTGCGTGATCTCGAACGGCTTGGCCTGCTGGGCCGTGTGCGGGTGCTCCGGGCCGGAGTAGACCTTGAGCTTCTTCAGGATCTGGCGACCGAGGCGGTTCTTCGGGAGCATGCCCCACACCGCCTTCTCGACGGCCTTGCGGGCGTCCTTCTCCAGCAGCTCGCCGATCGGCGTTGCGGTCAGGCCGCCCGGGTAACCGGAGTGGCGGTAGGCCAACTTCGTGGTCTTCTTGTTGCCCGAGAGCGCGACCTTCTCCGCGTTGACGATGATGACGAAGTCACCGGCGTCGACGTGCGGCGCGAACATGGGCTTGTGCTTGCCGCGGAGCAGGTTCGCGGTCTGGACGGCCAGACGGCCGAGCACGATGTCGGTGGCGTCGATGACGTGCCAGTCGCGCTGGATGTCACCGGGCTTGGGGCTGTACGTACGCAACGTTCAGTAGCCTTCGTTCGTAGGTCCCGACCAGAGGTCCCGATCGGGTTGTGGTGCTGACGCCTTTCTGACGAACACTGCCCGGCTCTCTCCACGCACGGGGCGCGGCGATCGTCCGGGTCTGCACCCGACCCAGCCGAAGCTGCGTGCGGGCGCGGCAGGAGGCGCGACTCACAAGGATAGGTCGGCGTCCGTCTGACGGTCAAAATGACCCACTGTTTCGGTGCTCCGTGCCCGGCAAGTAGGTTGGTCTTCGACTCCCCATCGGGACTCCACCGATCCAATCAGACAGGAGCCGACGTGACCGACGTACCGGCCTCTGCTGCCGAACCGGCAGCATCTCTGACCGTTCGCGACAACCGCACGGGCACCGAATACGAAGTCCCCATCGTCGATGGCACCATCAAGGCCGCCGACCTGGGCAAGATCCGCGCCGACGACGGCGAGCCGGGCCTGGCCGTCTATGACCCGGGCTTCGTCAACACCGCGTCCTGCCGCAGCGCCGTCACCTACATCGACGGCGACGAAGGCATCTTGGAATACCGGGGCTACCCGATCGAGCAGCTGGCCGAGAAGTCGAACTTCCTCGAGGTCGCCTACCTGCTCATCAAGGGTGAGCTGCCGACCAAGGAGCAGTACGACGCCTGGGTGCACGAAATCACCTACCACACCTTCGTGCACGAGAACATCAAGGGCTTCATGCACGGGTTCCGCTACGACGCGCACCCGATGGGCATGTTGATGGCCTCGGTCGGCGCACTGTCGACGTTCTACCCCGACGCCCGCAACATCGACGACCCGCAGAACCGGCACATGCAGATCGTCCGGATGATCGCGAAGATGCCGACCCTGGGCGCCTGGTCGTTCCGTCACGCGCAGGGCAAGCCGTTCATCTACCCCGACAACGAGCTCAGCTACACCGAGAACTTCCTCTCGATGCTGTTCCGGATGAGCGAGCAGAAGTTCGCGGCCGACCCGCGTCTGGCGAAGGCCCTCGACGTGTTGCTGATCCTGCACGCCGACCACGAGCAGAACTGCTCGACCAACGCCGTCCGCTCGGTCGGCTCCTCGCAGGTCGATCCCTACTCCGCAGTCGCCGCGGGCGTCGCCGCCCTCTACGGTCCGCTGCACGGTGGTGCCAACGAGGCTGTCCTGCGGATGCTGCGTCGCATCGGCTCCAAGGAGAACATCCCCGCCTTCATCGAGGGGGTGAAGGCCGGCAACGAGAAGTTGATGGGCTTCGGTCACCGGGTCTACAAGAACTTCGACCCGCGCGCCACCATCATCAAGAAGGCCTGTGACGACGTCTTCGAGGTCACCGGGGTCAACCCGCTCCTCGAGATCGCCCAGGAGCTGGAGAAGATCGCACTCGAGGACGAGTACTTCATCAAGCGTCGCCTCTACCCCAACGTGGACTTCTACTCGGGCCTGATCTACGAAGCGCTCCAGTTCCCGCCGGAGATGTTCACCGTCCTGTTCGCGATCGGCCGCACCCCCGGCTGGCTCGCACAGTGGAACGAACTGATCCAGGACAAGGAGCAGAAGATCGCTCGCCCGAAGCAGATCTACACCGGCGACCGACGCCTGACCTTCGTGCCCGCCGAGGAGCGCTGGGCCTGAGCATCCGGTACTCGGCACGCAGTACACCGAAGGCCCCATGACTCCCCACGAGTCACGGGGCCTTCGTCGCCTTCCCCGCCGAACTGCAAGTCGCGTACGCCGAACTGGGAGTTGCGTACGCCGAACTGGGAGTTGCGTACGCCGAGCCGTGCGTAGTGCGGCGGTCAGAAGGTGATGTGCAGCAACTGCTGGCGCAGGGACGCAGTCACGTAGAGGCCGGTGCCGTCATGGTCGAGGCACACGTTGGTCGGGAGCGCACCGCTGCCGAGGTCGACGGCGTCCAGCAGCGTGCCGCCCGGCGCGAACAGGTCCAGTCTGTTCCCGCTCGTCGTTGCCACCCACAGGCCGCGCTCGGTCAGGGCGCAGCCGTCGGGATGACCGTCGACGACCGTGGCCCAGTGCCTGCCGTCGCTGAGGCCCGCGTCGGACACGTCGTACTCCCACACCTGAGACGAGATCGTCGCGGTGAGCAACATTCGGTCACCGTCGGCGGTGAAGGCCAGACCGTTGGGGAAGATCGGCCCCTCGGCCAGCACCACCTCGCTGGTTCCGGACGCGACGTCAACGGCGTGGACCTGACCCGGTACGGCGTCGGACGATCCCGAGAACGAGAAGGTGAACTCGTGCACGGGGTCGGTCACCCAGAGTCGGCCGTCAGGACCGAAGACCAGGTCGTTCGGAATCGCCAGGTTGTCGACGACGTACTCGGCCCGCCCATCGCGGATCACCTGGACGCCGCCGGGCGCCGGGCCCGATCCTCCCCAGGCGCCGGCGTTCTGGGCGACGTAGACGACGCCGTCCTCGTCGGCCGCGAGACCGTTGGCACCGCCACCGGTGTCGACGCGGTCGACATGGCCGTTCGGTCGCACGAAGTGCACGCAACCGAGGTTGATCGAGGAGACGGCGATCGACCCGTCCGGCAGGGCCACCGGGCCCTCGCAGAAGCCGAGGCCGTCGGCAAGGGCGACGATCTTCATCGTTGCTCCGCCAGATCGGTGGCAGGCAGTTCGGAGACCCCGAGCCTCCACCGCGGCGCCCGCCGTTCCCGCCAGGCGCGCGGCCCCTCGGCGGCGTCCGGATGGTCCATCAGGATCCGGTGGGCCCGGTCCTCTGCCGCGACGGTGCCCGCGAGCCCAGCGTCACTCCACAGGATCTGCTTGGACAGTGCAACGGAGGCAGGACTGGCCTCGCGTGCCACCTCGTGCGCCAGCTCCAGTGCGGTCGGCAGGACCTGCTCCGCCGCCACCGCCCGGTTGGCCAGTCCCATTCCGAGAGCCTCGGCGCCGGTCAGGGTGCGCCCGGTGAGCAGCAGGTCGGCAGCCACTCCCCGTCCGGCCAGTCGGCTGACCGTCCAGTGACTGGCGCAGTCGCCGACCATGCCCCGCCGCACCTGCGGCACCGCCAGCTTGGCGGTCTCGCTGACGATACGCAGGTCGCACTCCAACGCGAGAGTGAAACCGATCCCGATCGCGTGCCCGTTCACGGCCGCGATCACGAGTTTGCGGACCTGCCACGCCGGTGGGTCGATCGGCGAGGCGGTGAACTGCTCCCGGACCGCAAAGGCGTCGGCGCTGAGGTCGGCACCGGCGCAGAAGGCGCGCCCGGCTCCGGTGACGACCACAACGCGCACCGCGTCGTCGCGGTCGCAGGCCCGGTAGGCCTCGCTGAGTTGCCGAGCAGTGTCGGCCGAGAAGGCATTCAGCCGGTCGGCACCCTCAAGCACGACGGTCGCGACGCCATCGGCAACCTCCAGCCGTACGCCGGTGCTCACGAATCGAGCCCGTGCATCGCTCCGACCAACGCTGCCACGAGTTCCTGTCGGTGGCGCTGTCCCGGGAAGTAGACGCATGCGCGGTCACCGATGCCGGCAAACTTCGCGCCGATCAGTTTCGCGCACTCCTCCGGCGTACCGCGCACTGCGATCAGGTCATAGACGTCGTCGTCGACGAGCGCGGTCATCTCGTCGGTACGTCCCTCACGGACCAACTCGGCCAGGCGCGGTTGCAGCTCACCGAGACCGGCCAACTCCAGCACCGAACGGTAGGCCGGGGTGGAGGCATAGAAGGCGACCAAGGACCGCGCACCGGCCAGAGACGTGGTCAGCTCCTCGTCGGTCTCGCCGACCGCGGCAATCACCTGGGGCACGAACTCGAACGGCTCGTCGGTGCGCCCGGCCCGTTCGCGTCCGTCGTGGACGGCCGGCAGGGTGCGTTCCAGCAGGTGCTCGCGGCTGTTGAAGGGCATCAGCAGCAGGCCGTCGGCGGTCGCACCTGCAGTGGCGGTCATCTTCGGGCCGAGCCCGCCCATCAGCACCGGTGGCGGCCCCCACGGGGTTGGCTCGGGGCAGAACATCGGCGGCATGAAGTCATGGCGGCTGAACTCGCCCTGCCATGTGGGACGGCGCTGCTCGTGCCAGGCCGCGAGGATCTCGCGGGTGGCCCCGACCGTCTCGCCCATCCGCGCCACCGGGCGGTCCCACACCGCGCCGTACCGCCGTTCGATGTGGGTGCGGACCTGCGAGCCCAGCCCGAGTGCGAACCTGCCACCGGAGAGCACCTGCAGGTCGTGAGCGGCATGAGCCAGGTGCAGCGGGCTGCGTGGCAACGCAATCGCCACGTTGGTCATCACGGGCAGGCCCGTGGCCTGCGTGGCCAGCGCGAGCGGCAGGAACACGTCGTGTCTGCCCTCGAAGGTGAACAGACCATCCACACCGGTCTCCTGCAGCCATCGGGCACGCTCGACGGTGTGCTCGATGGTGACGTCGATCTGCAGGTCGATGCGCATGGGACTGCTCCTCGGCTGGCTCGGCTCAGGACGCGGACACCTGGTCCGCCACAACGCACCCTGTCAGCGCATCGCGCCGGCTCCCCGTATCTCCCGGTGGATGGGACCGCTGTGTGGTTGACGAGGTACACCGGTTCACACGATCGCGGAGTCGCGTCCTGCCCAGTGCTCCTTGCGCAGTTCCCGCTTGAGGATCTTGCCGCTGGGGTTGCGAGGCAGCGCTTCGATGATGTCAATGCTGCGTGGGCACTTGAAGTGCGCGAGCCGGTCGCGGGTGAAGGTGACCAAGTCCGCCTCGGTGGCAGCGGTGTCAGGTTTGAGAGCCACGACCGCCTTCACCACTTCACCCCAAGTGTCGTCAGGCACTCCGATCACGGCCACCTCGAGCACCGCGGGGTGTTCGGCCAGGACCCGCTCGACCTCGGGGGAATAGATGTTCTCTCCACCGGAGATGATCATGTCCTTGATCCGGTCGTGCACATGGACGAAGCCGCCCTCGTCCACCTTGCCGATGTCACCGGTGCGGAACCACCCGTCCTCGACGATCGCCTTGGCGGTCTCCTCGGGCCGGTTGAGAAAGCCCTTCATCAGCTGGGGTGTGCGCAACCAGATCTCACCTTCACTGCCCGTGGGTACGTCGTCGAGCGTCGCCGGGTCGACGATCCGTACCTCCACACCGGGGATCGGGACGCCAGCAGAGAGCAGGCGCTCGGGATGGTCGGCGTCACGGTGGTGCTCGGGCAACAGGTGCGTGACGACACCGGCGACCTCGGTGAGCCCGTAGACCTGGATGAAGTCGGTGTCGGGCCAAGCCTCCATCGCGGCCCGCAGCAACGGCGGCGGCATCGGCGAGGCGCCGTACGTGTAGGTCTTCAACGCACCGAAGAGTTTCACCGCGTCGGGGCCCGACTGCAGGACCTGCGCGAGGACGGCCGGCACGAGGAAGGTGCGGTTGGCGCCGGCAAGGATCGCACCGGCCAGGGACGCGCCGTCCGGATCACGCGTCATCACGCTGGCGATGCCGTCGTGGATGCCGAACAGCACGTACGACGACCCACCGACGTGGAAGAGCGGCATCGACACCATCGACTTGTCACCGGGCTCGAACTCCCAACCGTCATGAGCGTTCACGGTGTGCGCAACCATGTTGGCCTGACTGAGCATGATGCCTTTGGGCCGGCCGGTGGTGCCGGAGGAGTACATGATCAGGCAGGTGTCGTCGGCCGTGACGTCGGCAGCGCGGTCGATCGGGTCGCTCGCTGCCAGCATCGCCTCGTAGGCATCGCCTTCCGCACCGTCGGGCGTCACCTCCACGATGTGTCGGACCCCGGTCAGGCGGTCGCGGATCTCGTTGATGGTGGGCATCAGTTCACTGCCGACCACCAACACGGTCGCGCCGGAGTCGTTGACGGCGTAGTCGACCTCGTCGCCAGCGGAACGCCAGTTGATGATCGCGTTGGCCGCTCCGAGTGAGGCGGCAGCGAGGCTGACCTCGACGCAGGCCGGATGGTTCTTGTCGAGGAAGGCCACCACACCGCCGCGGCCGATCCCCATACCTGCAAGGGCTCCCGCGGCCCGACGTACCCGGTCGTGCCACTCCGACCAGGTCCAGGTCCGACCGAGATAGGTCATCGCCTCCGCGTCCGGAGTGTGCGCAGCCCACCAGGCCAGACGGTCACCGACCAAGACAGGCTCGGGTGCATGGGTCACGGCGTCTCCTCCGGCGGCGGCGTCGGCCCGGACGGCCGGCCCTCGTGCAGCGATTGTGACGGAGGTCACCAGCGGTCGACAAGGGTGCGCCTGTCGGAATTCTGGGCAAACCCGTTGTCCGGTCTCAGCAGGCTCACAGACAAGCGACCCAAGGTGGACTCATGGACGAGACCAACAGCCGCCCCCAGCAGGATCACGCCACCGACCACTGGCCCCCGCCGGCCGGGCAGCCGTACGGCGCTCCCCCGCCCACCGCTCCGGTTCCCCTTGCTCCGGCTCGTCGGCGCTCCGGGGTCGTCGGCCTGCTGGTCGCGGCCGTCTTGGTCGGCGGTGGCGCCGGACTGGGGGGCGCCGCGCTGTGGGATGCCGGGCAGGACGAGCAGGACGCATCGAGTGACACCGTGCTGAACTCGACCGTCGCGGACACCGTCGCGGTTGACGCCGCCGAGGGGTCCGTGCAGGCGGTTGCCGAGAAGGTGCTCCCCTCGGTGGTGCAGATCGAGGTCGTCGGAGCCCAGGGCAGCGGCTCGGGCTCCGGGGTCGTCCTCAGCTCCGACGGGCAGATCCTCACCAACGAGCACGTGGTGTCGCTGCTCGAGGGCGGCGGACAGATGAGCGTCTCCTTCAGCGACGGCACCCGGGCGACGGCCACCGTCGTCGGGACCGATCCCCTCACCGACCTCGCCGTGATCCGGGCCGACGGCGTCTCCGACCTGACACCGGCCAGCCTCGGCAAGTCCGGCAACCTGGCCGTGGGCCAGGACGTGGTGGCGATCGGATCGCCGTACGGGCTCGACGCCACCGTCACCTCCGGCATCGTGAGCGCCCTGAACCGACCGGTCGAGGTGGCCCAGGACGAGGCCGGAAACGCCACGGCGTACGCCGCGATCCAGACCGACGCCGCGATCAACCCCGGCAACAGCGGCGGGCCCCTGGTCGACATGGCCGGCAACGTGGTCGGCATCAACGCCTCGATCCGCACCACCGGTCAGGATGGCTTCGGTCAGACCTCAGGAGGGTCGATCGGACTCGGCTTCGCGATCCCGATCGATGCCGCACTCCCGGTCGTCGAGCAGATCCAGGCAGGCGAGACCCCCACCCACGCGCGTCTCGGCATCACCGTCTCCGACGTACGCACCGATGACACCGGCGCCACCGGCGCGCAGATCCAGGAGGCCGCCCGTGGCACCGCCGCAGCGGACGCCGGGTTGAAGTCCGGCGACGTGATCACCGGCGTGGACTCGATCCAGATCACCGGTTCGGAGTCCTTGATCGCGACCGTCCGAGGCTTCCGCCCCGGCGACCAGGTCAAGATCACCTACGTCCGCGACGGCGACACCCGCACCACCGACCTCACCCTCGGCTCCGACGCCACCTGACCCCCGCGAACAGTCACTCAAATCGCGCGAACAGTCACCCAGATTGCGCGAACGGTCACCAAGACTGATCGAGTCGGCAATTTGCTGCAGGTAGTTCCGGAGGGAGAGCGCGCTATCCACAGCCTGTGGATAGCGCGTCGCGTCGCCTGACGTTTCCGGGCACGATCGGCAGGCATGATGATCCCCGACCGCCCGTTCACCACGTCCCAGGCACGAAATGCGGGCCTGCGCCCCGGCGACCTTGCCCAGCTGACAGCCATCGGGGAGATCCGGCATCCGTTTCGCGGCGTCTACTGCCCGGCTGACCTTCCCGACGACCTGTCGAGCAGGGCCGCCTGCGCCGCGTTGGTCCTGCCGCCGGCGGTCGTGGTGGCTGACCGCTCGGCGGCCTGGCTGCACGGCGTGGACTGCCTTCGACACTTCGAGACAGTGCTCGTTCCACGGCTGGAGGTCGTCACGGTCGGGCCCGGGCGGACCCGCAGGCATGGGATGTACGGCGGCGAGCGGGCCTTGCGGGACGACGAGATCACCACAGTGGGCGGCGTACAGGTCACGACGCCAGTCCGTACGGCGATCGATCTCGCGTGCCTGCGAGGACCTGCGTGGGGACTGGCCTCGGTCGAAGCGTTCATGCGGGAGTTCGAGCTGCCGGACACCGACCTCAAACGACAACTCGTCCGTCACCGCGGCCGACGAGGCGTGATCCAGGCCCGCAGGGTGATCGGGATTGCCTCGCCGAAATCCGAGTCTCCCGGCGAGTCCTTCACCAAGTGGTACATCCTCGAAGCTGGCCTGCCGATACCCACGCAGCAGCTCACTCTCTGGCTCGACGGGTTCGGCGAGGTCCGCCTGGACCTGAGCTACCCGCTGCTCAAGATCGTCATCGAGTACGACGGCAAGGAGTTCCACGGCGAGGACCAGCAGGAGTACGACACGGCGCGACGCAATGCGCTTCGTGAGGAGGGCTGGATCGTGATCGTGGTCGAGAAGGAGGACCTCGCCACCGGTGCACGGGAAGCGTGGATCAACGAGATCCGCGCTTCATTGGCGGAGCGCGCACCCGAGCACCGTCGTACCTTTCCGCGCTCCGTCAGCGAGCGCCCTCGGCGCCGAGGAGTGCCGACTCGAACGATTTGAGTGACGGTTCGCGCGATTTGAGTGACCGCTCGCGAGGTCAGCGGGGGCGTACGACGCGGCTCTCGTCCCACACGGGGGTGGGCGACTCGTAGACGGAACCGTCGGCACCGTAGACCAGGAAGCGGTCGAAGCCGCGGGCGAACCAGCGGTCATGGGTGACCGCCAGCACCGTGCCCTCGAAGGCCTCCAGTCCCTCCTCGAGGGCTTCGGCGGACTGTACGTCGAGGTTGTCGGTCGGCTCGTCGAGCAGCAGCAGCGTGGCTCCGGAGAGTTCGAGCAACAGGATCTGGAACCGCGCCTGTTGCCCACCGGAGAGGGAATCGAAGTTCTGTTCCGCCGCATGGGCGAGCTCGTAGCGGTCCAACACCCGAGCAGCCTGCTCGCGCACCATGCCTGCTCGATGCTCATCACCGCGGTGCAGGATCTCGACCAGGGTGCGTCCGACCAGCTCCGGGTGCGCGTGCGTCTGCACGAACCACCCCGGCCGCACCCGCGCGCCCAGGCGCGCCACTCCGCGATGCATGACCGGCTTGATCTCCACCTCGCCGATCGGCTCGTGCTCCTTCTCCGGCGCGCTCCCCCCAGCCGCGAGCAATCGCAGGAAGTGCGACTTGCCTGAGCCGTTGGATCCCAACACCGCAACGCGTTCGCCGTACCAGACCTCGAGGTCGAAGGGCTTCATCAGACCGGTCAGCTCGAGCTGCTCACACACCACGGCCCGCTTGCCGGTGCGACCGCCCTTGAGCCGCATCGACACCTGTTGCTCACGCGGCTGCTCGGTCGGCGGTCCGGCTTCCTCGAACTTGCGCAGGCGGGTCTGGGCAGCCCGGTACTGACTCGACATCCCGTCGTTGTACTCCGACTTGATCTTCAGCCGCAGCACCAGTGCCTTGAGCTTGGCGTGCTCCTCGTCCCACCGCTTGCGGAGCTCCTCGAAGCGGGCGAACCGGTCGCTGCGCGCCTCGTGGTACGACGCGAAACCACCCGGGTGCGTCCACACCCGGTTGCCGGCACTGCCGAGCTCGACGGTCACCACTCGGGTGGCGGTGTTGTCGAGCAACTCCCGGTCGTGGCTGATGAAGAGGATCGTCTTGGCCGACTCGTTGATCCGCTGCTCGAGCCACTGCTTGCCCGGCACGTCGAGGAAGTTGTCGGGCTCGTCGAGCAGCAGCACCTCGTCGGGACCGCGCAGCAGGTACTCCAGCACCAGCCGCTTCTGCTCTCCCCCGCTGAGCGTGGTCAGGTCGCGGTGCTTGGCGCGGTCGAAACCGATGCCGAGCGCGGCCGTCGTGCACACGTCCCAGGTGACCTCGAGGTCGTAGCCACCGGCATCGGCGTACTCCCCCAGCGCCGTGGCATAGCGCATCTGGGTGGGTTCGTCGTCGACGTCCATCAGCGCCAGCTCACACGCGTCGACCTCGGCAGCGGCCTCCCGCACCCGCTGCGGGGCCACCGAGAGCAACAGTTCGGCAACACTGGTGGCACCGACGCCGACCATCTGCCGCATCACCCCGAGCCCGCCGGAGCGGGTCACCGCGCCGGCATGCGGAGCGAGCTCGCCGGTGATGATCCGCAGCAGCGTCGTCTTGCCGGCACCGTTGGCACCGACCAGCGCCACCTTGGCCCCGTCGCCGACCCGGAAGGCGACCTCGTCCAGCAGCACCCGCCCGTCCGGGAGCTCATACCTGACGCCGGCTACCTCGATGTGTCCCACGCCGTCGATTGTCCCCCGGCAGCCTGTCGCAGCGCACCCGGGTTTCAGCGTCGCGGGTTCAGGTCGAGCACCGGCACCTGCAAGGCCACCAGGACCTCGGGCGTCAGCTCCTTGAACACGTCCACGCTCTCCACCCCGACCGAGCCGCACGGCTGCCAGATCCGGTACGTCGGCACTCCGTTCACCGACACCAGCACCAGTTCGTCGGCCTTGCGGAGACAGTCGCGACTGCCCGTCTCCGGTGCCTGTGCCACTGCCGTTCGGAGAGCGCCTGCCTCGGCTCCGTCGAGAGTGACCGACTGAGTGAGGTACCAGACGGCCGATGCCGTTCCTGTGCCGTCGTGCTCGTCTGCCATGTCCCCGGCCAGGTCGTCCGAAAATGCCGGCGCACCACCCCGCGGGACACCACCGTTGGGCGTGGTGGTGTAGCGACAGACCGTGAGCGGTCCGTCGCCCGGAGGCGTCGAGGGCGCGGTCATGGCGCTGCTGTCCACGGCAATCTGGCAACCGGTGGGCGACGTGACGCGCGCCTCGTGGGTCTTCGCGTCGATCGCGACCAGCAGCGGCTGCACCGAGCCCACGATGCGCTGCGCGGTCGAGCGGTCGGGCGCCGCGACCTGGAGCGCCACATGGTCGTCGTACCAGAGCCCGAGCCAGGCCCCGTCCGGATGCATCACGACGTCAGCGGCCTCGGCGGCGTAGCGCCAGACGTCGCCGCTGGAGCGAGCGAAGTCGATCGCCGCGGCCGAGGAGACCGTGACGCCGTACGCCTCGGTCGGACCGCAACCGATCGCCCGCCTCGCCTCCCCTCGATCGACCCGCGGCTCGCGTTCGGCTACGGTCCTGGAGTCGAGGCACCAGTCACTGCGTGCTCCCAGACCCCAGTCCTGCGGCACGATGAACTCCAGTCCCGAGGCGTATTCGTAGCGCCACCCGTCGGGCAGCGCGTCACCGTCCGGGATGGGTAGCGGCGCTGGCGCTGCCGCCGACCGGTCGGGGCTGCGGCCACCGTCGTCGTCCGCCCAGGTCATCACCACCGGCACCAGCGCGACCAACGCCACTGCTCCGGCGACGCCGGCCAGGGTACGACGGCGCCCGCGTCGCGCCGACCGCGTCCGAACCGCAGCCGCCAACTGGACGGCGTCGAAATCCTCCACCTCGGCGCCCGACTCCAAGCCCCGCCGTACCCGCTGCTCGAACTCACTCATCGCGCTCTCCCAACTGCTCCCGCAATTCCGCCAACCCCCGCGACACCCGCGACCGCACACTGCCCTCACGCACCCCGGTCAACTCCGCGATCGAGGCGTAGTCGAGGTCCTCGTAGAACCGCAGCACCACCGCCGTACGCAGCGGCTCACGCAAGCCGCGACAGGCCTGCCAGACCCGGTCGTCGTACGACGGTGGGTCGACCACCGCGTCGACCCGCACCTCGGCCGCCGGCGACTCGCGGCGACGGAACCGCCGCCACCAGGAGGTGTGCGCGTTCACCACCATCCGGCGCACGTAGGCGTCGACGTCGTCGGCCGCGGCGATCCGGTCCCACCGGGGCAGTGCGCGCGACAACACGTCCTGGACGAGGTCCTCGGCGTCGTGCCGGTTGCCGGTGAGCGCGGTCGCCAGTCCGAGCAGCGACCGACCGCGGCCGGCCACCCAGTCCTCGAAGTCGATCGACTCGGGCAGAACGTCCCCCTCAGGCAGCGCGACCGGATTCACGTCATACAGACGCACCAGACCCCCATTGTGTTGCGAGTCGCCGGACCGGTTGCAGGTTCGCGCGGATTTCTGTCAGTTCGCGTGAGTTCTCTGAGGGTGAGGGCGGATGCATGCGCAGGCCAAGCAGTGTCGTACGATGCCGCGCATGCCCGGCGTGTCGCAGAAGGAAGACGATCTTCAGGCGCACGTCCGACACGGTGGTGCGCGCAGCGTCATCCCCCGGGTGGTCGCCTTCGGCATCTTCCTTGCTGCGCTGTCGGTCTTCACCCTCAACTTCGGCATCCCGAGCGACACCGTGCAGATCTTCGTGTGGCTCTGGGGCGCGACCATCGCGTGGAACATCCAGGAGCCGGCCCAGCACCATCTCGGCTTCCTGCGCGACTGGTGGGCGCCGCTCCTGGCGCTGGTCGTCTACTTCTACGGCCGCGGCCTCGCCGACGAGCTCTATGCGATGCCGGTGGCCTTCCAGATGCCGATCGACGCCGACAAGTGGATGTTCGGCGGGGAGTTGCCGACCCGCTGGCTGCAGGAACACATGTGCGGCATCCCGTGCGACCCGCGCAGCGATCCGCAGTGGTTCGACCTGCTCTTCACGATCGTCTACTCGACCCACTTCATGTTCGGCCTGACCCTGGCCGTGGTGCTGTGGCTGCGCAACCGCGTGGAGTGGAAGAAGTGGATGCGCCGCTACATCGGCCTCAACTTCGCCGGTCTCGCGGTCTACATCGCCTACCCGATGGCACCGCCGTGGATGGCCTCACGCGACGGCTACCTGAGCGAAGAAGTGGTCCGGCTGACCAGCCGCGGTTGGGGCGACACCGGCATGGGCCGCTACCACCTGATCCTCACCGGCGTCGGCAATCCGGTCGCCGCGATGCCGTCGTTGCACGCGGGCACGGCCTTCCTGATCTCGTTCTACCTGATCCAGCGCTACCGCAACGCGTGGGCCTGGACCTCGCTGCTCTACCCACTCACGATGTCGTTAGGCCTGATCTACTACGCCGAGCACTACGTCATCGACACCATCGCCGGCGCCGCCCTGGCGGTCGCGGTGATCATGGTCTGCAACTGGTGGGAACGCAGCCGGGACCGAGCGCCACGCCCGGTTCCCGAGACCACGGCCACCTGACCTCAGAGCCGCTCGGCCAACCGCCGGGCCGCGATCGAGACGATCTCCCACGCCGTCGCGAACGGCGGCGCATACGACAGATCGGCCCAGGCCAGGTCGTGGGCAGTCTGCTCGGCCCACAGCGCCATCGCGACCGTGTCGATCCGTTTGCCCGCCCCCCGACCACCGACGATCTGGCCCCCCAGCAGGCGGCCGCTGTCGCGCGCCGCCACCAGGCTGATCGCGATCGGCGCCGCCTCGGGGTGGTAGCCACTGGCGGTGGTGCCCTCGGTGGTCAACTCGACCGCGTCCCACCCCCGATCACGCGCCTCGGCCAGCGCTATCCCCGTCCGGGCCACCTCGACGTACGACGCCCCCGCAGCAAAGCGGGTGATCGCGCTTCCCAGCGCACCCGGGAAGGAGAGGGTGCCGCCGCCGATGTTGTCGCCGACCACGCGCCCCAACTTGTTGGCATGGGTGCCCAACGGCTGGAAGGACCAGTCACCGGTGATCCGGTGCCGCACCTCGCAGCAGTCACCGGCCGCCCAGACGCCGTCGGCGACCCGACCCGTCGCGTCCGGACGCAGGGCACCGCGCGCACTCAGCGGCAGTCCGGAGTCGGCCAGCCAGCCGGTGGCCGGACGGGTGCCGAGCGCGAGGACGACGACGTCGGCGGGAATCCGTCGTTCACCGGCGTTGACCGCGGCCAGCGCACCTTCGGCGTCGTGCTCCAACCCGTCGATGGTGGCGCCGGTCACCACAGTGACCCCGGCGTCGGTCAGGGCCACCTCGACCCGCTCACTCATCGTCGTCTCGAAGCCGCTCATCACCCGTGACCGGGTGACCAGCGTGACCTCGAGGCCGCGGGCCAGGAGTGCCTCGGCCATCTCGACACCGATGTAGCCACCGCCTGCGACCACCGCACGGCGCACACCGGCACGGGTCGTCTGCGAGACCCACCAGGCTCCGTCGTCGATGGTCCGCATCGGCTGCACACCCGGCAGCAGCGCACCGTTGTCGTCACGGGCCCAGGCCGGCGCCGCCGCGTGTGCGCCGGTGGCGACGACCAGGTCGTCGTACTCCTCACGGTGTTCGGTCGAGCCGTCGGTCCAGGTGACGGTGCGGGTGCTCAGGTCGAGTCCGGTGGCACGGGCGCCGGTGCGCACGTCGACCCCCATCTCGCGGTGCCTCTCGGGGCTGCGCGCAATCAGGTCGTCGCCACTGGCGACCTCGCCGGCCACCCAGTAGGGCAGGCCGCAGGCCGAGTAGCTGGTCCGTCCGGTTGCCTCGAGCACCGTCACCGACAACTCACGGCCGTGCCCGCCGGCCGCCCGCAGGGCCTGGTGGGCGGCGCTCATCCCGGCGCCGTCGCCACCGACCACGAGCACGCGCTGCGCGCTCACCGGTGCCTTCCCCGGCTCTCGAGGATCCGGAACCCCTTGGCGCTCGCCAACCGGGTGGTCGGATGTCCTTGCTCCCCCAGCCATCGCTGCAGCGAGTCGGCTCCGAGGTTCTTGCCGACCACCATCACCGCGCGTCCGTGCGGCGCCAGGTGCGCCAACGTCTGCAGCAACATCGCGTGCATCGCCTCCTTGCCGATCCGGATCGGCGGGTTGGACCAGATCTCGTCGAACGTCCCACTGACGCCGTCGGGGGTGACCGCGGTGAAGCGGTCCGCGACTCCGAGCGCCGCCGCGTTCTCCCGCGCCAGCAGCAGTGCCCGTTCGTTGACGTCGACGCCGGTCACCACTGCACCGGGCACCGCCACCGCGATGGCCAGACCGATCACCCCGTACCCGCAGCCGAGGTCGAGGATGCGCCCCGGGCCCGGCGGCGTGGTCTCACGGAACAAGATCGAGGTGCCGGTGTCGACGTGGCCCTTCGAGAACACTCCCGCACCACTGACCAGTTCGAGGTCGTGGTCCCACACCCGTGCCTGCACCGGCTCCCTGCGGAAGGGCACCGTCGGGTCAGCACTGAAGTAGTGCTCCTGCTCGGTCATCAGACCTCCTCACGCTTCGCTCGGGCCCGCTCGGCCTGCTCGGCCAGTCCCGCCGCATCGGGGTAGCCGACCTCTTCGAGGGTCAGCCCGTGCGCGGCGACCACCGAGACGGCGGGATCACGCCGGGCCGCGCGCAGCACCTCGGCCGGCCAGTCCGGCGTACGACGTCCGTCGCCCACCGCGACGAGGCAACCCACCAGGGCGCGCACCATGTTGTGGCAGAACGCGTCGGCGCGCACGGTGCCCTCCACGACGCCCTCGTCGGTACGTCGCCAGTGCAGGTCGAGCAGCGTGCGCACGGTGGTCGCTCCTTCACGGCGCTTGCAGAAGGATGCGAAGTCACGCAGGCCGAGCAGGCTCTCGGCCGCCTCGTTCATGCGCTCGACGTCGAGGGCTCGCGGCCAGGTCAGCACGTGGCTGCGGGTCAGCGGGTCGACCACCGCCGGGGTGTCGGCAATGCGGTAGGCATAGCGGCGCCAGACGGCCGAGAACCGGGCGTCGAAGCCGGGCAGCGCGGTGGTGATCCGGTGGATCCGCAGGTCCGGCGGCAGGAGCCCGTTGACCCGTCGCGTCACCCGGCCGTACGCCGCCAGCTCACTCTCACTCGTGCCGCTGCGGGACGCCCCGGCAGCGGCGACCGACGCCTCGTCGAGGTCGAGGTGACACACCTGACCGCGGGCGTGCACGCCGGCGTCGGTGCGTCCGGCACAGGTGACCTGCACCCGCGGCACCCGCAGCACGGTGGCAAGCGCCACCTCGAGTTCACCCTGGACGGTGCGGAGCGTCGGTTGCTTCGCCCACCCCTTGAAGTCTCCGCCTGCATAGGCCAGGTCGATCCGGATCCGCACCCGACCATCCTTCCATGCCGTGCTCCCGGCCCGGCGGGTGCGCGGTGGCATCATGGCGACATGGCCGAACAACCCGCTGCGGGCAACCTGATGATCCTGATCGGTCTGAGCGACGTCGTGATCGGTGTGGTCCTGGCCGGGCTGGGGCTGGCCCAGGACAACACGGGACTGCTGGTCGTGGGATGCGTGCTGGCCGTCGCCGGCCTCGGGGTGGCCACCCTGTTCGCACTGCGCAAGGACCGTCCGGTCCAACTCTGAGCGGTTGGGCGACCACTGTCGGTGGTGATCGCCATGCTGGTGTCGCACAGTCCGCGTCCCCGTCTCGGAAGGTTCTCCCGATGCCCCACGACCACCCCATGCTCGAGAAGATCCGCAAGCTCCTGGCCAAGGCCGAGGACGACGCCACCTCCGCCGAGGAGGCCGACCTCTACACGAGCAAGGCCGCCCAACTGATCGCCGACTACGGCATCGACCAGGCCCTGCTGGCCGCCGACGTCCCGGGCGGCGGGGTGGTCGGTGACCGGGTGGTGCGGCTGGAACCTCCCTACGCCCGGGACAAGGCCGACCTGCTGGCCACCGTGGCCGATTCATTGCGGTGCCGTTGCGTGCGGATCACCGACCGGACCACGACCCGCAACGAGTTCTCGATCCACCTGTTCGGCCACGCCTCCGACCTCGAGCGCGCCGAGTTGCTCTTCACCAGTCTGCTGCTGCAGGCCTCGACCTGGCTGGTCCGTACGCCGATCCCCCGCCACGAGCACAAGGCCGCCTTCCGCCGCTCCTGGCTGGCCGGCTTCCGGCACGCGATCGGCAGCCGCCTGGCCGAGGCCGAACGCACCGCCGAACGCGACGCCAGCACCCGTCGTACGGCGTCGGGCCGCTCGACCGGGCTGGTGCTCGCCGACCGCGATGCCGCGGTGGTCGATGCCCTACGGGAGATCTATCCACGCCTGCGGCACAGCCGCCCGCGCTCGTTCTCCGGTTCCGGTGTCAGCGACGGTTGGACAGCCGGCCAGCGCGCCGACATCGGTGGCACCCGCGTGTCCGGGCGGGCACCGCTGCCGCTGCGCTGAATGTGTGCCGAGGCCGGGGACGACGACTGCCGCAAGAAGGCGAAGGACCCGCCTCCCGCAGTGCGGGTGACGGGTCCTTCGGATGGAGCGTGACAGCAGGACTCAGTCCTGCTTCTCCTCGGCCGGAGCCTCAGCAGCGTCCTCGGCCGGAGCCTCAGCCTCAGTGGCCTCGACCTCAGGAGCCTCCTCGACCTCAGCAACTTCATCAGCCGGAGCTTCAGCAGCAGCCGGAGCGGCCTTCGGTGCACGCACCTTGGGCTCGTAGGCCTCGGTCACCAGCTCGATCACGGCCATCGGCGCGTTGTCGCCCTTGCGGGGACCGATCTTGGTGATCCGGGTGTAGCCACCCGGACGCTCGGCGAAGGTCGGGCCGATCTCGGTGAAGAGGATGTGGACGACACCCTTGTCGCGGATGGTCTTGAGGACCTCGCGGCGGTTGTGCAGGTCGCCCTTCTTCGCCTTGGTGATCAGCTTCTCCGCCAGCGGGCGCAGGCGGCGGGCCTTTGCCTCGGTGGTGGTGATCCGACCGTGCTCGAACAGCGCGGTGGCCAGGTTCGCCAGGATCAGGCGCTGGTGGGCCGGGCTACCGCCGAAGCGGGCACCCTTGGTGGGAGTAGGCATGTCTCTTCTCGATTCTCCCCGGCCGTACTAGGTACCGGAGTAGATGCAACGGGGAATTAGTACTGCTCGTCCTCGACGAAGGTGTCGTCGTCGTCATCGCCGTAAGCAGCCAGGGCGGCCGCTGCGTCGAAGCCGGGTGCGCTGTCCTTGAGGGACAGACCCATCTCGACCAGCTTGCCCTTGACCTCGTCGATCGACTTGGAACCGAAGTTCC
>JBEBTI010000011.1:0-34291 GCA_040393845.1 Nocardioides daejeonensis
GCCCTCCTTCTGCTTCTCGAGCAGCTTGCGCTTGCGGCTGATGTCGCCGCCGTAACACTTGGCGAGCACGTCCTTGCGGATCGCGCGGATGTTCTCGCGGGCGATCACACGGGCGCCGATGGCAGCCTGGATCGGCACCTCGAACTGCTGCCTGGGGATCAGCTCCTTGAGCTTGCCCGCCATCGTCACGCCGTACGCGTAGGCGGCGTCGCGGTGGACGATCGCGGAGAACGCATCGACCGGCTCGCCCTGGAGCAGGATGTCGACCTTGACCAGGTCGGCGGCCTGCTCGCCGGAGCGTTCGTAGTCGAGGGAAGCGTAGCCCTTCGTCTTCGACTTCAACTGGTCGAAGAAGTCGAAGACGATCTCACCCATCGGCAGGGTGTAGCGCATCTCGACGCGGTCCTCAGAGAGGTAGTCCATGCCCATCAAGGTGCCGCGCTTGGTCTGGCACAGCTCCATGATCGCGCCGATGTAGTCGGACGGGCTCAGAATGGTGGCGCGTACGACGGGTTCGCGCACTTCGGAGATCTTGCCCTCGGGGAACTCACTCGGGTTGGTGACGATGTGCTCGGAGCCGTCCTCCATCAGCACGCCGTAGACCACGTTGGGAGCGGTCGAGATCAGGTCGAGGTTGAACTCACGCTCGAGGCGGTCACGGGTGATCTCCATGTGCAGCAGACCCAGGAAGCCACAGCGGAAACCGAAGCCGAGTGCGCCGGAGGTCTCCGGCTCGTAGGTCAGCGCCGCGTCGTTGAGCTGGAGCTTCTCCAACGCCTCGCGCAGGTCACCGAACTGGTCGCCGTCCATCGGGTAGAGCCCGGCGTAGACCATCGGGTTGGGGTGCTTGTAGCCACCGAGCGGCTCCTGGGCACCGTGATGCTGTGTGGTCACCGTGTCGCCGACCCGCGACTGGCGCACGTCCTTCACGCCGGTGATCAGGTAGCCGACCTCGCCGACCCCGATCTCACCGGACTTGACCGGTTCAGGGCTGATCACGCCGACCTCGAGCATCTCGTGGACCGCACCGGTCGACATCATCTTGATTCGGTCGCGGTGGGAGAGCTTGCCGTCGACGACCCGGACGTAGGTGACCACGCCACGGTAGGTGTCGTAGACGGAGTCGAAGATCAGCGCGCGCGCCGGCTTGTCCTCGGAGCCGACCGGCGGCGGCGTCTGCTTGACGATCTCGTCGAGGAGCGCCTCCACGCCGAGGCCGGTCTTCGCCGAGGTGAGCAGCACGTCGGAGGGGTCACAACCGACCAGGCCGGCCAACTCGGCGGCGTACTTCTCGACGTTCGCACTGGGCAGGTCGATCTTGTTGAGCACCGGGATGATGTGGAGGTCGGCACCCATCGCCAGATAGAGGTTGGCGAGGGTCTGCGCCTCGATGCCCTGGGCTGCGTCGACCAGCAGGATCGCGGCCTCGCACGCCTCGAGCGACCGGGAGACCTCGTAGGTGAAGTCGACGTGGCCGGGAGTGTCGATCATGTTGAGCACATAGGTGCCCGGCTCGGTGCCGGCCTCGTTGCCCGCCTTGACCGTCCACGGCATCCGCACCGCCTGGGACTTGATCGTGATGCCGCGCTCGCGCTCGATGTCCATGCGGTCCAGGTATTGCGCCCGAGCAGCGCGCTCGTCGACGACCCCCGTCAGCTGCAGCATCCGGTCGGCGAGCGTCGACTTGCCGTGGTCGATGTGCGCAATGATGCAGAAGTTGCGAATGATCGACGCATCGGTCTGACCGGGCAGGGGTGCATTCTTCACGGGAGCGGCGTACTTTCGAGCGGAACGACAGGCCAAGGGCCATCCTCCCACGTCACGTCCTACGACGACGCATCACCGACGGCCTGCTCGGCCTGCTCAGTGCGTTGCTTCGCGCACGACTCCCGACCGGGACGTTTCGCGGCAACGATCACGGGTAGTGGAACCTCATCCCGGCGACACCGTCGGGAATGATCTCAAGGGAGAACCACCATGACCAAGTTCGTTCATCGCCGACTGACGACCCTGGTGTCCTTGCTCAGCGCACTGCTTCTCGGAGTGGGCCTGCTTGCTGCGGCGGTCCCGGCCCAGGCGGCGCCGGTCGCCGGCGACTCCGCCAGCGCCACGACGGCCGCCGGCAAGATTGCAGCGCGTCGGGTGAACTTCGGTGCCATCGCCCTGAACGTGAAGGACGGCTGGAGCGGCTGGGCCTACGACAAGAAGACCAAGAAGAAGGCCAAGAAGGCCGCTCGCAAGCACTGCCGGTCGCGTTCGACCCAGCCGTCGGGCTGCAAGTCGGTCCTGTGGGTGCGCAACGGCTGCGGTGCCGTCGCGGTCCGCGTGAAGAAGGGCCGGATCGTCAAGGTCCGCGGTGCGATCGCGTTCACCGAGAAGGCTGCCAAGAAGAAGGCCAAGAAGAAGGTCGGCAAGAAGGCCAAGGTCCACACCTACGTGTGCACCACCCGCTACCGCTGATCACCACCACTTCTGCCGAGGTGTCGCAGGGCCCGTGTCCTGCGGCACCTCGCTGCATTTCGGATCTAACCTTGCTCCCGTGACGGTTCTGGAGTGCGCGATTCCTCACGGCCGCACGGCGCGCCGCCTCGAGTGGCAGCACCTGCCGCCCCACCTGCGGGCCTTTGTCGAACGCCGGGTCGGGTCACCGGTCGTCAAGGCCGATAGCCAGGGCAGCGGCTTCACGCCGGCGTTCGCATCGGTGCTCACCTGCGCCGACGGCAGCAGGCACTTCGTCAAGGCCGCTTCGGTGAAGGCGCAGCGGAACTTCGCCGCGTCCTACCGTCAGGAGGCAGTCACGGCGGGGGTGCTCCCGGACGAGGTCGCCGCACCGAAGTTGGCATGGGTGCGCGACGACGGCGAATGGGTGGTCCTGGGCTACCCACACCACCCCCACGCCACGCCGCTCCGGCCGTGGCGCGACGAGGAACTGGCGCTCACCCTGCAGTCCCTGGCCGCGATCGCCACCCAGCTGACCCCTGCGCCGGGATGGGGGCTGCCCACTCTCGCCGAGGAGATCGGCGGGTTCGCGCACGCGTGGGGGGACCACGTGCTGCGACGACATCCCGACCTCCCCCACGGCGATCTCGCCGCAGCTGCAGCGGCGCGGGTCGAGAACCTGCGGGGCGACACCGTCGTGCACTGTGACGCGCGCGACGACAACATCCTGCTCACCGCGTCGGGGGCGCTGTTGTGTGACTGGACCTGGGTGGCCGTCGGCCCCGCGTGGTTCGACTCACTGTGCCTCCTGGTCGGCGCCCACGGCGACGGACACGACACCGAAACACTGCTGGCGGAGTTGCCGGTCTTCGCCGCGGCAGCACCGGCCGACATCACCACCGCGCTGGCCCTGGTCACCGGTTGGTTCTGGCAGGCCGGCGATGCGCCGACGCCGACCTTCTCTCCGCACGTGCGGGAGGCACAGGCGTGGTTGGGGCAGGCCGGGTGGGACTGGCTCTCGCAACGTCTCGCACGCGATTTGGGCACGCGGAGCGGGCGCTGATAAAGTTGGGGGTCGCGTGTGCTGTGCCTGCCCTCCGGGCCTGAGCGCGCGCATGCAATCAAGCTTGACCGGGTCAGCCTGGTCGTCCAACCCGAACCAACGAGAGATCGAGGCGCAGCTCAGTGGCCAACATCAAGTCCCAGATCAAGCGTAACCGTCAGAACGAGCTCGCCCGCGAGCGCAACAAGGCGGTCAAGACCAGCCTGAAGACGGCCGTCCGCAAGTTCCGCGAGGCCGTCGCTGCTGGCAACAAGGACGCCGCCATCACCGCGGGTCGCGATGCCAACAAGTTGCTCGACAAGGCTGCTTCGAAGGGTGTCATCCACAAGAACCAGGCTGCCAACCGCAAGTCGGCGATCAGCCAGCAGGCCGCCAGCCTCTGAGCTCGGCCCTTCCGCACGGCGCCCTCCCCTCGGGGATCGGGCGCCGTTTGCGTTGTGTCCCGGTAACCGCCCGCGGTCAGGCCTGGTCGCGCAGCGCCGCCACGGTCAGGATCAGTCGCTCGAGGGTGTAGGCGGCGTCGTGCGCGGCGCCCTTGACGTCGGCGTCGGCCCGGGCGATCGCACTGATCGCGCCGGCGACTCCGTCGCGACTCCACTGCCGCGACTGGTCGCGCAGGGTGCGCAACTTCCACGGCGGTACGCCGACCTCGCGAGCCAACTCCGCCTCACGCATGCCGCGTGGTGCGGACATGAAACGCGCCAACCCGCGGGCGCCGGTGGCGAAGGCCGAGGTCACCAGCACCGGAGAGGTACCGCCGTCGAGGGCCCACCGCAACTCCTCCAGAGCAGCGGCTCGACGGCCGAAGAACGCAGCGTCTGCCACGGCGAAGGACTTGGCCTCGGCGCGACCGCCGAAGTAGCGGCGTACCCGCTCGGTGTCGAGCGACTGCCCCGGGAAGTCGTTGACCAGCTGGTCGACGGCGGCGGCCAGCGAGCGGAGATCCTGGCCCACGGCCTGTACGAGGAAGGCAGCCGCATCGTCATCGATGCGACTGCCCAGACGGCGCGCTTCGGAGGTGAGGAAGCGCGGGAACTCACTGGCCTTCAACGCGACCGACTTGACCTCGCTGACGTGGTCCAACTTGCGCAGCTTGGTCAGCGTGCCGGAGCCCTTCTGGCCGCCCGAGTGCATCAACACCACGGCAACCTCCTCGGCCGGCGCGGCGGCGTACGCCAACAGACCGGCGACCGACTCGTCAGGAAGGTTCTCGAGCGCCCGGACGACCACGCACCGGGTCGCGGAGAAGAGCGAGGGAGCAGCCAGCTCGCCCATCGAGGCAGCACTCAGGTCGGCGCCCATCACCTCGGAGAACTCGGCCTCCGAGTCATGGGCACGTACGGCGTCGCGCACCTGGCGGACCGTGCGCTCGTTGAGGAACTCCTCGGCGCCGGTGACGAGCGTGATGCGGCCCAGAACGTCTGCAGTGCGTGTGCCAGCCATGATGGGTCCAGCCTACGGCCGAGCACCCACACAACCTGTGCGGGCCCGTTCAGCAGCGAAAAGTCGCGGCAGCGCCGATCAGGCGGGCTGCATGTCCTCGATCGGCTCGAGGATGGCAGCGGCCTGGGCAGTGGTGAGTTCTTCGTTCTCTGCGCTGAGTTGTGCCACCCGCGCCTCGAGTTCGTCGACGAGGTTCCTGAGGCGACGGTTCTCCGCCATCAGTCGATCCACTACCTGACGAGCGGGGTTCCGCAGGTCGCTGCTCATGTGACCGAGGAGCGCCTTGGCCATTCAATGCCTCCGATATCGGGGTGGAAGATCACGCGGACCGGTCGGAAAACCAGCCGTTTTCAAGCGTCCCACGCCAGTTGCTTGCAGTCAATCTGACGACGTGGTAGTGGACGACGCACCGTCGACGGTCAGCCCGAACGACGTCGTCGCGGGGCCGGTTGGCACGACGGGCAGAAGTAGGACGAGCGGTTCATGAACTGCACCCGGCGGATCGGGGTGCCGCACCGGCGACACGCCTCGTCCTCACGCCCGTAGGCGTTCAGGGACCGCTCGAAGTAGCCGCTCTCGCCGTTGACGTTGACATAGAGCGCGTCGAAGGAGGTGCCGCCCTCAGCGAGCGCCGCCTCCATCACCTCGCGTGCGTGGCGCAACACCTCACGTGCCTGGGTCGCAGTCAACCGTTCCCCGGGACGCTCGCCGTGGAGACCGGCGCGCCAGAGTGCTTCGTCGGCGTAGATGTTGCCGATGCCGCTGACCACGCCCTGGTCGAGCAGGATCCGCTTCACCCCGGAGCTGCGTCGTCTGATCGCCTTGGCGACGAGATCCACGTCGAAGTCGGGATCGAGGGGGTCGCGCCCGATGTGGGCGATCTCGTCGGGCAGCTCCGCCCCACCGGCCGAGTGCGACACCGCGCCGAACATCCGCTGGTCGACGAAACGGAGTTCACGTCGTACGCCGTCGCGGTCGCGGAGACTGACTCGGATCCGCAGGTGCCGTTCGTCGGTGGCGCCCGGCTGCTGCACCAGGATCTGACCACTCATGCCGAGATGCCCGACCACCGCGTCACCGTTGTCGAGCGGGAGCCAGAGATACTTGCCGCGGCGACGGGCCCCCTCGATGCGGCGGCCGGTCAGCTGGGCCGCGAATGCGGCCGGTCCGGCCGGACTGCGCCTCAGCAGGCGCGGGTGCAGCACGTCGACGCGCTCGACAGTGCCACCGACAGCGTGCGCTTCGAGGCCACGACGGACCACCTCGACCTCGGGGAGTTCGGGCACTGGCGGAGGATCCGCCTCAGGAGGCGGCGCTGTCGGCGATCGGGGTTGCCTCGATCTCGCCGTACGCCGTCTGGGCGGCCTGCTGCTCGGCCTCCTTCTTGGACCGGCCGACACCGTGGCCGTAGAGCTGGTCTCCCACGCGCACTTGGGCGGTGAACGACTTCATGTGGTCCGGGCCGGAGGCCTCGATGACATATTCGGGGACGCCGAGGCAGCGGCCGGCGGAGAGCTCCTGGAGGGAGGTCTTCCAGTCGAGACCGGCCCCGAGATCGGCAGCGGCTTCCATCAGCCCGTCGAAGAGCAGATGGATCACCGCGGCGGAGTTCTCGAATCCGCCGGAGATGTAGATCGCACCGATCACCGCCTCGACGGTGTCGGACAGGATCGACGCCTTGTCGCGACCGCCCGTCGACTCCTCGCCGCGCCCCAGCTTGATGTGCTGGCCGAGCTCGATGGCGCGGGCCACCCCAGCCAGGGCTCGGGCGTTGACCACCGCGGCGCGCAACTTCGCCAACCGTCCCTCGGAGAGGTCCGGGTGGGTCCGGTACAACGTCTCGGTCACGACGACGCCCAACACCGAGTCGCCCAGGAACTCCAGGCGCTCGTTGGTGGGCAGGCCGCCGTTCTCGTAGGCGTACGACCGGTGCGTCAGGGCGCGGTCCAACAGCTCGGAGTCGAGTTCCGGATCTCCGAGTGCGGCCCGCAGGCCCTCATAACTGGTCAGGGTTCTGACGCCCGCAGGCTCAGAGAACCTGGCGGCGGTCCGCCCGGGCGCCGTACTGGCCGCACTCGCCGCACGCACGGTGCGGAAGGTGCTTCGAGCCGCAGGCGGGGTTCGCGCAGGTCACCAGGGAGGGCACGGTGGCCTTCCACGCCGAGCGGCGGTGACGGGTGTTGCTGCGCGACATCTTCCGCTTGGGAACAGCCACAATGATCTCCTCTTGACCGGACCGACCTGGTGGTCGGTCACATGCTTGTCAGTCTTCGTCTTGGGGTTCAGCGAGTCCAGCCAGACCGGCCCACCTGGGGTCGATCCGGTCCCCGTGCGAGTGGTCCGGATCGTCCTTGAGTCGCGCTCCGCACTCGGAGCACAACCCGGGACAGTCCTCCTCGCAGAGAGGCTGGAACGGCAGCGCAAGCACCACCGCGTCCCGCAACACCGGTTCGAGGTCGATCAGATCGCCCACGAGCCGGCTGACACCACTGTCCTCGTCGTCGTCGGGGTCGTGCTCCCCGTCGTCGTGGACGAACAGTTCCTGGAACCGCACCTCGATCTCGTCGGTGAGCTGCTCCAGGCACCGCACGCACTCGCCCTCCAACTCAGCCGTGGCCACGCCGGTGACGAGCACGCCCTCCATGACCGCTTCGATGCGCAGGTCGAGTTCGACCGGTGCACCTTCGCGGACACCGAGGACCTCGATGCCAAGATCTGCCGGAGCGGGTGCGGAACGGTGGACTTCACTCATGGACCCCGGGCGGCGGCCGAGCTCGCGTGTATCGAGCACGAGCGGCGCTCTCGGGTCCAAACGGGTGTTGTTCACTGCTCCGGTTCCACTTCGACAAATCGTGGGAAGTTTAGCCGTGCGGAGGCCAGGGTCGCAAAACGCCCTCCCCGCACGTCAGGCCCGGCTCGCACGGCGGCGCTCCTCGAGCCGAAGGGCGAGGCGCTCGCGCACGAAGTCGGGCACCAGACCGGAGACGTCGCCACCGAAGGTGGCCACCTCCTTGATCAGACTCGAGGAGACGTAGGACTGCGACGGGGCGGTCGGCACGAAGACGGTCTCGACGTCGGCGAGTCGCGCGTTCATCTGCGCCATCTGCAACTCGTAGTCGAAGTCCGCCGCGCCGCGCAGGCCCTTCACGATCGCGTGCACGTCACGCTCCTGGCAGTAGGTCGTGAGCAGTCCACTGAACCCGTCGATGCGGACATTGGTGAACTCCCGGCACGCCTCGGCGAGCATGTCCATGCGCTCCTCGGGGGTGAACAACCGGTTCTTCGAGGCGTTGACGCCGATCGCGACGACCACCTCGTCGAAGAGGAACGACGCCCGCGAAATGATGTCGAGGTGTCCGTTGGTGACCGGGTCGAACGACCCCGGGCAAACCGCTCTGCGCACGTGTTTCTACTCCCCTGTCGTTTGGTCAGCCGACTCGGCATGACCGTAGCCCAACACGGTCTCACCGTAACGACGTACGCGGCCGGCTTCGATACCGGGCGGCCAGACGATCGAGGCTCCGCGAGCGCCCCGCTCCACCACCACCAGCGCGTCGTCGGCCAACCAGTCGTGCCGGACCAGGGCGGCGAGGTCGGCGGCCACTGCCTCGTCGGACAGCGGGTAGGGCGGATCGAGGAAGACCACGTGGTACGGCGCTGTGGTGCCGCGAGCGAGGTGGGACGCCACCGCTGAGGTCACCACGTCGGCAGCGAAGCCGAGGGTGCGCGCATTGGTGGCGATCAAGGCTGCCGTGCGGCGGTCCTGTTCCACGAGCGTCGCGGCCTCCGCCCCACGCGAGAGCGCCTCGAGGCCGATCGCGCCACTGCCGGCGTACAGATCGAGCACCCGGAGTCCGTGCCACGACCCGCACCAGGCATCGATCGCGGAGAAGAGCGCTTCGCGGACCCGGTCGGAGGTGGGTCGGGTGGCGTCGCCCTTGGGCGTGGCCAGGCGCCGGCCACCTGCGGAGCCGCCGATGATGCGGGTCACGAGCGCTCCATGAAGTCGCCCCGCGCGGACATCTCGAGAGCCTCCACCTCGGCGCGGAGCGCGGGCTCGCTGGTCAGCTCGGGGTCACGCGCCAGCAGCTCCTCGGCGCCGGCCCGGGCCTCGACAATCAGGTCCTCGTCGCGCAGCACCCGGAGGTGGCGCAGGCTGGTGCCGCCGGACTGGCCAGGACCGAGCACGTCACCCTCGCTGCGGTGCTCGAGGTCGACCCGGGACAGCTCGAAGCCGTCGGTCGTGGCGGCGACGGCCTCGAGACGCACCCGCGCCGTCGAGTCCATGTCGGCGCGGGTGACCAGTAGGCAGAGGCCGGGGAGGCCACCACGTCCGACCCGCCCGCGCAGTTGGTGGAGTTGGGAGACGCCGAACCGGTCAGCGTCCATCAGCACCATCATCGTGGCGTTGGCGACGTCGACACCGACCTCGATCACCGTGGTGGACACGAGGACGTCGATCTCGCCGGCCGCGAAGGCGGTCATCACGGCGTCCTTCTCCCCCGCAGGCAGTCGGCCGTGCAGGGCGGCGACCCGGACACCCTGCAACGGTCCGTCGACCAACTGCGGAACCAGCGACTCGACCGCACTCGGCTCGAACGGGGCTGCCACAGCGTTGCCGTCCTCGTCGACGTCGACCTGGTCGACCTGCCCCTCTTCGCTGTCGTCACCACCGATGCGGGGGGCGACGACGTAGACCTGATGTCCCTTGTCGACCTCTTCGCGCACCCGTTGCCAGATCCGGTCGGCCCAGGCGGGTTGTTCGGCGAGTGGTACGACGATCGTCTGGATCGGCGCCCGACCGGCCGGCAACTCGGTGAGCGTCGAGACCTCGAGGTCACCGAACACCGTCATCGCGACGGTGCGGGGAATCGGCGTCGCCGTCATCACCAGGACGTGCGGAGGAAGTGCCGACTTGGCGGCAAGTGCGGCCCGCTGCTCGACGCCGAACCGGTGCTGCTCGTCGACCACGACCAGGCCGAGGTCGGCGAACTGCACGTTGTCCTCGAGCAGCGCATGGGTGCCGATGGTGATTCCGGCCTCCCCCGTCGCCATCGCCGACATCGCGACCGCGCGCTGCGACCGGGTCATCGACCCCGTGAGCAGGGTGACGGTGGTGGCGTCGGCGCCGCCACCCAGGAGGCCCTCCTCGGCAAGGTCACCCATCATCGCCCGCATCGAACGGTGGTGCTGCTGGGCCAGCACTTCGGTCGGCGCGAGCAGAACCGCCTGCCCGCCGGAGTCGACGACCCGCATCATCGCGCGCAGGGCGACCAGTGTCTTGCCCGATCCGACCTCACCCTGCAGCAACCGGTTCATCGGACGTTCTGCGGCGAGCTCAGCTTCGAGCACGGCTCCGACCTCACGTTGGCCGGCCGTCAGCTCGAAGGGCAGCCGCGCGTCGAAGGTGGCCAACAGGCCCCCGCCTCCCGTGCGCGCCGTGGCCCGGCCGGCCCGGGCCGTGGCCCTGGCCCTGGCGAGCACGAGTTGTGCCGTGAGCGCTTCGACGAACTTGAACCGCCGTCGCGCCTGCGTGACCTGGTCCCAGTCGTCGGGGCTGTGGATCCAGCGCAGTGCGGTGCCGAGGTCGACGAGGTTGTGGGCTCCTCGCAACGGCGCGCTGACGGGGTCGTCGAGATCGTCGACGACGGTGAGCGCGAACGCGACCACCCGGGCGATGTCCCAGGTCTCGAGCTTGCCGCTCGTGCGGTAGATCGGGAAGAGCGCCTTCATCGTCTCCGCCATCTGGAGCGCTGACTCCTCCTTCAACCCGGCTTCGCCGGTGAGGCGCACCATCTGCGGATTGGTGAGCTGCCACACGTTGTTGAACGAGCTCAACTTGCCGGTGAACACCCCGGTCGCGCCGGGCGGCCACTGCGCGGCCTGCCACTGGGCGGCGTTGGCGTGCTTGGCGAACAGCGTGAGGCCGAGGGTCGTCCGACCCGCACTGATCCGCATCTCCACGCGAGCTCCGGGGCGTCCGGTCCTGCGGTTGACGAAGGTCTTCACCCGGCTCTCGAGCACCCGGGCCACCACGACCACCGGCTGTCCTTCGACGAGTGATCCGAGTTCGGTGACCTCGCCGGTCCTGAGATAGGTGCGTGGGAAGTGCCAGAGCAGGTCGCCGACGGTGCGCATGCCGAGCTTGCCGGTGACGGCGTCGATCTTCGCCCGGTCGCTGCGGGCGCTGCCCAGCACGCTGGCGATCGGGGAGTCGAGGGTGATCCTGCTCATCGGGTCATGCTCACTCGACCGAGAGCAACAAGGGATAGCGCGGCTGCCCGCCCGGGAAGCTGACCACGTCGGCGGTCGGATGCGCGGTCTCGACGTAGCGCTCACACTGACTGGCGAGTTCGTCGCCGCCCTCGCCCGCGACGAGGGTGACCAACTCACCACCACCGCCGAGCAGTCGGTCGATGATGCTCCGGGCGACCTCGACGAGGTCGTGACCGACCATCACGAAGTCACCTTCGATGATCCCGAGGACGTCACCCGGCTCACACGGCCCGGCCATGGTGATCGCCTTCTTCGCAGCGACCGTGACCGCACCGTGGCGGGCATGGCTCGCGGTGGCGGTCATGTGCAGGACGTCCTGCTCGAAGGAGCGTCCGGGGTCGTGCACGGCGAGCGCCGCCAGACCCTGCACCTGGGCGTGGGAGGCGATCACCGCCACCCGGACGCCGAGCTCGTCCTCAGCCGTGTGCGCCGCGATCTCCGCCGCACTCACGGTGTCGTAGTCGTTGGGAAGCAACACGAACTCGGCGGCCTCGCTGGCCCGGATCTCGTCGAGGAGCATGCCGGTGCTGGCCCGTTGCCCGGGCCCACCTCGTACGACGATCGCACCGGCCCCCGAGAAGAGTTCGGCGAGACCTGCGCCGGCCGCCACGGCGACCACCCGACGTCCGGAACGGTGCGCGACCGGGCGGACCTCGGTGATCTGCTCGGCAAAGTGGGTGACCCGGATCCGGTGCGGACGGCCGGCCTCGATGCCGGCCTCGACCGCGGCACCGACGTCGTCGACGTGCACGTGCACGTTCCACAGCCCGGCTCCCCCGACGACGACCAGGGAGTCACCGAGCGTGGCCAGACGCTTGCGCAACGTGGAGATCCGGTCGTCCTCGGCATCCAGGAGGTACATCACCTCGTAGGAAGGACCCTCCGCGCTGAGGTGGTCGGTCGGGATCGGCACCGGGAGGCGGGGTCGCGGTCCGTGGGAGGAGACCGTGCGGCGGCCGGTGAGAACGGTCTCCATCGCTTCGAGCAACACGCACAGTCCGCGGCCACCGGCGTCGACCACGCCCGCGTCGGCCAGCACCTGCAGTTGGGTGGGCGTCAGGGCGAGCGCCGTCCGGGCCGCGTCGCTCGCGGCCACCACGACCGCTGCGACGTCGTCGGGACCGCACCGGCCCGCCTCCTCGCAGGCGGCGGTCGAGGCTGCCCGCGAGACCGTGAGGATGGTGCCCTCCACCGGGGTCCCGACCGCTTCATAACTTGCTTCGGTGGCGTGCACCATCGCCTCGGCCCAGGCTTCGGCCTGGGTGCGTTCGGACGGGACGTCGGCCAGACGTTGGGCCATCGCGCCGATCATCTGCGACAGGATCACTCCCGAGTTGCCACGGGCCCCCATCAGCGCACCACGGGCGAACCCGGCGTAGGCGGTGGCGAGGTCGCACGCCTCGGCGTCACCGGCCAGCGCCGCCTGCAGGGCGTCGCGGGCCGAGGAGACGGTCAGGAACAGGTTGGTGCCCGTGTCGCCGTCAGGCACCGGGTAGACGTTGAGGGCATTGATCTCCTCACGGGCCTCGGCCAGGGCCGCGGTGGCCTCGTCGGCGAAGCGACGCAGCATGTCGAGGTCGGTCGGGGCTCCTTGCTCGCCTGCCCGAGGAGTCGGTCCGGCGGTGCTCGCGTCATCCGGCACGGCGTACCCCTCCCTCCTGACAGGTGCGATTCGGTTCGCGGGAGACTCTATCCATCCACCCCGACAGGTCGGACCGACTCGGTCACGACAGCGCTGATTTCCGAGATCGCGTCACCATCGGATACTCTGGTTCGGTTGCCCGAGAGCGCCCACCGTCCGGTGTGGAGCCTGGGGCCTCCCAGTTTCCAACCTCAATCGTTCCAGGAGTTCACGGTGGCTGCCGTCTGCGACATCTGCGCCAAGAAGCCCGGCTTCGGCAACAACCGCCCGTGGTCGCGCAAGATCACCAAGCGGCGGTTCAACCCCAACATCCAGCGCGTGCGCGCGACGGTCAACGGCGCGCCGAAGCGCCTCAACGTCTGCACCGGCTGCCTCAAGGCCGGCAAGGTCTCGCGCTGACCTGACTGCCTTCTGACACGGCCCCCGCTCCGGCGGGGGCCGTTCTGCATTTCCGGGCGGTTGCCCGGACCGGCCGAGGTCAGAAGTGCGTCCAACCAGCAGCGCCCTCGTAGGCGAGGCCGTCGACGGTGACCACAGGCCCCTCGGGATCGGGCTCGAGCACCGTGCCGATCCGCCGCCAGCCCTCGGGCAGCGACACGTCGGGAGGGAAGCAGGCCACCAGCGGGTGGTCCTCCCCTCCCCCCAGCACGAACTGCACCGGGTCGGCGCCCAACGCGGCCGCGACTGCGTGCAGGGGTTCGGCGACCTCGAGTCGGTCGGACGCCAGGTCGATCCGCACCCCGGAGGCACGCGCGACGTGGGTCAGGTCGGCGACCAGCCCGTCGGAGACGTCGATCATCGCGGTGGCCCCGGCGGCAGCGGCAGCCGGACCCGCGACGTACGGCGGGTCGGGGCGACGGTATGCCTCGACGAGGACCCGCGGCGACCGGAAGCCACGTCCGAGCACCGCGAGACCGCCGGCTGCCCAGCCCTGCCGGCCGCACAGTGCCACGACGTCGCCTGCCTCGGCGCCGCCACGGAGCACCGGGGAGACCGTGCAGCCTCCGAGCACCGTCACCGCGACCACGATCTGGTCCGACCTGGTCAGGTCGCCACCCACGACGGAGGCACCGACCTTGGCGCATTCGGCGGCGAACCCGCGCGAGAAGTCGAGCAGCCAGACCGCAGGGAGGTCGGCAGGCACCGCGAGGCCCACCGTCAGCGAGGTCGCCGTACCCCCCATCGCGTTGATGTCGGACAGGTTCTGCGCGGCCGCCCGGGCGCCGAGGTCGACTGCTGGCACCCAGTCGCGTCGGAAGTGGCTGCCCTCGACCAGCAGGTCGGTGGAGACGACGACGTGTCCGTTGCGGATGCGCAGCACCGCGGCGTCGTCGCCCGGGCCGACGAGCACGTGCTCGCCCTGCTCGAAGATCTCGGTGATCGCCCGGATCATCGCGAACTCACCCACGTCGGCGAGAGTCGCGTCCGACGGCAGGGAGGCAGGGTCGAGGTCAGACATGACTCCATCCCATCAGTGCGCCGACCTCCTCATGCCTTCCGACACGCGGCCCGGGGCGGGTAGGTTGGGTGTGGCGCCGACGCACCGTACGGACCAACTTCTCGATCGAGGGAGCCACCGTGACAGTCCAGGCATACATCCTGATCCAGACCGACGTGGGCAAGGCGGCCGAGGTGGCCCGCGCCGCGGCAGAGGTTGACGGCGTCACCCTCGCCGAGGACGTCACCGGGCCGTACGACGTGATCGTCCGTGCCGAGGCCAAGAACGTCGACGAGTTGGGCAAGTTGGTCGTCACCCACGTGCAGAACCTCGACGGCATCACACGCACGTTGACCTGCCCGGTCGTACACATCTGACGCCTTGCGACACCCTCTCCGACGCGGGCTGGCCGCCGGCGCCCTCCTTGCCTGTCTTGCCCTGGTGGCTTCGTGCAGCAACGACATCGAGGTCGACAACCCGGAGTTGAGCACCGAGCAACGCGCCGCGTGCGACGCCTTCCTCGCCTCGTTGCCCAGCGAACTGGAGGGGCTCGACGAGCGCGACGACCTCTCTCCCTCTGACGCCCCGGCACGGGCCTGGGGCGATCCCGCCGTGGTGGTCACCTGCGGCGTGGACATGCCCGCCGACTTCGACGCGTTCTCCTCGTGCGAGGAGGTCAACGGCGTGGGCTGGTTCGGCAACTCCGACGACCTGGCCGCGCAGGACTCCGACCTCGACCTGACCACGATCGGGTTCACCCCCAACGTGCGTCTCCAGATCCCCGCCGAGCTCCGGCCCCCGGTCGGTCCGTGGGTGGAGGTCTCCGACGCAGTCAGGACGACCTTGGAACGCACCTCACGGTGCGCCTGAGCTGCTAGACACGCCTTAGGCACGACGGTCAGCGCAGTGCGGTCAGCGCAGTCCGATGCCCCGGTCGAGGGCCAACCGGATCAGCCGCTCGACCAGCTCGGGATAGGTCACTCCGCTCGCAGCCCACATCTGGGGGTACATCGACGTCGGGGTGAACCCGGGCATGGTGTTGATCTCGTTGACGACCAACTCGCCGTCCGGCATCAGGAAGAAGTCCACCCGCGCCAGGCCCTCGCAACCGATCGCGCGGAAGACGTCGGCAGCCAGGGAACGCACCCGAGCGGTCTGGTCCTCGGACAGGTCCGCCGGCAGGATGACGCTGGTGCTCTCCTCCGGAAGATACTTCGCCGCGAAGTCGTAGAACTCGTGGCCTCCCCCGACGCGGATCTCGGCGGGCACGCTGGTCTCGACGCCGCCGTCGTGGCTGCCGAGCACGCCGCACTCGACCTCACGGGCACCCTCGGCGAACGCCTCGACCAAGACCTTGGGGTCGTGGGCCTGCGCCGTCTCGATGGCGGTAGCAAGCTCGGCGGCGTCTCGGACCTTCGAGATCCCCATGCTGGAGCCGGCGCGGCTGGGTTTGACGAAGACGGGGTAGCCGAGTTCGTCGATGCGTTGACGGCACGCGTCCTCATCGAGTCGCCAGTCACGATCGGTGACCACGACGGAAGGCACCGTGGGCAGGCCGGCCTGGGCGAGCACCACCTTCGTCATCGCCTTGTCCATGCCGATTGCCGAGGCGAGCACGCCAGAACCGACATAGCGAACTCCCGCCATCTCGAGCATGCCCTGCAACGTGCCGTCCTCGCCCCACGGCCCGTGCAGCAGCGGGAAGACCACGTCGACGTGACCGAGCACCTGCGGAATCGTGCCGGTCGGGCTCACCGACAGTCGCGCGCCGGCGGCGTCCGGCACCAGCGTGACCAGGTCACCGTCGCCCTCGACCGACGGCAGCTCGTCGGCACTGACGATCCGCAATCTCTCGGGGTCGGCATCGGCGAGCACCCAACGTCCGTCGGTGGCGATGCCGACCGGCACCACGTCGTACGCCGTGCGGTCGATGGTGGCGAGAACGCTCCCGGCGGTGGCGCACGAGATCACGTGCTCACTCGAGCGGCCGCCGAAGATGACGGCGATCCTGGGCTTGGTCGCTTCTGGCTGCTCAGTCATGACGATGACCGACCCTATCCCGAGACGATGCGCCGTCAGTTGTCGGCGGCAGCGGCGCGGGCGGCGTCCAGCTGTGCCTTGGTGAGCACCGGTCGCACCTCGAGCGAGACGTCCGCCAACGGGTTCTCCCCCTCGGGGCTGCGGTCGATGGCACACACCACGGTCTCGACGATCGCACCGGCAGCGCGGAGTTCGCGGGTGGCGTCACGGACGGCGCCGCCGGTCGTGATCACGTCTTCGACAAGGGTGATCCGCCGACCCGCAACGTCTGGGCCCTCGGCCAGTTTGGCGGTGCCGTACTCCTTGGCCGCCTTGCGCACGAACAAGGTGGACAACCCGGTCTTCGCGCTCACCATCGTCGCGATCGGCACACCACCGAGCTCGAGTCCGCCGAGCAGTTCGGTGCCCTCGGGCAGCAACGGCACCATCTGGGCGGCCACCCGCTCGAGGAGCGCCGGCTGTGACTCGAAGAGGTACTTGTCGAAGTACTCGGTCGAGACCTGGCCGGAGCGGAGGGTGAACTCCCCCGTCAGACGGCAGCAGGCGTCGATATCGGCGGCAAGGGTCGGGTCGAGGGGTACGGCGGTTCGGTCGCTCACGTCGCCCATCATCCCGCAACCTCTCCCGGGCCCGGCGACCAGACCTGCGAAGAGCTGGTGACGACGCCGGATTCGGTGTCGTCGACGAGTAGAAGTTACTCATGTCGCCCCCCATCATTGGGGTGACAGGGTTTCGGGACCCAGCACCCCCTGCGGAGGAGCCAGACATGTCCCGTGCCTCAACCGTTCGTCGTCTCGCCCACGCATTGGGCGTGGCCGTTCTGACTGTTGCGTCGCTGGCCGCCTGTGGCGACGAGGCTGCGACGGTGAAGGACGCGATCGACCTGGCCGACGGGCGGGGCAGCATCGACACCGACGGGGACGGCGTGGACGACGCGACGATCGACGCCGACCAGGGCACCGACCTCACCATCACCACCGACGAGGGCGAGTACGCCGTCACGACTGAACTGCCCGACGGCTTCCCCACCGACGTCCCACTGCTGGACGGCACGGTGTTGCAGGCGAGTTCGTTGACGTCCGCCACGGAACGGGGCTGGAACGTCGTGTTGTCGTCGCCCCTCGGCTTCGACGAGACCGTCACTGCCGTCGACACGGACCTGACCGGCGCCGGGTTCACCGACAACGGCAGGTTTGCCGCCGACGGCACCGCCACCGTCACCTACACCCGTGACACCCTCCAGGTCCTGGTCGGCATCACGCACGACGGCACGTCGTCCGTCGTGGCCTACACCGTGGTGGTGGGGCAGGCACCATGAGGAGCCTGCACGGCCGCGACGCCCTCCTGCGCGCAGTCGAGACTGCGCTCCTCAACGGCACACCCGGATGTCTCCTCGGGCCTCCCGGAAGTGGTCGGACCAGTGTCCTCGACGTGCTCGGAGAGCGGCTCGGAGCGCCGGCACGACGTGTCGACGGTTCGGCTGCCCACGGTGCGGTGACACGCCAGCTGGGCATCTCCGACGACGGCATTGCGGCCTACACGCGTGCCCCTGCAGCGCTGCGCGCAGACGGCGCAGTCGTGCTGGTCGACGATGCCGATGCACTCGACCGGGCAGCCGCCGTACTCCTCGCACAACTGGCCCGGGCCGGTGTGCCCCTCCTCATCGCCGCGTCCGATCTGCACGACCTGCCGGCCCCCTTGGCGAAGACCGCACACCACGGCGACTGGACGGTCCACCGGTTGGAAGCACTCAGCGACGACGCGATCCTGAGGGTTGCCGCGGACCGGATCGGCGACGACCTCTCCGCCGAGTCAGCAGCGTTCCTCCTCGATCGCGCGGAAGGCAACCCGGCGATCGCCGTGGAGTTGTTGGCCAGCGCACGAACGACCTTGCAGCACACGGCGATCGGCGTCGAACTCGGACGGCCGGGCCTCACCGAGCGTCTGGTCTCACTCCACGCGCCGAAGTTCCGCGAGCTCGAGGCGACAGACCACGACTGGCTGGTCCGACTCTCGGTCGCAGAGCAACTGCCGGCCGCACTCTTTGCGCCGGCTGCGCTGGACCATCTGCTCACCGCCGGGCTGGTGGTGCGCGAGGACGACCGGGTCGCGATGGCAGGCACCCTGCTGGTCGACATCGTGCGGGAAGAGCTGTCTGTCGACGCATGGCAGCTCGCCTGCTCAGCGCTGGCCGAGGAGCTGACCGAACACGGACCGGACTGGTCCGCAACGGTCAGCCTCCTGCGGATCCGGGCAGGCATGGCCCTCGATGCCGACAGCGGGCTACGTGCTGCTGAACGCGCAGTCGCCGCACATCGCTGGGTGGAGGCCTCTGACCTGCTGGCCGGGATCGATCCGAGCACGATGGCGGCACACCACGAACCACGCCTGGCCCTCCTCCGCGGCGCAGCACTGTCAGGCAGCGGTGAGCACGAGGCCGCTGTGCGCCACCTCCGCGCCGCCCTCGAGTCTCCGGCCTCGGACCCAGGCCTGATGGTGCAGGTCGGCAGCGAGATCGGGCTGTTGCACGCCGTACGGCGGTCCGATCCCGCAACTGCAGTCCGCGAGGTGACCGCCATCGCCGACCGCCTCGACGCCGCACACCGGTCAGCACTCGACGCGGACCTGGTGAAGTGGCACCTCATGGCTGGCTTCGAGCCACCTGCGCTGCCCGGCGCCGCAGCCGCGGCGAACCTGGCCGGCCAACTGGGCGTCTCCGTCGTCGGCGCCATGATCGCTTCGTTGGACGGTGACCCTGCCGAGGCCCGATGTCACGTCGCGCAGGGGATGGCGCTGGTCGAACAAGGTGCCGCGCCTGGGCACGCGGTTCACCTGCTGGGACTGTCGCACTACCTGTCGCTGGCATTCGACGCGCGTCTGGACGCGGCAGAGCAGTGGGCGGTCGGGCACCGGGCTCGCGCGGCCCGCACGGCCGACCCGGCGCTCGGCATGTGGGAGTTCGCGGCGGCTGAACTCGGCCTGCATGCCGGTCGGCTCGACTTGGCACTCGCGATGGTGGACCGGGCCGCTCGGCACCTGACGTGGCAGGACTTCACCGGTCTTCGCATGTCGGCTCGAGCAATGCAGGCAGCAGTGGGAGCCCGGCGCGGAACGCTCGACGACAGCCTGCGCACGGTTGCCGATCTGGGTGACGAAGCGCGGGCTGACGTCAAGGTGCAGCTGCACGTCGCGCGGGTGCATGCTGAACGGCACCGATTGGTCGCTGAGCACCGGCTGGCGGCAGAGGTGCTGGCTGCCGCCGGCCGACGCGCGGTCGACGAGTCCCACCGGCACCTCGGACTGCTGGCCATCGACGAAGCCTGGATGGTCAACCCGTCCGCGCACCTGCTCGACCTGATCTCGGCGCAAGCCGGGCTCAGCCCGCTCGCCGACCTCTTCCTCCCCCGAGCCGAGGCCTGGCACGCGGGCGACGCCGCTGCGTTGGAACGGGCCGGGCGGGACCTTGCGGCGAGCGGTCTGCTCTCGCGCGCAACGCATGCCTGGGGCATGGCGACGGCGCTGCACGCACAGGCGGGTGACACCGAGGCAGCCAAGCGCGCCAGCCGGGCCAGGGTCGTGCTGACGGTGGAATCCGGCTGCAGTTCCTGGCCCGGTGACGGTGACGCCGCAGCCCTCACCTCCCGTGAGTTGGAGATTGCGCGACTGGCAGCCGCCCGCGTGCGCAGTCGGGAGATTGCGGTCCGGCTCGGGTTGTCAGTCCGAACCGTCGACAACCACATCGGCCGGATCCTCCGTAAGCTCGGCGTGAGCCGACGTTCGGAGCTCGAGCACGTCTTTCGCGACATCGATCGGAGCGACTGACGCGTCCAACACAGCAGCCAACTCGTCGCGGCTGCCGACACCGAGCTTGCGGAACGCTGCGGCCAGATGGTTGTCGACCGTGCGCACGGAGAGCCCCAGCTCGTCGGCGATCTCCCGGCTGCGGATCCGCCGTACTGCACGACCTGCGACCTGCCACTCGCGCAGGGTGAGGCGCGCCGTCGGCTGCTGGTCGACCTCGGGCCAGCACGGCAGGTTCCACGCAGACACCAGGGCCAGCGAACGCTGCGCTGCCCGACGACTCGCCACCTCCCGACCTGCCGACCTGTGCAGCACCTCGGCGGTCCGCCATGCGTGCGCAGCTCGTCCCGGCATCGGCAACGTCTCGAAGAACTCGGCGGCACCTTCCACGCCCCGAGCATCAGCTGTCATGACCGCGGCGGCTCGCTCCGCGCAGGCGGTGAGCAGGGCCGAACGCTCAGCATGCCCGGTCAGCTCTGCTGCCACGTCGGCCCGCGGCCGCAACATGAACGCTTCGTCGAGGGCGAGGAGGCCCGAGTATGCCTCCCCGCCAGCCATCGCCGCACGTCCGGCCGTGGCCAGTACGTCGGCTGCGTACTCGGGCTCCCCTGCCCATCGATGCCGCTCCGCAGCCACGCGCGCGATGCCGATGGCGACGCGCGGAAGCCGGCGTTCCTCAGCGGTGAAGGTGGCCGCCAAGGTCTCGGCCCGGGCGAGGTCCCCGACCCGGGCCAGTCCCGCCACCTCCAGTGCCAAGCAGGGCATGGCCAGACCGGTGTCGTCACGCCACGCAAGGTGCCTTCCGGCCGTCCGGGCAAGGGCGACCGTGTGCAGGTACTGCCCGGAGTGGAGCGAAATCTTCGCGCGGTTGTAGCCCCACAGGCCAGCACTGGCTCCGTCTCCCTTGCGGGCGCGGTGATACTCGGCGTCCGCGACGGCGCGGGCTGCCGCCATCTGGCCGTCATAGACGATCTGGAGGAACTCCACGAGGGCCCGCATCGTCCGTTCGGACTCGGGGTCCGCGTCTGCGGGCCGGTTGGGACTCTCCGCCACGATGTGTTGAGCAACCCTCAACTCGCCCGCCATCACCGCGGTGAGCGCACGCGTGCTGGGGTCGTGAACTGTCGTGTCGGCATCTTGGTCCCCGAGGTCGCCGACCAGCACGCGACGGCGTTCGATCAGTGCCTGCACCCGAGCCCGCTCGGGGCCGTCGGGTAGGCGCTCCACCAACCGGACCAACTGCGCCCGAAGCAGCGTCTCCTCGCTGAGACGGCCACGCAGGAGGCCCGCCCATTCATGCGCCAGTCGCGTCAACAGGTCAGGGTCGTCGGAGATCGCAGCGACCTGGTCCAGGTCGGCGAATGCTTCCTCCCGTTGTCCGAGAGCGGCATGTGCTCGGGCCCGGAGCAACACCGCAGCAGGTTCCTCTCGTGTCGCCAGCATGTGCATAGCCGGGTGGGGCAGTCCGCTGTGCAACCACCACTCGACCACCGACAGGAAGGCCGGGAGATCGGACCCGACACCCGACAGCACCTGGAGGCGGCGACGTACCTCATCCCACTCCGTCGTCTCCCGGAGCAGGTCCGCCCCGACTCTCGCCAGATGCGGCCAGCGGTCCGGCACCAACTGAGGAAGAACCATGTCGCGCACCAACTCACCAGCCACCACCAGTGCGGCGCCGTCCTGACGGACCAACCCTCGCTCGAGCAGGTCTGCGGCTGCCGCGTTGCCAGCGGTCACCGGCAAGGTGCCCGCCAACACCAATGCAGCCAGGAACTCGGCAGAAGCGAGCGCGAGTCCTTGCATCTGGTGACCCCTCAGACCCAAGGACCTCGCGCTCGGTCGGAACGTCGGAACGTCGAAGCCGGCAGCAGTCGTCGTGCCACCGCTCCTCGCATCGACCAGGAGATCCGCGATCACTGCCGGCAGACCGGCAGCGCGGTGCAGCAGCCGGGCAGCCGTCGACGGCGTCAACGGCATCCCCAGCCGTTGCTCGGCGAGCGCCAACGCGTCCTCGTCGTCGAGAGGAGTCAGCTCCGCCCGCCTCCATGAAGCCGTGTCGGCCGCGAAGGACGGCGCCACCGCTGCGACGTCGCGAAGGCCCACGACAGCGGTCGCGCCTGCGCGCACGGCATGGCTGAGCAGGGCGCTGGAGGCGAGGTCGAGATGCTCTACGTCGTCGACGACGATCACCTTGTCTGCCAACCAGAGCGGCAGGTCTCGGTAGACAACGAGGGCCTCTGTGTGGGCCATCCCGGAATCGACCAGCACACCGGCGAACGGGACGAACGGGACACCGTCGACGGCGTCAGTGCCGTGCACGACCGCCGTGCCCAACGCCTCTGCAACCGCGGCCAACACCGCAGACAGGCCGCATCCCGCTGGGCCGGACAGCAGCGTCGACCTGCCAGCGCGAGCGTGCCCGCTCGTCTCCGTCACCACGTCGTCGCGTCCGACCAGCACAGCGAGAACGTAGACGAGCACCCGCCACAGCGTGGTCGATTCCGGTGAAGATGACCCGAACCGACCACGCTGGCGACCTCAGCGCTATTTCACCGTGAACTTGCCGGCGCCTGTCCGTCGGCTCGACGCTCCCGTCGCCCGGACCGTCCACCTGCCCACGGCCGCGCCCTTTAGTTTGATCTTGACCGAGAAGCCACCAGCGGCACTGACCTTCACCGACTTCGCGAACGCCTTCCTGCCCGCCTTCCTGCCACCCTTGAGGGTGATCCTGACCGATTCGCCGGGCTTGAACGACGAGCCCTTCAGCGTGATCTTCTTGCCCCGCTTCGCGCGTTTGGGGGTCACCTGCACCGATGCCTTCAGCGCGGTCACCGTGAGGGTCGACGATGCCGACCTGGAGCCGTTGGTGGCCCGGACGGCGAGGTTGCCAGCAGCGACGAATGCCGGCACCCGGACATCTGCAGTGAAGGACCCGGAGTCGTCGATCGGGAACGCACCCACCGCCACGCCGCCGATGGTGACGGTGGCCAGTGCCCGTGGATCCGACGGCGCCGCCGCCAACATGTTGGTCCCACTCATCCGCACCGCTGCGCCCTGACGCGCAGAGGTCGCGTCGAGACTCACCGTCGCGCCGGCGGAGAGGTCATAGACAGCGGTTGTCAGAATGGTCTGGGGATTGACGACCTGATCACACTCATAGACGTATTCGACGAAGTCACCGGCTGCGTCGTTGCCTGCGAAGTAGATCCTGATCTTCTTCACGCGGTGCTCGTAGCTTCCCGGCTCACTGTAGGACGCGTCGTACTCCAACTCCGGCAGCGTGATCGGTTGCCCCGCGGCGATCGACTCGTAGGGGACCTCCGCATAGAACCGGAACAGGGTGGAGTGCTGGCTGGAGAACTCCAGGTCATAGACATAGAGGGTCACGTCGAACATGTCGATCGGCACCGTGCCAGCGGGCAGCGGCCCCAATTCCACCTCGGTGGTGACCATGTCGTTCACCGGGATCGGACTCGGATGCGTGAATCGGAGGGTGGGGCTCCAGGTCGTCTCGGCACCGATCCGCGAACCCAGGACACCACTGGCGTACGGGCGGATCTCGCACCCGGCGAACTGGACCGTGGTGGTGGTCTCCGCGGCTCGGACCGTCGCCAGAGGCATGGTCAGGGTCGCCATCAGTGCCAACGCTCCGGAGAGCGCTGCACCTAGCACGGCCCGGGACGCGCGGCCCCTCATTGCAGGTCCTCGCAGTTCACGGTTCCCGAGGCCGCCTTCACCGAGAGTGCAGCGTCCACCCCCACCGCGTCCAGCACCATCCGGCCCTGGGCGCATTGCAACTCTGCTTCGGAACTGTCGGAATCGGTGCTCATCACCACGCGATCGTCGACGATCTCGAAGTCGGTGAACCCGAACCGACCCACGAGTTGCTCGGCGGTGATGGCAGCCATCCGGTCCTCGCCCATCATCTCGATCGCGTCGTCGAGATCACCGCCGGGCGTACCGGCGGGCTCGTTGCCGCGGTCGCTGGTCGTGGCGGTGCCGTTGGACTTGCCGTCGTCGCTGTCGCTGCATCCGGCAAGGCCGAGGACGGCCACCAGCAACGCCGCCGCTGTGATTGCGGCCCTTGGTCGTGTATGTGTCATGCGCGGCAGGTTCCCACCGCAGCGCGGACAGTGTCTCTGAGCAACTACTACTCACCCCTGGATGGGCAAGTCCAAGGGCAGGTGCCGGGCTCGCGCGGCCCTTAGACTCACCCATCTAGTGTGGATCCCATGTCTGCTGACCCGACACCCACCAGCCCGACGTACCGCCCTGCCACCGTCGCCGTCAACGCCGGCCGCCCCGCGGTCGCCCCGGACGCGCCGATGAACGTGCCGGTGACCCTCACCTCGACGTACGTCGCCGGGGGCGACCTCGAGTACGGCAGGTTCGGCAACCCGACCTGGACGGCGTTCGAGGATGCGCTCGGCGCCCTCGAGGGGGGCCGGTGCCTGAGCTTTGCGAGTGGACTGGCCGCCGTGTCGACGGTGCTCGACCTCGTCGGGCAGGGGCAGACGGTCGTGGCTGCGCGCCACTCCTACAACGGCACGATCATGCAGTTGGCCGACCTCGAGGCGCGCGGTCGGTTGACGGCGCGCCTGGTGGACCTGACCGACCACGACGCAGTGATCGCGGCGTGCGAGGGGGCTGCGCTGGTGTGGCTGGAGAGCCCGACCAATCCCGCTCTCGAGGTGGCCGACATCGGGGCGATCCGGGAGGCTGCACACGCGGCCGGGGCCTACCTCGTCGTCGACAACACCTTTGCGACCCCGGTGCTGCAGCGTCCGCTCGAACTCGACGTCGACATCGTCGTGCACTCGGCCACGAAGTACATCGCGGGCCACAGCGACGTCCTGATGGGCGCTGTGGTGACCAAGGACGACGAGTTGTACGGCGTGCTCAAGGGGCGACGGGACCTCGTCGGCGCAATCCCCGGCCCGTTCGAGGCATGGCTGGCACTGCGCGGCCTGCGCACGCTGCACATCCGCATGGAACGGGCCCAGGCCAACGCCCAGGAACTGGTACGCCGCCTCGAGGGCCACGACGCCGTGTCCGAAGTGCGCTATCCGGGCTTCGGAGCCATCATCTCCATCGTGCTCGCCCAGGGCGCGTTGGCTGCAGACCTGTTGACCCACAAGACGAAACTCTGGGTCAACGCCACCAGCCTCGGGGGCGTCGAATCGACCTTCGAACGCCGGAGGCGATGGAAGTCGGAACCCGCGACGATCCCCGACGCATTGGTCCGGATGTCGGTGGGCATCGAAGACGTCGAAGACCTGTGGGCCGACCTCGAACGGTGCTTGGGCGATCTCGGCTGAGGAGCGACCCGCCGGTCAGTCCAGTTCGGCCTTGGTCTCGCGGTTGACGAACGCCTGCATCAGCTGGGGCGGCGTGATCAGGCCGTCGATCACCGCATCGACTGCTTCGGCGATGGGTGCGTCGATGTCGTGCTGCCGCGCCAACGCCAACAGGGACTTGCACGACTTGGCTCCCTCCGCGACCTGGGTCGTCGAGGCATAGATCTCCTCGATCGTCATGCCGCGGCCCAACTTCTCGCCGAAGGTGCGGTTGCGCGACAGCGGTGACGAGCAGGTGGCGACGAGGTCTCCGAGACCGGCCAGACCCATCAGGGTGATCGGGTTGGCGCCCTGTGCCACCGCGAGTCGGGCCGTCTCGGCCAACCCGCGGGTGATCAGTGATGCGGTGGTGTTGTCACCGAAGCCGAGGCCGACCGCCATTCCGATGCTCAGACCGACCACGTTCTTGTAAGCACCGCCGATCTCGCAGCCGACCACGTCCACCGAGGTGTAGGGCCGGAATGCCTTGCTGTGCACGAGCTTCTGCAACCGACGAGCGAGATCGTGGTCGCTGCAGGCGACCACGGAGGCGGCAGGCTCCCGCCGGGCGATCTCCCGGGCCAGGTTGGGCCCGCTGATCACGGCGATCCGTTCCTGTGCGATGTCACCGACCTCGCCGATCACCTGACTCATCCGCTTGAGCGTGCCCAACTCCACACCCTTCATGAGCGAGACCACGGCGGCTGAGCGAGGAATCAACGGCGCCCATTCGGTCAGGTTCGCGCGCAACGACTGGGAGGGCACGGTGAGCACCACGACCTCGGCGTCGTGGAATGCCTCCTCCGGGTCGGTCGTGGCCGTGATGCTGGGCGGCAACGCGACGCCCGGCAGGTAGCTGGGGTTCTCGTGGGTCCCGTTGATCGCGTCACTGACCTCAGCACGCCGAGCCCACATCGCGACGTCACAGCCCGCATCGGCCAGCACCATGGAGAAGGCAGTGCCCCAGGAGCCCGCGCTGAACACAGCGACCTTGGTCATTCTTCCGTTCCCTTCGCCACGTCGTGCGGGTTGCCGATCTCGCGCACACCGGCCTTGCGCGGGTCGAACCGCTCCGCCGGCGGAGTCTCGCCGCGCAACTTCGCGAGCAGCTGGGTGATGTTGTCCATGATGCGTTCGGTCGCAACGCGAATTGCACCGGGCTCGTCGAGGGTCAGGTCCGCGAGATCAACCGGGTCTCCGACGAGGTACCGGACCTTGTGACGCGGGAAGAGGTGCACCTTCTTGCCGTAGGGCTCCAGCATGCTCTGGACGCCCCAGTGCGCGACGGGGATCACCGGACAGCCGGTCTCGAGCGCGATCCGAGCAGCACCCGTCTTGCCGGTCATCGGCCACAGATCCGGGTCACGAGTCAGTGTCCCTTCCGGATAGACCACGAGACACTCTCCCGCCCGGACTGCAGCCACCGCTGCGTCGTACGCACCGACGGCATCGGCGGTGAGTCGCTTGACCGGGATCTGACCGGTGGCACGGAGCATCATGCCGACGAAGGTGATGTTGAACAGACCGGCTTTGGCCAGGTAGCGCGGAAGACGACCGTGGTCATAGACGAAGTGGGCGGTGGTCAACGGGTCCAGGTGGGACATGTGGTTGACCACGACGATGCACCCACCTGTGGCCGGAAGCTTGGTCCCGTCGACCCACTCGGGCTTCGTGGTCGCGAACAGCGCAGGCTTGAGGATGCTCGCCGCCACGGCGAAGGGCCATCCCCGCGGACGCTCCAGTTTGCGGACCCTCACCTGCAGTTGCTCCTCACGTGTTCGCCGACTGTGTCGTTCACGGCGGACTCAGGCTACTCGCTCACCCTGTCGTCCGCCCGCTCCAGCGCGCAGAGTCGTCAGATGGGAGTATCGGTGGGGTGAACGCGTTGTCCTCCTACACGTTGCTGCTTCCTGTGAAGCCACCCGCCTTCGGCAAGTCACGGCTCGGCCCGATGCCGTTGGAGCGCCGTCAGGCTCTCGCCACGGCGTTCGCCCTCGACGCGATCGAGGTGGCCGCACAGGTCCGGTCAGTCGCCAGGGTTCTCGTCGTCACCGATGACTTCCGCTTCGCTGCCGCCGCTCAGCAGGCCGGCTGTGCTGTGGTGCCGGACGGCGTTGCCGGAGACCTCAACGGCACGCTCGTCCAGGCCGCCCACGAAGCGGAGCGTCGCTGGCCGGGTTGTCGGGTCGCTGCGCTGTGCGCCGACGTACCCGCTCTGCGGGCCGACGACCTGGAGCAGGCGCTGAACTCGGCCGGGCAGGCACGGTCCGCGTTCGTGCGTGATGCAGAAGGCACCGGCACCTCGCTGTACGCCGCCGTGACGCGTGCACACTTCACGCCGCGCTTCGGCGTCGACTCGGCTCAACACCACCTCGACTCCGGGGCAACCGAGATCACCGGCGCACTCACGTCGTTGCGTCGTGACGTCGACGACCCGCAGGACCTGTCAGCCGCGATGGCCCTGGGCGTCGGCGCGCACACCGCGGCTGCTCTGCTGACCTGAGGTCGGAAATGGCAATCGGCGCCCTCCGTCGGAGGGCGCCGATTGCGATGAACCGACGGAACTCAGGCCTTCTTGGCCGCGCGCTTGGCAGGTGCCTTCTTCGCAGTCGTCTTCTTGGCGGGTGCCTTCTTCGCCGGCGCCTTCTTGGCAACGGTCTTGTTGGCCGGTGCCTTCTTGGCGGGTGCCGACTTCTTGGCAGCGGCCTTGGCCGGCGCCTTCTTGGCCGGTGCCTTCTTGGCAGGTGCCTTCTTCGCGGGTGCCGACTTCTTGACAGCAGCCTTCTTCGCCGGAGCCGCCTTCTTGACCGGAGCCGCCTTCTTGACCGGAGCCGCCTTCTTGGCCACCGTCTTCTTGGCCACCGTCTTCTTGGCCGCGGGGGCCGCAGCAGCGGCGGCCTTCTTCACCGTCGGCAACTTCGGGAGCTTCTTGGCTCCGGAGACGATGTTCTTCAGGTCGGCGCCCGCGGTGAACTTCGGCACCGCGGTCTTCTTCGCCTTGATTCGCTCACCGGTGCGCGGGTTCCGCACCCAGCGTGCGTCCCGTACCCGCTTCTCGAACGAACCGAAGCCCGTGATGGCAACCTTCTCACCCTTCACGACTTCGCGGGTGATGGTGTCGAGCACGGCCTCGAGCGCGTGTGCGGCGGCCTTGCGGTTCCCCTCGAAACGCGTCGCGAGCGCTTCAATCAGCTGTGTCTTGTTCACTAGCTTCCCTTCCAATGAACTCCAGGAGTCGGGCTCTTACCCGACGTCTTCCTCTGAACGCTAGGTATTGCGCACGATTGTCACAATCACCACGCCGAGTTTCGTGGAAGTTTTTTTCTGGGTCCGTCAGCACGTTTTGCCGTCGCGACCAGCAGGTTTGCCCGTGAGGGCGGACCTGCCGCCTCAAGGTGGAAGCTCAATCGCCTTATTTTCAAGGAGGTTGCGCCAAATGAGGAACGGCCCTGCCGGGATGGCAGGGCCGTTCGATGTGGTGAAGATCGCTCAGAGCGTCGCAGGCTTCCAAGAGAAGCGCTTTGCCTCATAAGAGGTGATGTCGTCCTCGTGGGTCAACGTGATGCCCACGTCGTCGAGCCCGTTGAGCAGCCGCCACCGGATGTAGTCGTCGATCTCGAACGACTCAGAGACCGCGTCGCCGGCAGTGATCTGGTTGTTCTCCAGGTCAACGGTGATCTCGCCGCCGGGGTTGGCCTCGAGGTATTCCCACAGCGCAACCACGATCTCCTCGTCGACCTGCACCGTCAGCAGTCCGGCCTTGCCCGAGTTGCCACGGAAGATGTCGCCGAAGCGAGGAGAGATCACTGCCTTGAAGCCGTAGTTCTGCAACGCCCAGACCGCGTGCTCACGTGACGACCCGGTGCCGAAGTTGGTGCCGGCGACAAGCACCGTGCCCGCCTTGTAGGCGTCCTGGTTGAGGATGAACTCCGGGTCGTTGCGCCACGCAGCAAAGAGTCCGTCCTCGAAGCCCGTTCGCGTCACCCGCTTGAGGTACTCGGCCGGAATGATCTGATCGGTGTCGACGTCACTGCGACGAAGCGGGACTCCAACTCCGGTGTGAGTGGTGAAAGTTTCCATGAAGATTCTCCGATGATCGAGCTGGTCGAGGTCTCAGGCCGTCGCCGGGACGAGGTCGGGCGGGGAGGACAACGTGCCGCGGACCGCGGTGGCTGCCGCGACTGGGACGGAGACCAGATGGGTGCGACCACCCTTGCCCTGGCGCCCTTCGAAGTTGCGGTTGGAGGTCGACGCGCTGCGTTCCTGCGGGCGAAGCTGGTCGGGGTTCATGCCCAAGCACATCGAGCAACCCGCGCCCCGCCACTCCGCGCCGGCCTCGACGAAGACCTTGTGCAGGCCCTCTGCCTCGGCCTGCATGCGCACCCGGACCGATCCGGGCACGACCAACAGCCGGGTGCCCTCAGCCACCCTGTGTCCGTCAAGGATCTCGGCCGCCAGCCGTAGGTCCTCGATGCGGCCATTGGTGCACGAACCGATGAAGACGGTGTCGATGGCGACCTCACGCAACGGCTGGCCTGCCTCCAGGCTCATGTAGGCAAGGGCGTTCTCTGCGGCCGTCCGCTCGATCGGGTCCTGGAAGCTCTCCGGCGCCGGGACAGCACCACCCAGCGGCGCGCCCTGGCCCGGGTTGGTGCCCCAGGTGATCCACGGCGTGATCTCGGCCGCCTCGATGACGATCTCCTTGTCGAACACTGCGTCGGCATCGGTGACGTAGGTCTTCCAGTGCTCGACCGCAGCTTCCCACTCCTGACCCTTGGGGGACTCCGGCTTGTCCTTCAGGAAAGCGAAGGTGGTCTCGTCGGGCGCGATCATGCCGGCCTTGGCGCCCCACTCGATGCTCATGTTGCACACGGTCATCCGGCCCTCCATGGAGAGCTCGCTGATGGCCTGGCCCCGGTACTCGACGATGTAGCCCATGCCGGCACCGGTGCCCACCCGGGTGATCAGGTAGAGGATCAGGTCCTTGGCGGTGACGCCCTCGGGCAGGGAGCCGTTGACCGTGACTGCCATCGTCTTCGGCTTCGCCTGCGGCAGGGTCTGGGTCGCCAGCACGTGCTCGACCTCGGAGGTGCCGATGCCGTGTGCGAGCGCGCCGAAGGCACCGTGGGTGGAGGTGTGCGAGTCACCGCAGACGATCGTCATGCCGGGCTGGGTGAGGCCCAGTTGCGGCCCGACCACGTGCACGATGCCCTGCTCGATGTCGCCCAACGGGTGCAGACGCACGCCGAACTCGGCGCAGTTCCTGCGCAGGGTCTCGATCTGGGTGCGGCTGATCGGGTCCGCGATCGGCTTGTCCCAGTCGAGGGTGGGGACGTTGTGGTCCTCGGTGGCGAGGGTCAGGTCGGGCCGACGTACGGTGCGCCCTGCGAGGCGGAGACCGTCGAACGCCTGCGGTGAGGTCACCTCATGGATGAGGTGCAGGTCGATGAAGAGCAGGTCGGGCTCTCCCTCTGCACTGCGGACGACGTGCTCGTCCCACACCTTCTCGGCAAGCGTCTTGCCCATCTTCTTCCTCCACGTCAACTGGGTGTCGTTCCGACAGATCTAGGCTACCTCTTGCATCCCATGATCTGAGACGGCAGTATTGCCATATGGACAACTCTAGTGGAGTCGGCGTTCTCGACAAGGCCGCCCTGGTGCTTGCCGCGCTGGAGGCAGGGCCGGCAACCCTGGCCGGTCTCGTGGCCGGAACCGGGCTCGCCCGACCGACTGCACACCGCCTGGCGGTGGCGCTCGAGCACCACCGCCTCGTCGCACGCGACATGCAGGGACGGTTCGTCCTCGGCCCCCGGCTTGCTGAACTGTCGGCAGCCGCAGGCGAGGACCGTCTGCTCGCTGCAGCCGGCCCCGTCCTGGCCCGACTCCGCGACATCACCGGTGAGTCCGCCCAGCTCTGGCGCCGGCAGGGAGAGCACCGGGTGTGTGTTGCTGCCGCCGAACGTCCGAGTGGATTGCGCGACACCATCCCGGTCGGGTCGCAACTGACGATGCGCGCCGGCTCCGCGGCTCAAGTGCTGCTGGCCTGGGAGGACCCAGAGCGCATGCACCGCGGACTGCAGAACGCGGCGTACTCCGCGACGGCGTTGTCCGGCATCCGACGCCGGGGCTGGGCCCAGTCAGTGGGCGAACGCGAGCAAGGCGTCGCGTCGGTCTCGGCACCCGTCCGCTCCCCGAGCGGCAAGATCATCGCCGCGGTCTCCGTCTCCGGTCCGCTCGAGCGACTCTCGCGCCAGCCCGGGCGAATGCACGCCCCCGCCGTGATGGCCGCAGCCGAGCGACTCTCCGAATCGTTGCGCCGCGCCGCTGCCGAGTGAGGGTTCGCGTGGATTCATTGAGGGTTCGCGTCAGAAGAGGGCGTCGGACTCCAGGTTGAGCAGGAGCTGCTTGCGCTCGATGCCACCGGCATAACCGGTGAGGGTGCCGTTGGCGCCGATCACGCGGTGGCACGGGATCACGATCGGGATCGGGTTGCGACCGTTGGCCAGGCCGACCGCACGTGACGCGGCATTGGTGTGGCCGAGGCGATGCGCGATCTCGCCGTACGACGCGGTCTCTCCCCAACCGATCAGGCGCAGTTGCTCCCACACCCGGGCCTGGAAGTCGGTGCCCCGCGGCGCCAGCGGGAGGTCGAACTCCTTGAGATCGCGGTCGAAGTAGGCCGACAACTGGCGCACCGCCTCCAACAGGAGTGGATCGTCGTCCTGCCGCTCACCGATCGGTCGGACGTCGGCCGGCGCCCGAAACGGACTGAACTCGATCTGAGTGATCGCTCCGTCGCCGGCCACGATCCGCAACTCACCCACCGGGGAACCGGTCACCGTCCACATCGTCTGATCCTCTCTCATCGTCGTACCGCCAGGGATTCCCAGAGGTGCAGTTGCGCATAGGAGCGCCACGGCCGCCAGCGACCGGCGTACTCGGCAGCCCTCCGCGGGTCCAACTCCATGGCCGACAACGCCTGCCGGACCCCTAGATCGGTCGGCAGGAAGACGTCGGGATCGCCCAGCGCTCGGAGCGCGATGTAGTCGGCCGTCCAGGGTCCGACACCCGGCAGTCCGAGCAGAGCAGCGCGCACGTCGTCACGATCAGCACCACGATCGAGGCGCACCTCTCCCCCGGCCAAGGCGGCGCACAGTCCGGTCAGCGCTCGCGCCCGGGACCGCGGCATCGCCAGCGCGTTGTCAGGAAGTGCCGCCACCGTTGCAGCCGACGGGAACAGGTGGGTCAACCCGTCGCCGGACGGTGACGAGAGGCGTACGCCGTACGACTCAGTGAGGCGCGCCGCGTGGGTTCGCGCCGCGGCCACACTGACCTGCTGCCCGAGCACCGCCCGGACAGCCACCTCGTCGCCGTCGACGTGCCCGGGCACCCGCAGGCCGGGAGTTGCCCGCACCAGCGCGCTGAGCACCGGATCAGTGTCCAACTCGTCGTCGACGGCGAGTGGATCACAGTCGGCGTCGAGGAGTCGGCGAACTCGTTCGACCCCGGCTCCGACGTCGCGCAGGTCGGTGAACCTGAAGGCTGCGGGCACCTGGGCCACGCCGCCCGGCTCGGTGTGGTCCACCAACCCGAGTCGCACGGTCGCGGCCCCGTGCGGAAGATCCAGCGTGCGGGCATACCAGTTCAGTCCTGAACTCTCCACGCCCGGAATGGCACGCACCGCCAGGAAGGCGAGCAACCGCGAGCCCGCGAACGGGGTGCGGACCGCGATCCTCGTGTGCACCTCGCCGTCGGCGGACGTCGGTCCGGTGTGACGTCCCCGCAGTTCGCCCGGAGCGCTCGCATAGACCTCGCGCATCGTGTCATTGAACTGACGCACACTGGCAAACCCGGCCGCGAACGCAATGTCGGTCATCAACAGGTCCGTGGTCTGCAGCAGCACTCTCGCAGTCTGGGCCCGGCGCGCCCGGGCGAGGGCGAGCGGTCCCGCCCCCAGCTCAGCGGTCAGCAACCGACCGAGGTGCCGAGTCGTGAAGCCGAGCCGCGCAGCCAGCCCCGGAACCCCCTCGCGATCGACCACCCCGTCAGAGATCAACCGCATCGCCCTGCCGGCCGTGTCGGCTGCGGTGTCCCAGTCGGGGCTGCCGGGAGTGGCATCAGGCAGACACCGCTTGCAGGCTCGGAAGCCTGCCGCCTGCGCGGCGGCCGCGGTCGGGAAGAAGCTCACGTTCTTCAACGCCGGTGTACGCGCCGGACACGACGGCCGGCAATAGATGCCGGTGGTGTGCACGGCCGTGATGAACCGGCCGTCGAAGCGCCGGTCTCGGCTCTTCACTGCGCGATGGCAGGCTTCCCGGTCGGTGTGCATGCATCCCATCGTGCCCGACGAACGGAGCGACGGCTGGCGGAAATCGGACCTACCAACGAGATGGGCTCCGCATGCACGTCCTGCACGTCGGCTGCCCGGGCGCCCCGGACGCAGGACGTTGACCGCATTCAGGGCGTCGAGCAGCAGCGCGAGCGAAATGCACGAAGGGCCCCGCCGGAGCGAGGCCCTTCGTGATCTGTACCCCCGACGGGATTCGAACCCGCGCTACCGCCTTGAGAGGGCGGCGTGCTAGGCCACTACACAACGGGGGCGTTGCTGCTCAGGAGCAGCGGGTGAAACCCTAACGGTTTCGTGTCCTCCGGGCCAAATCCGCCCGAGCGGGCGGCTGGTGCCGAAGTTCGCTGGGATACAAGGACTCGAACCTTGACTAACTGAACCAGAATCAGTCGTGCTGCCAATTACACCATATCCCAAGGTGTTGCCAGCCCTCTCGGGCCGAGACAGAACCTTACACGCGAGG
>JBEBTI010000012.1:0-32601 GCA_040393845.1 Nocardioides daejeonensis
GTTCCCGGTCGTGGATCAGATCGCCGACAAGGTCTGCGCGACCATGAGCACCGACCATCCGGGCGGGCGTCGCAGCAGCCGCGTCCCCGACACCTGGCACCGCACCTACCCGAACACAACGAAGGGCGTGCCGTCCGCCCAGACCTACACAGCCGCGGAAGCCGCGAACCTGGTCGCACAGTTCCTCGATCCCGCCCTCGCCACCGCGGGCGATTCCGCGATCTGGGACCCCGAGCAACTCACTTGGAACGCGACGGCGAGCGTACCCAAAGCGTACCCAGCGCCCTGACCAGCAGCGTTTGCGCAGGTCAGGCGGGGTCAGTCGGTCACTATTACTGCATCTGATCGGCTCCCTCTGATCGACCTTGTCGAGAACCAGCCCCTGACCTGCACGAACGCGGTTCAGGGGCCGGTTTCTTTCAGCGCTGGTCGAGCCTGCGTCATGGACGCTTGCGTCCCGCCAGTTCGCACGTCCAGCCGGGCGGGGTCTGACCTGCAGCCAAGGTGGTGCTGATCAGGTCCGCATCGGCCGCCGAGAGTTGCTGGTCACCAGCCGGATAGAGGATCCGTTCTTCCTTCATGTTGTGCTGCTGCAGCAAGTCAGCCAGCTGGAGCCAGTGCGCGCTGGCGACCGCTGCGTCCCCCTCATCGACGGCGACAGCAACGGCGTCGAGCAGGTCCCAGATCTCGCCGTGTTCACTCAACATCACCAGCACCGGTGCAAGGAGACCGGCAGCGCGCAGCACCGGGAAGTGCAACGACTCCTCGACATGGATGTGGTGCCGCATGGCGTCCGCAGCAGTCCGGAATGCTGCACCGTCGATCGACGTGTCGCCCAACGATCGTGCAAACCGTGCAAACCCTTCATCGATGCGGTGATGGTTGTGTTCAAGTTGCTGTCCGACTGTCACGTACATGCGCTATCCGTCCTCTCCCCTGAGCAGTGCAATGAGTGTCTCGGCCTCCTCGGCACAGACACCACAAGCATGCAAGTGGACTTGCATGGGAATGTCTTGGTACGTCGGATCAGCAATCAGGCCCTCGACATAGGTGTCGATCTGCGCGAAGCAGTCGTTGCAGGACAGGTAGGGGCTGGTGTCGAGCAAGAGCGAGTCGATCGCCTCGGCGGGGATCCGTGAACTCGGTGTGGTCATGACCTTCTCCCGGTGCTTCCACTGTCGAGGTGCCCACTCGCACGCAGGGATGCGCGCAGGCGTTGGCGCGCGTCGTGGAGTGTCTTGTAGAGCGCGTTGCGATTGGTGTCGAGACGCTCGGCGAGCACGTCGATGGGGACCTGATCGATGAGCAGCGCGAACATCACCCGACGCTGGTGTGGCGTCAGGTCAGCAGCAAGGGCCGATTCCAGCGCACGGTGGAGGTCCAGCGCTTGCACGTGGGATTCGGGACCGCTGCTGGACTCCACTGGTTCGTAGGTGTCGAGCAGTGCCACCTCACGGTGCCGCCAGGCCTGCTTCCGCACTGCGACGCCGGCGTGCAGGATGCCGAACTTGTAGACCCAGGTGCTGAACCTGCTGCGCCCTTCAAACGTTTCGAGTTTGCCGAGCACACCAATCAACGCGTCGTCGGCAGCCTGATGCGCTAGGTCGTCGAGGTCCACGGATCCGGCACCTGGCAACTGGTGGCGCAAACGCCACACCTGATGTCGGGTGGCTCGCAACAACAGCTCGTGGAGTTGCTGCTGGGCAGCGTGACCGAGTGGTCCGGAGTCGGCGAGATCACTGACCCAGGCATCGTCCCGCTCGTGGGAGGGCCGGGAGACGGCGGGCTGCATGAGGGTCATGATCGCACCTCGAGCGGCATCGAGTCAGCAATCATCGGCGTACTCCGTGGACGCCACATCGGTGCACCTGCATGGTTGCTTGGTGTCGACGACGGCGAACTTCTTACCTGAGCAAGGAAACTTCTTCCGCGAGGTAAGACGCGCGGACATCGCGACACCAACGAGGTGACCCACGAGTGGGCACGCCACTCGTCACCTCGAAGGAGTTCCCATGGCGAGCAACACCTCCACCCCGTCCTCGGTCGGCACGACCGGCGCCGACCGCGCCTTCTTCCTGCTGCGCACCGTCTTCGTGATCGCCCCGATCGCGTTCGGCCTCGACAAGTTCGCCGAGATCCTGACCGAATGGGACGGCTACCTCGCACCATGGATCAACGACATCGTCCCCGGCGATGCCCACCAGGCCATGCTGGTCGTCGGCGTGATCGAGATCGTCGCGGGCGTCGCCGTTGCGGTGATGCCGCGCTACGGTGCCCTCCTCGTCGCCGCTTGGTTGGCCGGCATCATGGTCAACCTCGTCTCCATGGGCGAGTTCTATGACGTCGCCCTGCGTGACTTCGGCCTTCTGATCGGTGCGCTGGCACTCGCCGTACTTGCCTTCGACCGTGACGAGCGCACCGCATGAGCCTGCACGCCGTGGCTTCCCGGCCACGCCCCGCAGTCGACCTTCGCGCCGCCGAGGCGGCGGCCGCAGACCTGTTGGCCGCAATGGGGCTGGACCTCACTGACGAAAATCTCGTCGAGACGCCGCGCCGGATGGCCCACGCTCTGGTCGAGATGACCAGCGGCCCCGACTTCGAACTCACCACCTTCCCCAACGACGAGGGGTACGACGAACTGGTGCTGGTCCGCGACATCGCAGTGCAGTCGGTCTGCGAGCACCACATGCTGCCCTTCGTGGGTGTGGCCCACATTGGCTACCTGCCGGGCAAACGCATCCTTGGCCTGTCCAAGTTCGCCCGGATGGTCGAACTGCACGGACGCAGACCGCAGACCCAGGAACGGTTGACGAAACGGATCGCCGATCATCTCCGCTCCGAGCTGGACCCGAAGGGAGTCGGGGTGGTGATCGAGGCGGAACACACGTGCATGAGCCTACGAGGTGCCCGGAGCCCCGCAGCCCGCACCATCACCTCGGCGATGTTCGGCGAACTGCGTGATGATCCGCGCAGCCGCGCCGAGTTCTTGGCGCTGACCAGGAGTGCACGATGAGCCTTCCGAGCAACAACATCGAACAAGTGGTCATTCTCGGGGCCGGGCTGGCCGGCGTCAGCGCAGCGGAGGAGTTGCGCGAGGCCGGCTACCAGCGTGAGTTGACGCTCCTCGGGCGCGAGGAGCACCTGCCCTACGATCGGCCCCCGCTGTCCAAGGAGGTGATGCTGGGCAGGAAGACGCTGGCAGACACCGCACTGCACCCGGAGTCCTGGTACGCCGAGAACGGAATCAAGCTCCTGACCGGTCAGGAGGTCCGGGGACTCGACCTGTCCGCACGCCGAGTGCACACCCGCGACTGGAGTCTGGGCTACGACCGACTGGTGCTCGCCACCGGTTCGCGAGCCCGACACCTGCCGATGGCGGACGCCTCGAGTGCTGAGGTGCTCCACCTGCGCACTTGGGACGACGCGCGGACTCTCAAGGAACGCCTCGGCGGACGACTGCTGGTCATCGGTGGCGGCTGGATCGGACTGGAGGTGGCCGCCGCGGCCCGGGCGGCCGGTGGCAGCGTCGTACTCGCCGAGGCCGCACCGCTGCCGCTCGGCAGCGTCCTCGGCCCCGAGGTTGCCGAGGTCTTCGCGACACTGCACCGCAGCCATGGCGTTGATCTTCGGACCGGAACCACCGTCGAGCACCTGCACCGCAATCACCACGCCACCTCCGCGCGACTCTCGGACGGCACGGAGGTCGATGTGGACACGGTCGTCGTCGGGATCGGGGCCGTACCCAACACTGCGTTGGCCGAGCAGGCAGGCCTCCCCTGCTCCGACGGAATCGATGTCGACGCTCGGCTGCGCACCCCGGACCCGTTCGTCCTCGCGGCCGGCGACGTGGCCAACCACGACCATCCTCTGTGGGGCCGCCTTCGGGTGGAGCATTGGGACAATGCCGTCGCCCAAGGTCGCCACGTGGCGCGCAGCCTGCTCGGCAACGAGACGCCGTACACCGCGCATCCCTACTTCTTCACCGACCAGTACGACCTCGGCATGGAGTACGTCGGCCACGCAACGGGGCACGACCAGGTGCACCTTCGGGGCGACCTCGATGCCCGCGTGTTCACTGCCTTCTGGACGCAGGGCGATCGGGTGGTGGCCGGCATGCACTGCGGCGACTGGGAGGCCATCGGCCAGATCCGGGACCTCGTCGGCGGCCCCGCCACGGCGCTGCCCGACTGAGGTCGTCGGCAACCTGAGACTCGTGGCGCCACTGATCCGAAGATCATCGACCCGCCCTTGCCAAAGCTGCCCTCCGCCGCTCTAGTCACTGGCCCGCCGATCGTCTACCCAACTGCGGAAACAGTCGATCTCCACCTGATAGGCCAGCCGTGGGTAGTCGCTCCACTTTGGGTTGCCCGGCCACAACAACTCGACCTCGACCTCGTTGTCGCGGACAGTCAGCGAGTAGAGCTCCCTGGTGTCACGGCGCGAGCCGACAACCATGCCGTTCAGGACGTGGTCGCAGGTCATGCCGTCGACGCCTTCGGCCGTCGCGCCATGGGTGAGGAACGTCGCCATCAGGAACTTGAGCCAAGGCGCCATGTGGTTGGCCTTGTCGCCGCCGTCGTAGCTCAGGCAGCAACCCTGACGACATACCGTCCAGTTGGACCATCCTCGTGGTGCTCCGCTGAGCAAGTCGCGGAGCACCTCGTCATCCTCGTTCGCCACCCGCAGCGGCCCGCCCGGATCCTGCAAGAACGGCGACCCAGAGATTCGATTGATGAAGGCGGCCTCGCGCTCTCCTAGCGGAGGGTCGATCTGGAAGTAGCCGATGAAGTCTGTCTGATAGCCCATGACACAAGGCTGCGCTGCCGAAGCCGACCAATCAATCACCAAGCTGCTCGCTGTGGATGACACCGGCTCCTCGCCGATCACCCGCTCTTCGAGGGCATGGAGTACTCCGAGGACCGCGACCAGATCGCGCAGTGGGCTTCGGTGGCTTCCCGGTCAGCGGCGAGTTCCTGCGCACCTCCAACCCCGCTGTGCCGCATCTCGACACTCGCGTCGTCGAGGGTCAGAGCAGCCTGATGTTCGGCCCCTACGCCGGGTTCAGCCCTCCCCCGCTTTCTCAAGCACGGTTCGCTGATCGACCTGCTCAAGTCACTGCGCACGATCACCGCGGGCCAGCGGGTCCAGGTGATCCGCCCCGATCATGCTCGAGGTCCTCGAGCTCAACAACCTCGGCGCGGACTGACCGGTCCCGCCGTCAGTGGCTCACTTGATGAAGAGCATCTCGCGATACTTCGGAAGCGGCCAGGCTGCGTCGTCGACCTCGGTCTCGAGGGTGTCGGCGTACCCCCGTGCGGTCTCCATCAGCGGTCGGACGACCCCAGCGCAGTGCGCCATGTGAGCAGCGTGGTCAGCAAAGTCGTCACGCTGCAACTCGCTTGCGAGCTCGGTCACGGTGGAGAGCAACTGGTTGGCGTTCTCGGCGATCACCTTGACCTGCGTGGTGTCGAAGGAGGCGCCCAACTGGTCGACGGCCGCGTAGGTGTTGGCGAGGTCGGCTGCGTAGCGCAGTGCCGCTGGGTAGATCACCGTCTTGGCCAGGTCGACGACGAGCTTCGCCTCGACGGCGATCGAGTTGACGTACTGCTCGGCATAGACCTCGTAGCGGGCGTTGAGTTCGACGGCCGACAGCACGCCGGTCTTCTCGAACAACTCCACCACTTCGGGCTCAGTGAACGCCGGGAGCGCGTCCGCACTCGTCGGCAGGTTGCGCAGGCCACGTCGTACGGCCTCCTCGTGCCACTCCGCGGAGTAGCCGTCGCCGCCGAACACGGCGCAGCCGTGCTCCTCCATCAGCTCCTTCAGCACCGCGGCAACAGCCCCAGTGTGGGACTTGCCAGCAGCGAGCTCGACCTCCAGCCTGTCGGCGATCCACCCCAGCGAGTCGGCCAGCATCGTGTTCATCGCCACCAACGGGCCGGACACCGATTGCGACGACCCCACCGCGCGGAACTCGAACCGGTTGCCGGTGAAGGCGAAGGGCGAGGTGCGGTTGCGGTCGCCCGGGTCGCGCTCGAAGTTGAGGATCTGCGACAGGCCGAGATCCATCACCCCACCGTCACTGGAGGCAGAGAGCTTGCCCTCCCGGATGTCGTTGAAGACGGCCTCGAGCTGGTCGCCGAGGTAGACCGACAGGATCGCCGGCGGCGCCTCATTGGCACCGAGTCGGTGGTCGTTCGAGGCACTGGCGATGACGGCCCGCAGCAGGGGTCCGAACTTGTGCACACCTCGGATCACGGCCCCGCAGAAGAGCAGGAAGTTGAGGTTGTGCTCCGGTGAGGTGCCCGGGTCGAGCAGGTTGCCCTGGGTGGCGTTGCCGACCGACCAGTTGACGTGCTTGCCCGAGCCGTTGATGCCCGCGAACGGCTTCTCGTGCAGGAGCAGCAGGAAGCCGTGCTCGGCTGCCGTGGCCTTGAGCACCGTCATCACCAGCTGCTGGTGGTCTGCGGCGACGTTGGCGGCCTCGTGATAGGGCGCAATCTCGAACTGTCCGGGAGCGACCTCGTTGTGATGGGTCTTGGCCGGGATGCCAAGACGGTAGAGCTTGTCCTCGACGGCCTGCATGAAGACCTGGACCCGCTGCGGGATGGCACCGAAGTAGTGATCGTCGAACTCCTGACCCTTTGCTGGCGGTGCCCCAAACAGGGTCCGTCCGGTGAGCAGCAAGTCGGGACGGGCGGAGGCGAAGTGCTGGTCGACCAGGAAGTACTCCTGCTCGGGGCCGCACACGGCGCTGAGCTGCGCGATGTCGGTCTCCCCCATCAGGGCGAGGACCCGCCGCGCAGCCTTGTCCATCGCCGCGTTGGAGCGCAGCAACGGGATCTTCTTGTCGAGGGACTCTCCGGTCCAGGACATGAAGACACTCGGGATCATCAGCGTCGCACCGTTGGGGGTATGCATGATGTACGCCGGACTGGTCGGGTCCCACGCCGTGTAGCCACGAGCCGCGTTGGTCATGCGCAGGCTGCCGTTGGGGAACGAGGAACCGTCGGGCTCGCCCTTGATCAGCAGGCTGCCGGTGAACTCCGTGATCGCGTTGCCGTCGGCGTTGGTGACGATGAAGCCGTCGTGCTTCTCAGCGGTGATGTTGGTCAGCGGGTAGAAGACGTGGGAGAAGAACTTGGCGCCCTTGCCCATCGCCCAGTCCTTCATGGCCGCAGCCACGATGTCAGCGGTGGCGGGATCCAACGGCTCGCCAGTCTGGACCGTGCGCTTGACGGCCTTGAAGGCGTTCTTCGACAGCGCCTCCTCCATCTTGGCGAGGTTGAAGACGTCGCAGGCCCAAGTCTCGCTCAGCGGGCGGATCTCTGGAGTCTCCACCCCGGTCCGGTTGAGGACCTCGGTGATGGCGACGTGGCGTACTTCGTTGGCGGTCATGTTGCTCGCAATCCTCGGGGAGTCGATGCCACGAGCCTAGGAGCGTCCTGTTTCGAGAAACCGACGAAATATGTTTCCGCCATGTTTCCAATCCGAAACTGGACCCAGCGAGTCGATACAGTCGACGTCGTGAGTGACCGAAGGTATCGCGCGCAAGTAGGGGATCAGATGAGCACGCCAGCAGGGGCCGTCGTCACCGGAGCCGGTCGCGGCCTGGGCAAGTCGATCGCCCGCCTCCTCGTCGCACGCGGCCACCACGTGCTGGTCACCGACGTCGACGAGGTGACCGCCCGGGCCACGGCCGACGAGTTGGGACCGCGGGCGAGCGCGCGGGTGCTTGACGTCCGTGACTCCGGCCAGGTCGAGGCGGCCCGCGACGACATCGTCGCTCGAGCCGGTCGGCTCGACGTCTGGGTCAACAACGCCGGCGTGCTCGTCACCGGACCGGCATGGGATCAGGACGAGGCGACCCGCCGCCTGATGCTCGAGGTGAATGCATTCGGCACCATCAACGGGACTCTGTGTGCGATCGAGGCCATGCGTGAGCGAGGCGGCCACATCGTCAATGTCGTGTCACTGGCCGGGATCACCGCCGTTCCCGGCGAGGCCGTCTATGCCGCGTCGAAGCACGCCGCGATCGGCTTCTCCCTGAGCACCGCGGCCGACCTCCGTCTCGCGGGGGTCAAGAACATCGACATCTCGTGCGTGTGCCCGGACGGGATCTGGACTCCGATGCTCCACGACAAGCTCGCCGACCCCAGTGCGGCCCTGTCGTTCTCCGGGAAGTTGCTCGACCCCAGCGAGGTCCTGGCTGGTGTCGAGAAGGTCCTGGACAAGCCGCGTCCGGTCATCACCCTGCCCCGGTGGCGCGGCGTCCAGGCGCGCATCGGCGACCTGCTCCCCTCCGTGGCTCTTGCCGCAGCCCCGCTCGTGGTCGGTCAGGGACGACGCGCCCAGCAACGGCTCCTGCGCGCCCGCGACCGGCAGGTCGGCACCATGGAGACATGACCGTCTACCTGGCCTGGACCTCGGCTCCACCAGATGACCTCGTCGGCCCCTGGCAGGAGGTGCGCCAGATCGCGCCGGGCCTCGCGCTCCTGGAGAGCACCGAGTCGCTCTCGGCGGTCTATCACGCGCTCAAATGGTCGCTGCCCGACGACGCCGCGCTGATCGTCACCGCGGTCGACCGGACGCCGAAGTCCCGCGGCATGGCGCCCGGCACCACCACGTGGCTGCGCGAACGCACGGATCCGTTCAGCGCGGAGGGGTGACGGCGTCGAGGTACTGGTCGGCCCAGGCGCTGATGATCCGCGCTGCCCGCTCGGCCTGACCGTCCACGGTGAGGAAGTGGTCGGAGCCCTCCAGCGAGATGAAGCTGCGCGGATGGAGCGCTGCCCAGAAGATCTCGCTGGCGTCCTTGATCTCCACCGTGGCGTCGGTGGGTGAATGCATGATCAGCAGGGGCCGCTGCAAGGTGCGGACGTGGGCGATCAGGTCGGCACGGCGTACGTCCTCGACGAAGTCGCGTTTGAGGGTCAGCGCGCGACCGCCGATGAGCCACGTGCCGCTGCCGTCGGCCAGCACGCGCTCGACCACCGCGTCGTAGTGCCGCTCGACCTCGGCCGGGTCCGACGGCGCGCCGATCGTCACCACCGCCCGCACGCTCGGGATCTGCTGCGCCGCGATGATCGCTGCGGCCCCGCCCCAGGAGTGCCCGACGAGGAGGTCCGGCGGGGTGCCGCGTTTGGCCAGTGCCTCGGCGGCCCGCACGATGTCGGCGATCTTGACCGTGAAGGAGCCGTCACCCCAGTCGCCGCCCGAGTCGCCGAGGCCGAGCGCGTCATATCGCAGCATCCCGATCCCGTCCTCGGCCAGGCCGCGGGAGATCCGGAACGCTGCGGGTGACTGCTTGCCGAGGGTGAAGCCGTGCACGAACACGCCCCACCCGCGAGCCAACCCGCTCGGCATCTCCAGCACGCCCGCCAACTCGGGTCCGCGGACACTGGCGAACCGCAGGGTCTCGGTCATCTGGCCTCCTCGCATCGACGTCGCCTCACCCCATGCCTACCACCCGGAGTGTGGCGTGCAGGCGACGTACAGTGCCGAGATGACCGACCTGCAGCGCACCGGCAGCGCCCTCCTGCTTGCCGCGCTCCTCGCCGCCTGCAGCGCAGAACCGGCGCACCCCCCGCCAGCCGCCACAGCGAGTGCGACACCGTCGCAGTCGTCTCCCGGGCCGACCGACGACCCGTCGCCGTCGGAGCCACCGATCAGTCCGCTGTCGGTCGCCGACCTCGACCTGCGTACGGCGACCGGTGCGGTCGCCCACCTCGCCGGCAGGATCGGCGCCAGGATGGCGACCGGTCCCGCCTATCGCAAGGCCCAGCGCTGGGTGACGGCCGCGCTCCGCTCGTTCGGGTACGACGTGCACCGCGAGGCGTTCGACGTGCCGGGCGGCAACTCCTGGGGAGTGCCGGTCGATGCGGGACGCTCCAGCAACCTCGTCGCCACTCCCCCGGGCCTCGACCGAAACCGCCCGCACCTACTGGTCGGAGCCCACCTCGATACGGTTCCGCAGGCGCCCGGCGCGGAGGACAACGCATCCGGCGTGGGCGTGCTGCTGGCGGTGGCCGAGGCCGCCGCCAGCCGCCAGACCCGGCTGCCCACCGTGTTCGTGGTCTTCGGCGCCGAGGAGCCGCGTGGGCCGGGCGACGACGACCATCACTACGGCAGCCAGCACCACGTCGCGTCCCTCTCCGGGAAGGAGCGAGATGCGCTGCGTGGGATGGTCGCACTCGACCGCGTGGGCGTCGGCGACGTGCTGCCGGTGTGCAGTGCCGATGCTCCTGGCCGCCACCGGGCCCGGTTGCTCCGTGCTGCTCGCTCCGTGGACGTCGCCGCCCAGCCCTGCCGGGACAATCGGACCAGCGACCACTGGTCGTTCGTGCGCAACGGTCTGCCCGGCGCCCGGCTCGGCAGCACACCGTACGCCGAGTATCACAGCGCCGCCGACCTGCCTGCGGTCGTCGACCGGGCGCAGCTGCGCAGGGCGGCACGCACCACGATCGCGTGGCTCAGCGCGCGCTGAACGGTCCGTGGCTGTGGTCCCACACGTCACGGAGGATGTCGTCGGCCTCACCGCCGCGCACCACACGCGGGGCGAAGTCGTGGTCCATCCGATAGGGCACGAGTTCGATGCCCTTGAGCTCTGCGCCCCACCAGGTGGTCTCCAGCACGATGCCCTGCTGGGTCTCGGTCATGAAGTCCATGTCGAAGACGAAGTTGCCCAGCGAGTGCGCCACCACCGTGTCGCCGATGCGGGCGAGCCCCTGCACCCAGTGCGGATGGCCGCCGACGACGAGGTCGGCTCCGGCTGCTGCGAGCCTGCGGGCGACGCGATGCTGGATCGGCTCGGCGACATGGGTGTACTGCGTGCCCCAGTGCGGCAGCACCACGACCGCGTCCACCCGCGCCGACAGGCGGCGCACGAGACGTACGACGTGGCGCAAGTCAGCCTGGACCAGCGGGCCGGTGCGCGGCGGCATCCGCACCGACAGTGCGCCTGGCTGATCACGAGTCGCACGTGGTGTCTCGCCGATCGCGTTGAATCCGATGAACCCGAAGCGCATCCCGTCCTGCTCGAGCACCGCGGCCCGGCTGGCCGCGCCCAGGTCACGACCGGCGCCGAACGGCACCACGCCACCGGAGCGCAGCAACCGAAGGGTCTTCAACATCGCCGGCACCTCGAAGTCGCCCACGTGGTTGTTGGCGACGGAGACCGCATCGAAGCCCGCCTCCGCAAGCAACGGCACGACCCTCGGATCGGCGGCGAACGAGTCACCACCCTGCTGCGGTCGGCCGTCCTCGGAGAGGGTGCTCTCCAAGGTGCCGATCGTGAGGTCGGCGCTGGCCAGCCGGGCCATCATCGGCGCCAGCGCCCGCTCCGGTTCGGAGACCCCACGGGCCAGCATCACGTCGCCGACGACCGTGAGCTGGGTGACCGGGCCCGGAGCAGCGCCGGTGACCTGCAGCGGATAGGCGTCGGGCCGACGGAGCGGGTCGACGCCGCCGACGAGCACGGGACGCACCGTGGCGTCGACGGCACTGGCGGGCAGCACGCCGAGAGCGGCATCGTGGCGACCGACGCGGCGCAGCACCGTTGCGTGGTCGCGTAGTTCGCGACCGGCCACACCTCCGGTTCCGCTCGCGTGCAGAACCCGCCACTCGCTCTGCCCGCCGGCGAGAAACGTCTCGGCGGCGCGGACGGTCAGCCGCACCCGACCGCGATCGGCCCGCGTCACCAGCACGAGGGGTTCGGTGGACTCCGGACTCTCCGACGCGAGAGGTGTTGTGACGCTCGCATCTGGGGCTCGCTGTGTCTCGGGTTCGCCTGCGTGCGGCTGGCCTCCCTCCCGCTGACCGGTGCAGCCGCTCACCAGCAGCGGAGCGATCAGCGCGGCTGCACACGCATTGACCACGATGTGGAGCCCCATCGTCCGAGTATGGACCATCCCTCAGCGAGGCCTCCTGCGGCAGAGACCGACGCGATAGTTTCAGCTTGTCACCGCGGTGCTGTGCGCCGAGTTGGGCCCGAGCGATTGAACGCGACGGCGCTGCGGACCAACTCGACGAAAGCGTCTTCGTCCAACTCGTCGCCGACGCGCAGGTCGATCGCACGGCGCGTTCCCGCATCGAGGCTGGCGTTGAGGACACCGGTCGGATCCGGCAGGGAGGCGCCCTTGGCGAACGTCACCTTCACCTTGTCCTTGTAGGTCTCGAGTGTGCAGAGCTGCCCGTCACAGGAGAAGGTGGGCACGCCGTCGGGGTTGGTCGGCTTGCGCCACTTGATCTCCTCGACCACGTCGGGCTCGGCGGTGCTGATGAGGACCCGAAGCCTCTCGACGAGGTCGGCGCGCCAGTCAGTGCTCATGTCCGCGATGTTACGGCGCCTGGCGGTCAGGCGGCGACGAGTTCGTCGTCCTCGCGCCAGGCCTGCCCACGCCGGTCGGCGTTGTAGGTGGCCTCCTCGAGGATGCCCTCACGCTTCGCGACGATGGTCGGCACCAGCGCTTGGCCGGCAACGTTGGTCGCCGTACGCCCCATGTCGAGGATCGGATCGATGGCGAGCAGCAGGCCGACGCCCTCGAGCGGCAGGCCGAGGGTCGACAGGGTGAGGGTCAACATCACTGTCGCGCCGGTGACTCCGGCGGTGGCGGCCGAACCGATCACAGCAACGAAGGCGATCAGCAGGTAGTCGGTGATGCCGAGTTCGAGGCCGAAGAACTGGGCCACGAAGATCGCCGCGATCGCCGGATAGATCGACGCGCAACCGTCCATCTTGGTGGTCGCGCCGAGCGGCACCGCAAACGAGCTGTAGGCACGCGGTACGCCGAGGTTCTTCTCCGTCACCGACTGCGTGACCGGCATCGTGCCGATCGAGGAGCGCGAGACGAAGGCGAGCTGGATTGCGGGCCAGGCGCCGGAGAAGAACTGCTTGACCGACAACCCGTTCACCCGCAGCAGCACCGGGTAGACGACGAACATCACCAGGGCCAGACCGACATAGATCGCTGCGGCGAAGGTGCCGAGCGAGCCGAGGGCGTTCCAGCCGTATGACGCAACGGCGTTTCCTAGCAGGCCGACCGTGGCGATTGGGGCGAGCAGGATGATCCACCACAACACCTTCTGCACGATCGCGAGCAGCGAGCGCACGAAGACCAGGAACGGTTCCGCTGCGTCACCAACCTTGAGCGCCGCGATGCCGACGGCGATCGCCACCACCAGGATCTGCAACACGTTGAACGACAGGCCGACGGACCCGTCACCTCCGGCGCTGGCCTGCAGGCCGAACATGTTCACCGGCACCAAGCCGGTGAGGAAGTCAAGCCAGTCGCCGGTGCGGCTGGGCTGGGCTGCAGCATCTGCAGAGACGCTGGTGTTGTTGCCCGGCTGAAGGGTCAGGCCGAGCATGATGCCGATCGCGACGGCGATCAGCGCGGTGCCGGCAAACCAGAGCAGCGTCTTCCAGGCAAGTCGAGCTGCACCGGCAACCTCGCGCAGGTTGGCGATCGACGCCACGATCGCCAGGAACACCAACGGCGGTACGACGGTGCGCAACAATGTGACGAAGGTGCTCCCGATTGTGCTGAGCGTCTCGGTGAGCCAGTTGGGGTCGGTGTTGCCGGCGGCATCGACGCCGTCGGCGCCCATGCCGCGGGCGACCAGACCGACCAGGACACCGAGGACCAGACCGATCAGCACCTGGGTGCCGAACGACGGAAGTCGCAGCCGACGCCGCTGTTGCCTCGGCGCAGTGGTGGGGAGGGACGAAGCCATGGAGCTGCCTTTCGACAGTGGTCGGTGCGCGCGGCAACGACCGGAGTGGGTCAGGAGGGATCGACGGCGGCACGCGGAGGTGCCCAGGTCACTGACAGCTGTGCAGCTGCAGGCGCACGAGGTCCACGACCCGTCGACGGGTCAACAGTTCCCCGTCTGTGCTCGGTTGCTTGCCCACATCTGCCCGAACGTTGCCGTCGGCGTCAACATTCCCGCCGGCCAGTGTGGTGCAGGTCGCATGAGCTCCGCACAGGTGGGCACCGAAGGACCATCCACACCCAGGAGGTCGACGTCATGGCTGGAAAACTCAGGTTCCTGCTCGGATTCGGAGCAGGCTATGTGCTCGGTGCGCGGGCCGGCCGCGAGCGGTACGAGCAGATCATCACCAAGGTGCAGAGCGTGCGGGACAACCCCACGGTCCGGGCGAAGGCGGCGGAGGTGCGTGATGTCGCAGCCGAGCAGGCGAGTCAGGCCCAGACCCTGGTGAAGGAGAAGGCTGACGAGGTGGTGGACGCGGCCACCGCCAAGTTCCAGTCCGGCCACACCGACGCCGGCGACCGCACCGACACCCGGCCGACCGCTGGCGATGAGGCAGAGGTGCCTCCGACGGGTCCTGCGGGCGAGCACGAGGTGACCGGCCTGGTCACCGCACCGGTGGCACCGCCGGACGCTCCTCGTTGAGGGGTCCTGATGACCGGAGACACACATCGCACGGTGTCCGAAGAACGCCATGACGCCACCGACAAACCGGACTCGCCCACGGACCTCACCAAGCCGTCGTGGATCTACGTGGTCCGCAAGACGGCGCGGGAGTTCGCGGACGACCAGTGCACGGACCTGGCAGCGGCGCTGACCTACTACGCGGTGCTCGCGCTCTTTCCTGCCTCGATCGCCATTCTCTCGCTGGTCGGTCTGGCAGGTCAGGGACAGGATTCGGTCGACACCCTCCTGCAGATCCTTCGCGACGTGGGGGCGGGGAGCGCCGCGGACAGCATCGAGCCGACGTTGACGGAGCTGAGCCGGTCCAGCGGCGCCGGTCTGGGTCTGGTCATCGGTCTGGCGGCAGCGCTGTGGTCGGCGTCGGGTTATGTCGGCGCGTTCGGCCGCGGGATGAACCGGATCTATGAGATCGACGAAGGGCGACCGATCTGGAAGCTGCGTCCAGCCATGCTCGCGGTCACGGTGGTCACGGTCGCGCTGGTTGCGGTGGTGGTGCTCGGACTCGTGCTGACCGGGCCACTTGCCCAAGCCGTGGGTGATGCGATCGGTCTCGGTTCCGGAGTCGTCACCGTGTGGAACATCGCGAAGTGGCCCGTGCTCCTGGCCGTCGTGGTCCTGATCGTCGCCCTGCTCTACTGGGCCACCCCCAACGTGCAGCAGCCGAAGTTCCGCTGGATCAGCATCGGTGCGGTCGTGGCGATCGTGGTGTGGATCGTGGCGTCGGCCGGGTTCGGGCTGTATGTCGCCAACTTCTCCAACTACAACAAGACCTACGGCTCCCTCGCCGGCGTGATCGTGTTCCTGTTGTGGCTGTGGCTCACCAACGTGGCACTGCTCTTCGGCGCCGAGCTCGACGCAGAGCTCGAGCGGGGACGGGAACTGCAGGCCGGACTGCCCGCCGAGGAGACGATCCAGTTGCCGCCCCGCGACACCAGCAAGAGCGAGAAGGCTGACGCAAAGGCAGCGGAGGACATCGCGCGAGGGCGCGAATTGCGACGTACGCGTGGTGCCGACCAGGACCCCTGAGCGAGCACTCGCATCCCGGCGACCGGCGCAGTCCCGAGTGACGTAAAATCAGCACAGTGCCAGACTCGCGCCCCCGCCGTACCTTTGCGGTCATCAGCCACCCCGACGCCGGCAAGTCCACACTGACTGAGGCGCTCGCGCTGCATGCGCGGGTGATCAACGAGGCCGGGGCCGTGCACGGCAAGGGTGATCGCCGTGCCACGGTCTCCGACTGGATGGCGATGGAGAAGGCCCGAGGCATCTCGATCACCTCAGCTGCCCTGCAGTTCACCTACCGCGACCACGTGATCAACCTGGTCGACACCCCGGGGCACAGCGATTTCTCCGAGGACACCTATCGCGTGCTGTCTGCTGTCGACTCGGCCGTGATGCTCGTCGACGCCGGAAAGGGTCTGGAGCCCCAGACCCTGAAGCTCTTCCAGGTGTGCGCGCTGCGGGGCATCCCGGTGATCACCGTGATCAACAAGTGGGACCGCCCCGGTCTTTCTGCACTCGAACTGATGGACCTGATCGAACAGAAGATCAAGCTGCGTCCCACTCCCCTGACCTGGCCCGTCGGCGAGGCCGGCGACTTCCGTGGCGTGCTCGACCGACGCACCGGCGAGTTCGTGAAGTACACCCGCACCGCGGGCGGTGCGACGCGTGCGCCCGAACGTCGGATGGCCGCCACGGAGGTCGAGCCGAACGACGCCGGCGTCTGGGCCGATGCGGTGGAGGAGCACGAACTGTTGGCGCTCGACGACGCCGACCACGACCAGGCACGCTTTCTCGCCGGCGAGACGACGCCGGTGATGTTTGCCTCGGCGTTGCAGAACTTCGGTGTGGCCCAACTCCTCGACCTGCTGCTCGACCTCGCGCCGGCCCCCGGCACGACCACGGGCGTGGACGGCTCGGAGCGTCGTGTCGACGACGAGTTCAGTGCCTTCATCTTCAAGGTCCAGTCGGGGATGAACAACGCGCACCGCGACCGACTCGCCTACGCACGAGTGGTCTCCGGCGAGTTCGATCGCGGCATGGTCGTCACACATGCCGCCACCGGACGCCCGTTTGCCACCAAGTTCGCCCAAGCAGTCTTCGGGCGCGACACCACGTCGGTCGAGCACGCCTCACCGGGCGACATCATCGGCTTCGTCAACGCCCAAGCACTCCGAGTCGGAGACACCGTGTACGTCGGGGACCCGATCGCGTACCCTCCCGTCCCGTCGTTCGCTCCGGAGCACTTCATGGCTGCCTCCGCCGGCGACATCGGCCGCTACAAGCAGTTCCGCCGCGGCATCGAGCAGCTCGACCAGGAAGGCGTGGTGCAGGTGCTCCGCTCCGACCTGCGCGGAGACCAGAGCCCGGTCCTGGCCGCCGTCGGGCCGATGCAGTTCGAGGTCGTCGAAGACCGGATGCTCAACGAGTTCAACTCCCCGATCCGGTTCTCGCGACTCGACTACCAGGTCGCCCGGATCACAGATGCCGAAGGCGCGGTCGCGCTGTCCGGAAAGCGCGGGTGCGAGGTCCTGCAGCGGTCGGACGGCACCCACCTCGCGCTCTTCACCGACCAGTGGCGAGCCAGCGTGACCAAGCGTGACAACCCGGAGATCAGGCTGGACGAGTTGCCGGCCGGCGGCAGCTGAACGAGGAACGTCGATGAACAAGCGCATCTCCTGCTCCGAGCTCAGCGACCGGATCATGTCGGCCGAGGAGGCGGCCACGTTGGTCGCCCCCGGCGACAACGTGGGGATCAGCGGCTTCACCGGTGCCGGCTACCCGAAGGCGTTCCCACAAGCCCTCCACGACCGGATCGTCGCCGCCCGGACCCGAGGCGAGGAGTTCCGGGTCGGTCTGTGGAGCGGCGCCTCGACAGCGCCCGACGCCGACGGCGTCCTGGCGCAGGCCCGCGGCGTCTCGACCCGTCTGCCCTACAACTCCGACCCGACCATGCGGCAGCTGATCAACGCCGGCGAGGTGGACTACCTCGACGCCCACCTGAGCCACTCCGCCCAGCACATGTGGTTCGGCTTCTACGGCAACCTCGACGTGGCCGTGGTCGAGGTGACCGCGGTCCTCCCCGGCGGGCTGGTGGTGCCCAGCAGTTCGGTGGGCAACAACAAGACGTGGCTCGACCAGGCCGACCGCGTGATCCTCGAGGTGAATTCGTGGCAGCCACGCGAGCTCGAGGGCTTCCACGACATCTACTACGGTTCCGCCCTACCGCCGCACCGCCTGCCGATCGAGATGACCGACCCGATGCAACGCATCGGTGAGCCCTATCTGCGGGTCGACCCGGCCAAGGTGGTTGCGGTCGTGGAGACCGACCTGCCCGACCGCAACTCGCCGTTCGCCGCTCCTGACGCCGCTTCAGAGGCGATCGCCGCACACGTCGTGGGATTCCTCCGGCGTGAAGTGGCCGCCGGCCGCATGCCGCCCGGGCTGCTCCCCCTGCAGTCGGGAGTCGGCAACGTCGCCAACGCCGTGCTCGCCGGACTCGACGGCAGCGAGTTCACCGACCTGGTCGCCTTCACCGAGGTGATCCAGGACGGCATGCTCGACCTGCTCGACAGCGGCACACTGCGTGCCGCTTCGGCCACCTCGTTCGGTCTGTCGGACCACGGCGTACGGCGGTTCATGGAGAACATCGACTCCTACAAGGGCCGGATCCTGCTGCGCAGCGAGGAGATCTCCAACCATCCCGAACTCGTACGCCGTCTCGGAGTGATCGCGATGAACGGGCTGCTCGAGGCCGACATCTACGGCAACGTCAACTCCACCCATGTGATGGGCAGCCAGATCATGAACGGGATCGGCGGCAGCGGCGACTTCGCTCGCAACGCCTTCCTCAACTTCTTCCTCACTCCGTCGACCGCCAAGCACGGAGCGATCTCGGCGATCGTGCCGATGGTCAGCCACGTCGACCACACCGAGCACGACGTGCACGTGATCGTCACTGAACACGGTCTGGCCGACCTGCGCGGTCTGGCCCCCCGGGCCCGGGCCCAGCGGGTGATCAACAACTGCGCCGACCCGCGGTTCCGCCCGGCGCTGCTCGACTATGCCGAACGGGCGTGGACCGCCCGACCGAACGCGCGGCACACGCCGCACCTGCTCGACGAGTCGCTCAGCTGGCACCAGCGCTATCTCGACACCGGTTCCATGTGATCGACCGCTCCATGCGATCGGCTGCACGGAGCCTTGGCCCGCCGTGTCTAGGCTGGACGTCATGAACCCCACACACGCACCTCTGCGAATCGCGACCGGCGCCTTCATCCTCAACTCCGGGCTGAACAAGCTGGGAGCCGACCCCGAGACCGCACAAGGCCTGCACGGCTTCGCGTCCACGGCCTACCCCGCCCTCGGCTCGACCGATCCGGTGACCTTCACCAAGGCCGTGGCGATCGGAGAGGTCGCCCTCGGCGGCGCGCTGCTGTTGCCGAAGTTCCCCTCCGCCGTCGCCGGCCTGGCACTCACCGGCTTCGGCGTCAGCCTGATGGGGCTCTATGCCCGGGTCCCCGGCCTGCGGGAGCCGGGCAGCATCCGACCCACCCAGGACGGCACGGCCGTGGCCAAGGACGTCTGGCTGGTCGGGGCCGGGCTGACCCTGGCTCTGCAGGGCTTCGCCAACGGCACCCGCCGTGCCGGGCGCAAGGCAGCCAAGAAGTTGTCCGATGCCGGCACCGCCGTACAGGAGGCCCTGCCGACCGGGGGCTGAGCCTCCTCCTAGAATCACTCCCCGTGGAATCGGTGCTCAACGTCGCGGCCTATCTCTTCACCTCGATCGAGGACCGAGAGGATCTGCGGGAGACGCTGCTCGCACGTGCGCTGCAGAGCGACCTGCGCGGCACTGTGCTGTTGGCGCCCGAGGGCATCAACTTGTTCCTCGCCGGTCCCGCCGACGACGTGCGCGGTTTCCTCGACGCGCTGCGGGCCGATCCACGGTTTGCAGCACTGGAGGCCAAGGAGAGTTGGTCGGCCGAGCAGCCCTTCGGGCGCATGCTGGTGAAGTTGAAGAACGAGATCATCCGCATGGACCACCCGACGGTCCGACCGGCCGACTCACGCGCGCCGTCGGTCGGGGCGACCACGCTGCGGGCCTGGCTCGACCGCGGGTACGACGACAACGGCCGCGAGGTGGTCCTGCTCGACACCCGCAATGCATTCGAGGTCGACTACGGCACCTTCGCCGGCGCGATCGACTGGCGGCTCGACAAGTTCACCGAGTTCCCGCAGGCGGTGGCAGAGAACCGCGCCGCCCTGGAAGGTCGGACCGTGGTGAGCTTCTGCACCGGCGGCATCCGCTGTGAGAAGGCGGCGATCTACATGCGCGACATCGGGTTGACCGACGTGCTGCAACTCGAGGGTGGCATCCTCACGTACTTCGAAGAGGTCGGCAGCGCCCACTACGACGGCGACTGCTTCGTCTTCGACGGTCGCGAGGCGCTCACCCCCGAGCTGGCGGTCAGCAACCGCCCGACCCTCCGGCGCTGATCACCGCAGACCCAACCTCCGCAGGACCTTCATCTGCAGGTTGCCGACCTCGACGAACTTCGCCGTCTCCATCGACGCAGGCGGGCCGAGCGGCATCAGGCGCTGCGTGGCGACGGTCTGCGATTCGGTGTACTTGCGGATCCCCTCAGCACCGTGTCGACGACCGAGCCCCGAGTCGCCCATGCCGCCCATGCCGGCCTCGATGGATCCGGCCGCGGCCGCAGCACCGTCGTTGATGTTGACCGACCCCGAGCGGACCCGCGTGGCCATCTGCTCGGCAGCCGTGGTGTTGCGGCTCCAGATCGAGGCCGAGAGCCCATAGCTCCCCTCGTTGGCCCGAGCGATCGCCTCGTCGTCCGACGACACCTTGTAGAGCGAGATCACCGGACCGAAGGTCTCGTCGAGACACACGCCCATCTCTCGGGTGACACCCTCAAGGACGGTCGGCTCGTAGACCAACGGGCCGAGATCCGGGCGGTGCCGGCCACCGGCGAGCACTGTCGCGCCCTTGGCGCGGGCGTCCTCGACGTGCTCGCTGACCGCGTGGAGCTGCGCCTGCGACGCGAGCGATCCGACGTCGTGGGCGTAGTCGTAGGACTGGCCCAAGGACATCTTCGCCAACCCGGCGAGCAGCGCGTCGCGGTAGGTGTCGTAGACCCGCTCGTGCACGATCACCCGCTCGATGTGGATGCACATCTGGCCGGTGTTGGCGAAGGCCGCCGTCAGCGTGCCGGCGGCAGCCTTGGCCACGTCGGCGTCATGGCGCACGATCAGCGGGTTCTTGCCGCCGAGTTCGAGGCTGGCCGAGATCAGGCGCGTGCTGGCGCGGCTCGCCACGGATCGCCCGGTCGCGGTCGACCCGGTGAAGCAGACGTGGTCGACCTGGTCGATGAGCGCGTTGCCCACCACGGAGCCGGGACCGGTGACGATCTTCCACACGTCGGCCGGAAGGCCGGCCTCCGCCATCAGGGCGCGGGTCCACAGCAGCGTCAGGGGCGTCTGACTGTCGGCCTTGGAGACCACCGAGTTGCCGGCCAGCAGTGCCGGGATCACGTCACCGACACCGAGATAGAGCGGGTAGTTCCACGGCGAGATGATGCCGACCACACCCTTCGGGATCCGCACCTCCTTGACCTTGGTCAGCCCGGGAATCGCGCCCCGCACCTTGTTGTCACGCAGGTAGGTGCGGCCGTGCCGCGAGTAGTGGCGGGCCAGGGATGCGACCTGGAGGATCTCCTGCCACGCACTGAACCGGTTCTTGCCCATCTCCCACTGGATCAGGTCGATCACCTCGTCCTGCCGCTCGACCAGCAGGTCGTGGAAACGCAGCAGCACTGCCGCGCGGGCGGCGTACGGGAGGAGTGCCCAGCCACTCTGCGCCTGCCGTGCCTCGTCGACGGCAAGGACGACGCTGTCGGCCGTGCCGACCGGCACCCGGGCGGTGACCTGACCGTCGTACGGCGCGACCGGTGCGATCGGTTCGATCGCCGGATCGGGGTGGCTGATCCAGTCGTTCAGGGACTGGATCCGGGCGGGGTCCGAGAGCCATTCCGGCTTCGCGTTGAACATCAGGGGCTCCTCGGGTGGGGTCAGACGAGACGGCGGCCGGTGCGCATGCGCCAGCGGAGGTCGAGCAGCAGTGCGTTGAACGGGAAGATCCGGAGTGAGGTGGGAAGCGTCCGCTCCACTCGTCCGACCGTGCGCACGAGACGGTCGAACCGACGCTGTTTGCGGCCGTTCCACGGCAACCCCATCTCGGCACGGAAGCGCTCGGGGAGGAAGCCGGTGGTCACGAAGACCTGGAAATTGCCCAGCCGACGGGCGGGACCACGAAGGTTGGCCAGCGTCGTCAGCCGCAGGAGGTAGTCGCGCACGGCCCGGTCGATCCGCACCTCACCCAACGATGTCTCCCAGTAGGCGTCGAAGTCGGCCCGGGTCGCCGGCCAGGCATCGGCCGGCATCTGCAAGGTCGTGCCGAACTTGGCGCACTCGGCGTACAACGCGTCGGCGTCGGCCGCTGGGAGCGGGCCGTGCATCTTCTCGATGATGTCGCGGGTGCCGTAGTAGAGGCAGGCGGCGACCCAGGTCTGCAGGCGCGGGTCCAGCGCGCGGTACTGCACCGGCTCGTCGTCGGTGGAGACCACCTTGGCGTGTTGGCCGTTGACTGCCCTGCGGTACGCCGTGCGCTCCGCCTCGGAGCCCAAGGTGGCCACCGCGAGATAGGTGAAGGTGGTGCGCGCCCGCTTGATCGGGTGCAGCATCGCCGAGCCGTCGTGCACACGACTGTTCATCACGCCGTAGCCGACTCCCGGCCAACTGAGTTGCATGATCACGTTGGCGTTGCCGGCCAGTGCGGCGCCCAAGCCGGAGAGGTGACGCCGTACGTCGTACCCGGCCGGCACTGCGACGTGCCGATCGGGACGGCGCTCCGCCGTGCGGGCCGGGACAACTCCAGCAGGTGCGTTCACCACGACCTCCGTGACGTGCTCGAAACTGTGACATACCGAGGGTATCGTTGTGTTGGCATCCTGCCAATAACTTCGGCAACATTCGTTTCCAGATGAGGGAGACTCGGGTCATGACGACAGCACCCACCCGGCGGCGCCTGCCTCCGGACGAGCGGCGCGAGTCGATCCTCCACGCCGCAGCGCGCCTCTTCGGGGAGCGTCCCTTTGCCCAGGTGACGACCGTCGAGATCGCGCGGGAGGCGGGGGTGGCTCGCGGACTGCTCAACCACTACTTCCAGGACAAGCGCGGGCTCTACCTTGAGGTGGTCAGGCGTTCGGTGCTGCTCCCCGAACTCGAGACCCTCTCCCCCGCGCGGACCAGCGGCAGCCTTGCCGACCGCGTCGACGCCGCAGTGCAGTGGTTCCTCGATTCGGTCGATGCACAGGCGACCACCTACTTCGCCGTGGTCGGCAGCGAGGCGGTCGCCGACGACCCGGAGGTTGCCGCCCTGGTCGACCACGGCGCCGACCTGGCCGCACGCCACGTGCTGCACCTGGTCGGCCTGGACGCGGACGACCCACTGGAGATGGCCAGGGTCCGCTGCTACGCCGGCCTCGCACGCGCCACCCTGCACGAGTGGAGCGTTCGCCACACCCTGAGCAGGCAGCAGGCGCACGAATTGTTGCGCGACGTGCTGCTCTTCCTGACCGCTCAGCCCACCGACTGACCACTCACGGATGCGGCCGGGGCGCCGGCATCCCGGCCAGCGGCGGTTCGGCCGACACCACGACGCCGAGATACTGCACGTGGGCGCTGAGCCAGTGGACCTGCTGTCCGGCACGCAGGGCCGGCCGTCCGTGCGCCGGTGTCAGGATGCCAACCCGCAGTCTGCCGCCGTCGCGCGCCAGGACCATCTCACCCCGGCACGGCCGACGCCCGAGGTCGACCAGCACCTCGGTGCCGCACGGCCACCCGCGGACAGCGAGCGCATCGTCGTCGAGGCGGTGCAGCAGCAACCCGGAGCCGACCCGCGGCCCGGGACCGCGGCGGCCGCGCGGCTTCTCGACCGCCACCACGTCGAGCGGCAGGCTGGCCTGCTCCTCGATCGACTCCGAACACATGTTCGAAGCATAGCGAGCGTCGGGCCGGTGTCCAGACCGACCGTGGCAGGCTGGTGGGGTGCTGACCTTTGGCCACGGGCGTCTCACCCGCACGGAACTCGCGACCCTGCTCACCGGAGCAGGCGTCGAAGCGGTGGTGGACGTCCGCCGATTCCCCGGCAGTCGCCACAATCCCGCAGCCGCGGCCGGCCAGATCGAGGAACTGGCCGCGGAGTTGACGATCGCCCATCGTCACGATCCACGTCTCGGTGGTCGACGACGCCTGAACGCCGATGAGGACGCCGCCTCCCGCGACACCTGGTGGCAGGTCGCTGCGTTCCGGGCCTACGCCGCGTGGACCCGCACGGACGAGTTCCGGGCCGGTCTGCAGGACCTCCTCGACCAGGCCCGGGTTGAACGCACTGCGGTGATGTGTTCGGAAGCCGTCTGGTGGCGCTGTCACCGACGCATCATCAGCGATGTGGTCGGTCTTGGGCACGGGCTGGAGGTGCAGCACCTGATGCATGACGGGCGGCTCGTCCCGCATCCGCCCAGCGCCGGCGCACGACGCGGCGCCGACGGCCTGCTGGTCTGGGACGGCCCGGTCGACGCCTGACTGTCCAAGCGGGGCTCGGGTACCGCGCTGCATGGTCTCCCACTCCCCGGCGGACGGCTCCACTGTCGCCACACTGTTGTCAGCGGCGTCTCGGATCGGCGGCCGCCTGCTTGCCGCAGTCACCACCGGGATCGCCAAGGTGCGCACCGCTCCCAAGCCGTTGCACCCACGCGGTGAGGTCTGGACCGCGCGGGTGGTGCGCCATGGCAGTGACCTGCCCACCGGGGTGCCGTGGTTCGACGAGGTCGGCACGGAACCCGCGCTGGTGCGCCTCTCCGCCGGCGCGGGACTTCCCACGGGGTGGCCCGATGTCCGGGGACTCGCACTCCGGGTCACCGTCGCAGACCACGCCGCCGACCTCCTGCTCGCCACCACAGGTCTGGGCCCGCTCGGCCGGCTGGTCCCGCTCCCGGCCACCGACACGGCGACCCGCCCCTACACGAGCCTGATCCCCTACCGAGGGCCCGACGGAGCCGTGGAGCTTGCCGCGATCCCGCGCGGCCCCGGCCGGTTTGCGCTGTGTCACGCCACCCTGACGGGGCCTTGGCACGAGTTCGCTGAACTGCACCTCGTCGATCGCGACAGCGCCCACCTGTCCTTCGACCCGATCCAGCGTCCACTCCCCGGCCTCGACCAGTTCGCGTGGGCAACCCAGTTGCGCGAACCGGTCTATCGCCGCGCGCGACGCACGCGTGATGAACCGGAGGACGTGGCCGACCAGGTCACGCAGAGCCCGGCGGACAACTGATCCGGGCCAGTCGCACGACCGCACGGCCCAGATCACCCGTCTCGTCCAAGGTGGCGCGCTGGCGTGCCGCGCCGGTGCCGCGCACCACCAGCTCCTCGAGCAGGCCTCGAACCCTGCCGAAGTCACCGTTGTCGTCGAGGGCCGCCGCGACGTGCTCGACGAGCGCCTCGACCACCTCCACAGCCGGTCGCGGCCGATGGGTCAAGGGATGCAGCAGTTCTCCCGTGAGCCCGAACCTGCCGGCCTGCCACATCGCCAGCCTGAGCAGCGCCACCGACGCCAGCGGCGGCGCCTGGCCGGCTTCCCAGGCACTGGCCGCAGTGTCGACCAGCCCACGGCGCAGAGCCGCCACCAGCACTGCGTCGCGCGGTTCCAGGCACACGTCAGCGGCTCGGATCTCCACGGTGGGGTAACGCCGCGACGGCCGCGCGTCGAAGTAGGCCATCCCCTCGTCGAGCGGCACCCCGGTCCCAGTGAGCAGCCGCAGGTGGTCGTCGTACGCCTGCGCCGTGCCGAACACCTCCGTCGGGCCGTTGGTCGGCCAGCGCGCCAGAACCTGCGAACGGTAGCTCCCGTAGCCCGTGTCATCGCCCTGCCAGAAGGGCGAGTTGGCGCTGAGCGCCAACAGCACCGGCAGCCAGACCCTCACCCGGTCGAGCACACCGACCGCCTCGTCGTCGGAGTCGACCGCGACATGCACGTGGTAGCCGCAGCTGAGCTGCTCGCTCACGGTCATCCCGAAGCGTTCCGCCATCGCCCGATAGCGCGGATCGTCAGTGGTGCGCGGCAACACCGGCAGCGGCGTCGTACCACTGGCCAGGACCAGCGCTCCACTGTCCTCCGCGGCCGCACGAGCCTTCTCACGCCACGTGCGGATCTCGCCCTCGAGCAGACCCAGGTCCTGTTCGGGCGGAGTGTCGGTCTCGATCTGCTGCTGCTGCAGTTCAGGACCCAAGGTGCCACCCGGCGGCGCGTCAGCGGGACGCGACTCCTCGGTGTCGCCCTGCAGGCTGGCTGCGCGCAGCACCGCGCTGGCCACCGAACGGGCGGTGCCGTCAGCCGCGTCGACCAGCAGCAACTCCTCCTCGACGCCGACTGTGCGTCGCGACTTCCGGGTACCGCCTCGGTCGTGTCGTGCTGTCATCCGAACCACCTCGTCGTGAAAGGACCTGACGCTCCATGTGTCGACTCTTCGGCTACGTGACCACCACCGACCGCTCGGTCTGCGACCTGCTCGGAGAGGAGGGGTTGGCCGCGTTCACCTCGCTGTCCGCAGTGCATTCGGACGGCTGGGGCATGGCCTGGCACGACGCCGACACCAGACCGTGCACCGCCTCCTCGCCCCACTCCGCAGCCGTCGACCCGACGTACGACGACCTCGCTCGCACGGCGTTGTCCAGCGTCGGCATCGTGCATCTGCGCTGGGCCACCGGCGGTCTCGACGTGCGCCCCGAGAACACCCACCCGTTCTTCGACGACGAGTACGCCCTGGCGCACAACGGACACATCTCCCCGATCGCCGATCTTGAATCCATGCTGACTCCCGAGAACCGCACGGCGCTTCGGGGAGACACCGACAGCGAGAGGTACTTCCGCTTCGTGCGCCAGTGCATCGAGGAGTGCGGCGACGAGGCCGCCGGAGTGACCGACGCACTGGCCCGCCTGATCAAGCACTTCCCGCGCTCGAGCCTCAACGCGCTGTTGCTCGCACCGAAGCGGATGTTCGCCATCCACATCAACTCCCGGGCAGTGTCGCCGCTGCGCGCCCTGCGCGAGATGTTCGATGACGAGGGAGCGATCCCTCCGCGGCACACCACCGAGTACTTCGCGATGGACTACCGTGAAAATGACGACAGCATCGAGGTCGTCTCGAGCGGTCTCGACCAACCCGGATGGACACGCGTGCCGGCCGACACCGCAGTGATGGTCGATCTCGCCACACGCGAAGTGACTCGTCTGGATCCCGTTGCGGCGCTCGGCGACCTGGCTCCGTGACGACCGGCAGTGGGATGTCGTGGTCTTCGTGGTGGCCTCCTCGATGAGTGCGCCGGCGGTACCCCGTTGCCGCCACCACCACACGTCACGCCAAGGACACAGCCGCTCGGTCGGCATCGGTGATCGGCGTGATCCACGACTGATGGGTGCTCGGATGCTTGGTGATCGCGAGCAGGTCGTCCATGTGGGGTTCGAGTCCGGTCACCTTGTCGAGGGGCACACCGATGATCAACTGGAAGCCGAGCCCCTTCCATGCCTGCACGGCACGTCCGGCGAACTCGGAGTCGGCCTTCACGAAGCCTTCGTCGAGGAAGACCGGCGCAAACCTGGGCCGTGAACGCATCTCGTCGCCGAGTCGGAACCGCAGCGCCGAACCCACGATGAACGCGACCAGCTCCTGGCTCTCGCCGCCGCTCTTCTCGCCCAGCGTGCGGTAGGTCGCACGGAGCTCGCCGGTCAGGGAGTCGAACCGCTCGGCACTGATCTCCACGTGCCGTCGTACGTCGAGCAGACGATCCCGGTCAGACCCTGTGTCGCCGTGGCCCGACCTGCGCAACTGGTTCATGAACCGGCTCAGGTCGACGAACCGCTTCTCGAGGTCGGCCTCCGCCAGCTCTGCGGTGGTGCCTGCCGAGAGTGCCCGCAGGTCCTTGAGGAAGACCTGCACATGAGCCGACGACAGCCGACGCAGCCGGATCCGGAGTCGATCTCCGGCGGCGCCGAACTCGAGGCGGCGCAGGATCGCATTGATCGGAGCGAGCCGGTCTTCGATCTCTTCGATCGACGAGGCCATCGCGCCCACCAGCGGGACGAGATCCTGCCCGCTCCATTCGGTGAGCCGACGGCGCCATTCGGTGCGCCGCTCGGCAAGTCCGGTGCCACGGATCTCGTCGAGGATCCGGGCGAAGTCCGGATAGGACTCCGACGTGGCACCGAGGTTGGGCGACTCCCACTGCATCTTGTAGTGGCGGAAGATCAACGCCAGGTCGTCGTCACAGCGCCGCACCTCGGCTTCGGTGTCGGCCACCGCGTTCCGGAGCCGCTCGTTGAGCCGGTGGGAGTTGTCGGCGAACCGGTCGAGGTCGTCGGGGTCGTCGGGAGCAACCGCCACGGCGAACTCGCCGGCCAGCGCTGTCTCCTGGGCATCCGTGAGTGGCTGCGTGCCCGCGCGCTCCATCGCCTCGAGTCGGTCCTTGACGAGGTCTTCGGAGTCGGCCAACTCGGCGTGGGCGCCGTTGAGATCGGTGCGCATCTGCTCAAGACGGAATCGCTCCTGGCGCGCCGTCTCCAGCCGACCGGTGAGGTCGTCGACCTGCTCCTGCAGCAACTGCAACCGGTCGTCGGAGGCGAGGATCTCCCGTCGGCGCTGTTCCAACTCCGCGATGCGACGATCGCTTCCGGCGACGTCGACATCGTCGAACCGCACCATCGCGATCGCGTCGTGGGCCTTGCGCTGCTGGTCGAGCACGCGCAACAACCGGTCGTGTTCAGCGACCCGGGAGTCCAACGCCTCGAGCTGACGCTCAAGGGCGGCCAACTGGGTGTCGATCTCCGCAATCGCCTCCTCGTTGGAGAAGCCGATGATGCTGCGTCGGTCACCACGTCCGTGGGCACCACGGGTGCCGTTGCGGGTCTGGCCGGCGAGGGTGACCCGGAGACCCGGGCCGTCCAGACCGCTGGCCTCCTCGACGCACAGTGCGTTGCGCGACGGGTCGGCCACGTGGGCCTGGAGCCAACCGGAGAACGGCGATTCCTTGAAGAGCAACTTGCCGGCGACCTGCTCGGGGTCCGCAGGTGCGGTGCCGGGCAGGTCGAGCTCCACGCCCTGGAACGTGAGCCGCGCGGGGAGCCGCAACGAGTCGATCGCTGTCGAGAACTCGTCGAGTTGCTGGAGCGGGACCAACATCGTCCGGGCCGTGCTGCCCAGCACCGTCTCGACCGCGAGCCGCCACCGCGACTCCTCCGGTGCGACATCGATCAGCTCGGCGGCAAAGGGCAACTCCCCGACGCTGAGGCCGCTGGCTTCGGCCACGGCGGCGCGAAGGTCGTCGAGGTGTGAGGGCACCCGGCCGGCTCGGTTCTCCAACGAGGCACGCTCACGGAGCAGCTCGGCCTGCTTGGTCTTGATCGGGAAGATCCCGTCGCGCACCCGGTCGCGTTCTGCTCGTTGACGGGCCTGTTGTTCCTCGCCCTCCGAGAGACGCTTGCGCGCGAGCAACTGCAGGTCACCGAAGGCAGCGGCGTTGTCGAGCGACGCTTCGAGATCGGGCGCTTCGACTTCGTCGAGACCGACCAACGGATAGACCCGGTCCTCCAGTTCAGCAAGCCGATTGCCGCGCTCCTCGCGCACCACCTTCTCGTGGTCAATCTGACCGGCCAGCGCCTGGAGGTCTCCTCCACCGGCAGCCCGGTGTGCCTCCTTGGCCGCCTCGAGGTCACTGACCAACCGGGTCTCGGTCGCCCGGGCCGTGGTCAGTCCGTCGACGGTCGAGGTGCGTTGTGCGCGGTTGTTCTCGACAGCGGCTTCGAGAAGGCGCAGGTGCGTGCGGAGCAGCCAGAGTCGGAGCGGAGTGTCACCGGCCCGGGTGACGCCGTAGGCGTCGAGCTCGCAGAGGCGGCGTTCTGACGTCTGCTTGCGTGCGTGCAGGTCGGTGATCGGCGTGAGCAACTCGAGCTTGGCCTCCTCGGTCCGCATTGCGGAGTAGGCCGCTTCGAGGTCGTCGAAGTGCTCGATCGCGCGGTCCGCGGCGGCATAGGTCGCGGGACGCTCCAGCACCATGTCCTTGTAGAGCTCGTCGACGCTGCGCACCTGGTTGCCGGCCTGGATCCGGGCCAGCAACCGCAGCGCCTTGGCCCCGTCGCCGTTGGCGCCGATCCCCAGACGGGCGTGCAGGACTGCCGAGAACTCGGCATACGTGCGGTGCACCCGGATCCCGCCGAACAGCTTCTTCAGCGTGTTGGCGTGGAAGCGCTCGGGCACCGCGATCTCGAGCACCGCCAGGTCAAGTGCCGTCTCATGGGTGGCCAACTGCATCTGGACGTCGCTCGAGCGAGTGGCTCGCCGCGGCACGTAGTAGGTGCGCAGCGCTGTGAACTGCCCGCCTTGGTCATTGACGAACGTCATCGCGATCGCGCCCCAGGTGTCGGCGCCCTTGCCGCGGAGCAGTTGCTCGACCGGCCGACCGGTGCGCGGATCGTCGACGACGTCGACTGCGCCGCGCAGGTAGGAGAGCAGGTTGCGTTGTCCGATGCTGCGGGCTCGCCCGGAGACGGCATCGTTGGAGGCGCCGTTGAACTTCGTGTCCGAGGGCATCATCAACGCGGTGTAGGCGTCGAGGATGGTGCTCTTGCCCACGCCCGAGGCGCCGGAGATCATCGTGGTGTCGCCACGCAGCGGCACCGTGGTCAGGCCGCCGAAACCGCCCCAGTTGACCAACTGCAGCAGGGTCGCCCGCCACTGCACGGTGTCGTCGACCGGCGTCGTCACGACCTCCTCGGCAAACAAGCCGTCGCCGTTGACGACCTGCTCCACCTCGTCGACACTCATCGGCCCTGCTCCTCGTCGTCGGTCTCGTCGAACAGATCAGCCGCACTCTCGTCGACCTCGTCGGTGCCGTTGGCCGCACGCAGCGCCTCGAGCAGTTCCTGCAACAGTGGCAACGGCAGCAGTGGCTCGACGGCCTCGCTGATCTCGTAGCGGTCATCGGTGGCAGAACCGATCAACAGCCCCGAACGCACGACACTGAGCACTGCGGCGCGCGCACGACGTTCGTCGCCGGACGCGTCGGTGGCGTGGTGAGGTCGGAAGCTGGCGACGTACTGGACGATGTCTTCGCGGTCGATGAAGACCCGGGAGTCACCGCTGGCCAGACCAGCACGGAGCCGGTCGCGCAGGTGGACCAGCACCAGGGTCTCTTCGCGTGACCAGGCGACGTCGTGCAACAACGTCGGGAACCGGGACGCAGTCTCGGACTGCGCCTGCCGTTTCCACGCCACCTCCCGGTGGGAGTCGACGGCCAAGTCGAGGAACAGGTCGTTGAGCCGCGACCGCAGCACCCGCTCGTGATCGACCAGTACCTGCCAGTCACGTGGGTGGGTGCGGGCACTGATGAACCGCTGCTTGAGCAACGTCACCAAGGCGTGGCGCTGGGCATACTCCAAGCCGCCCTCATCGCCCTCGAAGAGCGACACGGAGTGCTCGTCCTCGACGTCGAAGTCGTCGATCGGGACCTCGGCCCAGTCATGCGGGTCAGTCTCGACGGCAGCGTAGGGGTCGGTGTCAGGGCTCACGGGACGGTGCTCTCCTCGGTGGCGGGGCGGTCGAGGTCAGGGTCGGGCAGAGGAAGTCTTGGCACGAGGAAGCGTCGCTCGGTGCCGTCGGGTCGCAGGGCGTCGTACGCCTCGACCGTCTCATCGGCGCTCCAGCCGTGCGACGCGGCGAGGTGCAGGAGGCCGAAGATCTCGACCGGGCGGCGCAGCGACGGCTCGAGGTCGCCGAAGAGTGCGCCGAGGGAGTCGGCCGGTTCGAGGGCTTCGAAGGTCGCCGCCAACCGGGAGCGCAGGGTGTCGAGCTGCGGTCCGCCCTGCGCCTTCAACTCCTCGAGGGTGAGCGTGGGCGCATCGTCGGCGCTCGGCGCGACCAGCCTCTCCGGCGGCATTTCGTCAGCGGGGTCGTGGAACCGCTCGCGGAGGTGGTCGATGCTCACCCGTGCGGGCAGCAGGGGTACGTCGTGGGTGGCGCGCGGGCCGGTGGCCGACAACCAGGTCATCAACTCGGACTCGACCTGGCGCAAGGTCTGCTCCAACTCGCGGTCGCGCGCCGCGTCGTGGGAGACGATGTACTCCTTCAGCGTCGCCGTGACCCGCGAGCGTTGGGAGAGCACCCGGTCGAGCCCGTCACGGACCAACTTGACCGTGCCACGGAGCTCCGCGCGGTCCGCCTCGCCGAGGATCCCGTCGGACTGCGGATGGTCGAGCAGCGCAGCGAGGTCGTCACGCAGCTGGCCGACCAACCCGTCGTCGCGGAGCAGGGCGAAGGCGCCTTCGAAGGCCCTCCCTTCATGGGTGGCGGTCATCAGCGCGTCGGCCCGCTCGAGATAGATGTCGATCACGTCGCCGGCCGGACGGTCCTCGGCACGGAACGCAGCAAGGATCTCGGCGCGGATGGTGGCGAAGCGCTCCTCGACCCGGGCGAAGTCACTGGGAAGCGCGGAGACCAACGAGAGCAGTTCGGTGAACCCCTCGGCCATGTAGTCCTCGGTCGCGCTTCCCAGTTCGGCACCGTCGACAAGGCGGTCACGCTCGGCGGTGAGCCTGGCGATCTCCTCGTTGAGCACCGTCACTCGCACGCCGCGGTCGGGGTTGGCCTCGGCGTTGAAGCGCCGCACCGTGTTGAGGATCGTGGTGATCCGGTGCTCGCTCAAGGTGGCGCGGTCCCGGGCCAGGTTCTTGACCAACTCGAGGGCCTGCTGGGCGTGCGACGTCAGGGAGTAGACCTCGTGGCCGAGCTCGTCGAGCGATCGGACCAGCCACTGACCGCGCATCCACCGGTGACAGACCTCCCGACCGGTGCCGGAGGGCAGGTCGGTCTCGCCCGCCGCGCGCATCTGGGCGAGGTGCTCCTCGACCTGGGTGTGCAGGCGCGCGGTCGGGATCGGCTTGTTGTTGCGTCCGAATGCCTCCCGGAACAGCGTGATCACCACAGGCGCCTGCCGCTGGTGCAGCAGTGTGAGGGTCGGTTGGGC
>JBEBTI010000013.1:0-28728 GCA_040393845.1 Nocardioides daejeonensis
AGAGCACCCGGTTTACACCCGGGCGGTCGGCGGTTCGAAACCGTCCCGACGCACCCCTCCGGTCCTGTCCGTGACCCGTCGGTCGCCGTTCGTCGCGACATGGCGACCGTCTGCCGAATGCACGGGTCGGATCCTGCTCAACCACCCGATCCGTCGATAGGGTGATCCCGACCACCACGGTGAAAGGGAACCTTCCATGCTCGTCCCCTTCGGGATCTCGGACTTCATCAACCGCGCCGTCACCGTCTACGGCGACCGGATCGGCGTTGTCGACGAGCCGGACCAGCCGGCGTCGTCGCTCGGCTCGCCCACCTATCGTGAACTCGGGGAGCTGGCCCGGCGCCAGGCTGCGAAGCTGGACGAGCTCGGCATCGGCTTCGGCGAGCGCGTGGCGGTGGTGTCCCACAACTCCGCGCGACTCCTGACGTCGTTCTTCGGGGTGGCCGGGAGCGGTCGGGTGCTGGTCCCGGTGAACTTCCGTCTCCGCCCCGACGAGGTGCGCTACATCGTGGAGCACTCCGGTGCGCGGGTGCTGTACGTCGACCCCGAGCTCGAGGACGCACTCGCTTCCGTCACGGCCGAACACAAGTTCATCCTGGGCAACGACGACGACATGTTCGCCGCACCGGGTGTCGAGCCGCGAGCGTGGGAACCTGACGAGAACGCAACGGCGTGCATCAACTACACCTCCGGGACGACCGCCCGACCCAAGGGTGTCCAGATCACCCATCGCAATGTGTGGGTGAACGCCGTGACGTTTGCGTTGCACGCCGGCCTCACCGACCGTGACGTGCTGCTTCACACGCTGCCGATGTTTCATGCGAACGGGTGGGGAATGCCCTTTGCTGCAACGGGTCTGGGCATCAAGCAGGTCGTGCTCCGCAAGGTCGACGGCGCGGAGATCCTGCGTCGGGTGCGTGACGAGGGTGTCACCTACATGTGCGCCGCTCCGGCTGTCGTCGCCGGCGTGCTCGAGGCTGCGCAGGAGTGGGACGGCGAGATCCCGGGCCGTGACAAGGTGCGGATCATCGTCGCCGGGGCGCCGCCGCCCACCAAGACCGTTGCACGAGTGGAGCAGGAACTCGGCTGGGAGTTCATCCAGATCTACGGCCTCACGGAGACCTCTCCACTGCTCACGATCAACCGCACCCGCGCTGAGTGGGACGACCTTTCGGCAGAGGAACGGGCGGCCAAGCTGGTGCGCGCCGGGGCTCCGGCGCTCGGCGTCACGTTGTCCACCGACGCCGAGGGAGAGGTGCTGGCCCGCTCCAACGTGGTCCTCGAGGGTTATTGGGAACAGCCGGAGGAGTCGGAGAAGGCGTTGGCCGGCGACTGGTTCCACACCGGCGACGGCGGTGTCGTCGGCGACGACGGCTACCTGACGATCAGTGACCGCAAGAAGGACGTGATCATCACCGGCGGTGAGAACGTCTCGTCCATCGAGGTCGAGGACGTGCTCTTCTCCCACCCGGCGGTCGCCGAGGTGGCCGTGATCGGCGTACCCAGTGAGAAGTGGGGCGAGACGATCAAGGCCCTGGTCGTGCTGGCCGCCGACGCGAGTGCCACGGAGCAGGAGCTGATCGCGTGGTGCAAGGACAAGGCGGCGGGCTACAAGGCCCCGACCTCGATCGAGTTCAGGGACGAACTCGCCCGCACGGCGACCGGCAAGCTGCAGAAGTTCAAGCTGCGCCAGCCCTACTGGGACGGTCAGGCCACACAGGTCAACTGACACCGAGGTGTGGGTGAGACGGCTCTCATCCACGGCTCATGGTGGGTTCACTCCCGGGAAGCAGAGTTCAACTCGTCAACAGAACTCCGCACATCGAGAGGGACCCACCATGAAGATTCTCCCCGTCGCAGGAATTGGCCTGGTCGGCCTGGTCGCCGCCGGCCTGATCGGCATGCAGACCGTCAGCGTCTCCGCCGCCGAGGACGAGGTCGGCAAGCGTGACGACGACCAGCCCACCCTGGTGCTCGTCGACGACGACGCCGATGACGACGACGACACCAACCAGTTCACCAACACCCAGCTGACCCACACCAACCCGAGCGTCGACAACACGCGCGACAACACTCGGGACAACACCCGCGGTGACGTCACCAACGACAACACCCGCGACAACACCAACGACGACACTCGCGGCTGACCATGGCCACGAGGATGCAGGGTTGGGGCCTGACCCAGGGCGAGCCGATCACCGACGACCTGTTCGCGATGAAGCTGCTCGGGGGCGGGGCGTCGTACGAGGCGTACCTCGCCTTCGACGAGGTCACCTGGACCCAGGTGGTGGTCAAGGTGCTGCGGCCCGACCAGGTCGACAGCCCTGCGGCGCGGCGGGGCCTGCATCGTGAGGTGCAGGCCCTGGCCGACATCAACCATCCAGCCGTGGTGCGCGCGCTGCGCCACGACTTTGAGGGTGAGCGCCCGCACGTGGTGCTCGAGAACATCGACGGCCCTCGGCTGTCGACCCTGGTGCGGCGTTACGGACCGCTGCAGGACGCCCAATACCTGCCGCTCGCGATCGACCTCGCCTCCGCAGCGCATTACCTGCGTCGCATCGGCTATGTGCATCTCGACATCAAGCCCAGCAACATCATCATGGGCGCACCTGCCCAGCTGATCGACCTGTCGGTCGCCCGGCCCGTCGACCGTGCGGCCGCGATGACGGGCCTGGTGGGCACCGACGCCTACATGGCCCCGGAGCAGGTGCAGCCCGGCGCGCTCTGGTCCCCGCAGCCGGCGAGCGACGTGTGGGGGATCGGAGCCACGCTCTTCGAGGCGATCACCGGGCATCGCCCCTTCCGCGACGGTGATCCACGAGCCACCGCGATCGCCGACCAGTTCCCCCAGATCGTGGACACCCCCGCACAGCTTCCCGCCGACCGGGTGCACCCGAGCGTGGCGAAGGTGGTCGAGGCCGCCCTCCACCGCGATCCCGCCAATCGTCCGCTGCCGTGCGAGATCAGCGAAGCGGTCGAGCCGGTGCTGGCGGCCCTGCCGCGCGGCCACCTCGCCGGCTTCAAACTGCGGCGCTGAGCCGCGGAATCTCTCAGGGCTCGAAGCGATATCCCATGCCGCGCACCGTGGTGATCGCCCTTGCGCCCACCTTCTTGCGCAGGTAGCCGACGTACACGTCGACCACGTTGGACCCCGGGTCGAAGTCGAATCCCCACACGTGGTCGAGCAGTTGCTCACGCGACAGCACCTGGCTCGGGTTGAGCAGGAAGATCTCCAGCAGGGTGAACTCCCGCGCTGAGAGGTCGACCTCCTTGCCGTCAACGGTGGCGCGCCGAGTGCGGATGTCGAGGCTGACCCGGCCGGACGAGAGGACGTCCTCCCGCCCCGGTGCCTGGTCGTTCGCCTGCCGCAGCCGCAGCCGAACCCGCGCCAGCAGCTCGGCGAACCGGAACGGCTTCGGCATGTAGTCGTCGGCCCCACCCTCCAAGGCTGACACGGTGTCGCCGACGGAATCGCGTGCGGTCAGCACGATCACCGGCACCTTGGAGCCCTGCGACCGCAGCTGGTCGAGCAGCTCGAACCCGTCGATCCCGGGCAGCCCGATGTCGAGCACGACGAGGTCGTGACCGCCCATCAGTGCCTCGTCGAGGCCCGAATGGCCGTCGCTGCGGATGGTCGTGGTGTGGCCCTCGGCCTTGAGGCCCTTCGCCACGAATGAGGCGATCCGCTCTTCGTCCTCGACGATCAGGATGCTGGCCATGGGTCCTCCTCGGGGACGGGCAGGGTGAGCACGAACCGGGATCCGCGCGGTTCTTCGGGGACGACGTGGACGGTGCCACCGTGACCCTCGGCGATCGCGCGGACGATCGACAGGCCCAGGCCGAAGCCCTCGTCGCCGTGCGGCACCCGACTGCGGCCGAACCGCTCGAAGATGCGTTCGCGATCTGCCTCGGGCACGCCGGCTCCGGTGTCGCGCACCCACAGGCGCACCACTCCAGGGCTGGCGTCGGAACCGATCCCGATCCGGGCGCCGCTGGTGGTGTGCTTGACCGCATTGTCGGCCAGCTGCAACAGGGCCTGGGTGATCCGCTGCTCGTCCAGGGGTACGACGACCTCCGCGCCGCCGTCGTCGTACCAGTCGCGGTCACCCAGCGCAGAGGCGAGATTGCGCACGGTGTCGGTGAGGCTGTGCAGGTCGACCGGCTCGGGGACGACGAAGTCGGGACGCGCGCTCTTGGCGAGCATGATGAGGTCGTTGACCAGTCGGGCCATGCGGTCGATCTCGTCGATCAGCAGGCGGGTCGTCTCCTCCACCTCGGCCGGGTCGCCCGCGTCGAGGAGCTCCAGGTGCCCGCGCAGCACGGTCAACGGTGTCTTGAGCTCGTGGCCGGCCGCATCGAGGAACTGACGCTGCTCGACAAACGTGGTCTCGAGTCGCTCGAGCATGCCGTTGACCGTGCGGGTCAACTGGGTGATGTCGTCGTTGCCGGTCTCAGGGATCCGCCGAGACATGTCGCTGGCGCTCAACGTGTCCGCGGTCTCGGCGAGGCGCCGCAACGGTGCCAGCAGGCGGCCCGCGAGGGCGCCCGCGAAGAGGGTGATCAGGAGCCAACTGACCAACGCCAGGACGGCGAAGGTGCGCACCTGGGAGCGCACTTCGGCCCGGGCACCGTCGAGCAGGGTGATCACCACGAGAGCGCCCGACTCTCCGCTCTGCGCATGGCGCACCGGCTGCACCGAGACCAGGACCTCCGCACCGTCGATGCGGGCCTGCTCGTCGCCCCCGGACACCAGACGTCTGCGGACGACCTCCTCGAAGGACGGCGCCTGGGCCAGCGTCGGGTGCTCCGACTGGGTGACCCACCGCGACATGTCGCTGTGCCAGCCCACGAGGATCTCCTCGGCGTTGGGAACGTTGCGCTCCATGTAGAGCTCGAAGAGTGGGTCCAGACCAGAGAAGGAGGAGCCGGACCTCGGATCGACTCCGACGCGTTGGAGTTGGTCGAACTCGGCGATCTCCTGGTTGGCGTGATCGCTGGCTTCGTCGACCACGCGGCGGGTCTCGATGGTCCACATCAGCACGACGACGAGACCGAGCGCCAGCGCGACGGTCACCGACACCGCGACAGTCAGCCGGGCACGCACGGAGACGCCCGGCCGGTTCGGACGGACGCCTTCGGTCTTGGCAGTGCTCTTGGTGCGCAGGAGATCGGCTTCCGTGGCAGTGGGGTGGTCGGGGGTTGAGGAGCGAGAGAGGCCGCTCAGCAGTCAGTCGTCGTCATCATCGTCGTCGCGGTCGTCGTCATCATCATCATCATCATCGTCGTGTGAGTCGAAGCGATCGGGTGCCGGCCGGACCACCTTCGGCTTCCGCTGGTCGTCCACGTTGTCGTCATCGTTGACCTGATCGTCGTCCTCGTCATCGGGACGTGCGGTGGGCTTCTGCTCGGTCGGCTCGGGGTCGGTGCCCGGGGCAGGGCCGGGATCGGTCTCAGCGCCCTGGTCGACGATGATCGTCGGTCGGTCGTCGGCCGGGTCAGCACTGCCCACCACCGAGCCTGCGACATAGCCGCCCAACGGCAGCACGATCGCGAGCACGGCGATCCACTTCCACGGCTGTCTCATGGTGACCATGATCCTGTCCGATGGTGGGGCCCGGGTGAGAGGACCATGAGAGGACCCTCATGGAACGCGGGCCTATCCTCGGGGCATGACGTCGTTGGCAGAAGTCGTGGGCCTGTTGCACCAGTGGTATCCGCCGGAGACGGCAGAGTCGTGGGATGCGGTCGGCCTGGTGGCGGGAGACCCGGAGGCTCAGGTCAAGAGGGTGCTCTTCGCAGTCGACCCGGCACCGGAGGTGGCCCGAGAGGCCGCCGACTGGAAGGCCGACCTGCTGGTCGTGCACCATCCGCTCTTCCTCAAGCCGGTGCACGGGTTTGCCGCCATCACGCCCAAGGGTCGCACCCTGAACACCCTGACCGCGGCGGGGTGCGCCCTGCTCACCGCCCACACCAACGCCGACCAAGCTCGCTCCGGGGTGTCCGAGGCGTTGGCCGAAGCACTCGGGTTGGGGGAACTACGGCCGATCGTTCCGTCTCCCAACGAGCTGCTCGACAAGTTGACGGTCCACGTGCCCACCGACGCGGCGGCTCCCGTCAGGGCGGCGATCGCCGAGGCAGGAGCCGGCGCGATCGGCGACTACGACCACTGCTCCTTCTCCACCCGGGGACAGGGACGGTTCCGTCCTCTGGAGGGAGCCGACCCCACCGTCGGGACCGTCGGCGACATGACGGTGGTCGACGAGGACAGCCTCCAGGTGGTCTTCCCTCGGCGGTTGCGCGGTGCGGTCCTGGCGGCGATGCGCGCCGCCCATCCCTACGAAGAGCCGGCGTACGACGTGATCGAGGTTGCTGATCCGGGTGACTCCGCCGTGGGCACCGGCCGGATCGGCGAGATCGAGCCGATCACCTTGCGCGAGTTCGCGGAGCGGGTCGCCGAGGTGCTGCCCGACACGGCCCACGGCGTACGTGTGGCAGGCGCCGAGGACCGTGAGGTGCGCCGGGTTGCCGTGTGTGGTGGTGCGGGCGACTTCCTGCTCGGGCGACTCACCGCGGCCGACGTCGATGTCTATCTGACGTCGGACCTGCGGCACCATCCCGCGTCGGAATTCGTCGAGCACGACGGGCCGGCGTTGGTCGACGTGGCGCACTGGGCCGCTGAGTCGATGTGGCTGCCAGTGGTGCAAGCGCGCTTCGCTGCTGCGTTGGGCGATACGGTGGAGTCCCGGGTGAGCACTGTGCGCACCGATCCGTGGTCCTTCCGTCTCTAGGAGCCGACGCTGAAAGCAGAACCCGCCGCCCAACTGAAGTTGCTCGCCCTGGCAGAACTCGATGGCAAGCTCGGCCAACTGCGGCACCGGTTGCGCTCGCTTCCCGAGATCGCGCGCATCGCTGACCTGCAGGCGAATCGTGGTGGAGTCGACGACCGGTGTCGTGACGCGCGCATCGTGGTCGACGACCTGACCCGGGACCAGAAGAAGTCGGAACAGGACGTCGAGCAGGTCCGCACCCGCCGCGAGCGCGACCGTTCGCGGATGGACCAGGGCCTGATCACCAACCCCAAGGACCTCGAGCGGATGACCCACGAGCTCGTGTCCCTGGAACGCCGGATCGGTGACCTGGAGGACGTCGAGCTCGAGATCATGGCGCGGCTCGAGGATGCTCAGCGTGACCTCGACCAGTCGACGGCTGAACTCGGCGAGATCGATGCGGAGTTGGAGGCGGCGGGCATCAACCGCGATCGCAACGCCGAGGAGATCCGAGCGGAGATCGCCACCGTCGAGGCGGAGCGCGGCGTGGTGGCCGGCGACGTGCCGGCCGACCTGTTGGCTCTCTACGAGAAGGTCCGCGAGAAGCAGGGCAGCGGCGCTGCACTGTTGCGGGCACGGCGTTGCGAGGGGTGTCAGATCAACCTCGACGCCGCGGCGTATGCAGTGATCGCCAAGGCGGCGAGCGATGACGTCGTCCGTTGTGAGGAGTGCACGCGCGTGCTGGTGCGCACAGGGGACTCGGGTCTGTGAGCGACCGTCCGGGCAACGTCGAGAGCCCTCGGAGAGGGTGGGGCCCGGACGCGGCCGGGGCTACGACCCTGATCCTGGTCCGGCACGGCGTCACCGCGATGACGGTCGACAAGCGGTTCTCCGGCGGACTCGGTGGCGCGAATCCACCTCTGAGTGATCTCGGCCGCGCCCAGGCCCAGGAGACCGGTGTCTGGTTGCGCTCGTTGTCCGAGCACGTGGACGCCGTGGTCACCTCACCGGTGCTGCGCACCGTGCAGACCGCAGAGATCATCGCCGGTGAACTGGGGCAGCAGCCGGTCGAGGATCCGGCGTTCGGCGAGATGGAGTTCGGCCAGTGGGACGGTCTGAGTTTCGCCGAGGTGGCCGAACGCCATCCAGCCGAGATGAAGGCGTGGTTCGCATCCCTGGATGCCGCGCCGCACGGGGGCGAGTCGTTCCGGCAGGTGGAGGAGCGGGTGCTCGAGGGGTTATCGGGGATGCTGGCCGCCCAGCCGGGCCGAACGTTGGTGCTGGTCTCCCATGTGACACCGATCAAGGTCCTCGTGGGCCGTGCCCTCGGCGCGCCCCTCGACGCGGTCTACCGCATGGAGCTCAGCCCGGCCTCGATCTCGGTCGTGTCGTACTACCCCGACACCCGTCCGGCTGCCGATCCGGACGCGACCGGCGTGGACGGCCATGTCTCGTCGCTGCGGCTCTTCAACGCACGTCCGGGAGACGTCCCCTTCACGCCCTGACCCAGCGAGTCAGAGTTCGGTGACCACGACGTCGAGTCGGGTGCCCTTGGCCGTCGCCCCACTGGGTTCGACGTGCCACCCGAGGCTGCTGAGCACGTCGGCCAGAGCAACCGGGGTCCGCGGGGTGCGGCCGTCCTCCAGCAGTTCGCGGACCAGACGTCCCTTGGTCGCCTTGTTGAAGTGGCTCACCACCTTTCGCTTGCCGCCCGACTCGTGCAACACGCGCACGGTCGCCGTACGGCTGGCGAGATCAGGCGTGGGCCGCCAGAACGCGGCGTACGTCGTCGAGCGCAGGTCCACCAGGAGGCCGCTGCCGAGCGCTGCGGTGATCGTGGGGCCGAGATGTTCGCGCCAGAAACCGGCGATCGGTCCCAGGCCGGGGAGCGTGACGTCGCCCGAGAGTCGGTACGGCGGGATCGCGTCGTTGGGCCGGACCATGCCGAACAGTGCCGACATCACCCCGATCCGGGAGACGGCGCGCCGCTTGGCGCCCGGGCTGAGGGTGGCGAAGTCGAGGTTGTCGTAGAGCACGCCGGTGTAGATCTTGTCGGCGCGGGCGGTCGGAGCGTTGCGCAGATCGGCGTTGCGGGCGACCAACTCCTCTTGGGTCGCGCCCAGGCCAAGCACCTTGCTGGCACGTTCGCGCACCACGTGTGCCTCGTCTGCGGTGTCGGGCAGTGTGCTCCCGGCGCACAGGTCGACCAACGTACCGAGCACCTGTGTGCGGGCCCCGGTCAGCTCCGTGCCGCTGAGACCATCGAGGTCCAACGACTTGCCACGAGCGGGGAAGGCCTTGCCCTCACTGGGCGGAAGCAGGATCAGCACGCCGAAAGGCTACGGCCCGCGTGACACCTCGGGTGCGTAGGGTGGTGCCATGCCGAGTCGAGTGGTGCGGGTTCACGGAGCGGACGGCCGCCTCCGCGAGGGGATCGAGGCGATTCGTGAGGAGCTGGGGGTCACGCCTGAGTTCTCGGCGGAGGTCGAGGCGGCGGCAGCGTCGGCGGCAGCGTCCCCGCGACTGCCGGAGCTCGATCGCACCGACATCGAGTTCGTGACCATCGATCCGGCGAGCGCGATGGATCTCGACCAGGCGCTCCACATCGAGCGCGCCGGGAGCGGCTACCGCGTCCACTACGCGATCGCTGACGTTGCGGCCTTCGTGGCCGCAGACGATCCGATCGATCTGGAGGCACGCCGTCGGGGGCAGACCCTGTACGGCGCCGACTCGAAGATCCCGCTGCACCCGCCGTTGATCTCGGAGGACGCTGCCTCCTTGTTGCCTGACCAGGTGCGCCCCGCACTGTTGTGGACGATCGAGGTCGACGAGACGGGGGAGGGCACCGACGTCACGGTGGAGCGGGCTCTGGTCCGTTCCCGTGCCCGCCACGACTACGACGAGGTCCAGGCCTCCTTCGACGCCGGAACCGCGACCCCACTGTTTGCCTTGCTCCGCGAGGTCGGCCAACTTCGCCAGGCCCGTGAAGCGCAACGAGGTGGCGTGTCGCTGCCCCTGCCCGAGCAGGAGGTGGAGGTCACCGACGACGGCTGGCGCCTGCGGTTCCGAGCCATGCACCCGGTGGAGGAGTGGAACGCGCAGATCTCACTGCTGACCGGCAGTGCGGCTGCTTCTCTGATGGTCTACGGCAGGGTCGGTCTGTTGCGCACCCTGCCCCCGGCGGACCCACGGGACCTGGCGCGGGTGCACCGCACAGCGCGCGGCCTCGGACTCGACTGGCCGGCCGAGCTCGGTTATCCCGACTTCGTGCGTTCGCTCGACCCCACGAATCCCACCCACGCGGCGATGCTGGTCGCCTGCACCCGGCTCCTGCGGGGCAGCGGCTACGTCGGCTTCGACGGGGAGCTGCCCGCCCAGCCCGAGCATGCGGCCATCGCGGGGGAGTACGCCCATGTCACCGCACCGCTGCGCCGACTGGTCGACCGGTACGCCGGCGAGGTGTGCGTCGCGTTGTGTGCCGGTGAGCCGGTCCCGCAATGGGTGCTCGACCGGCTCCACGACGTGCCCGAGGTGATGGCCTCCTCCGGTCGTCTGGCGTCGCGTCACGAGCGCGCGGTGCTCGATCTGGTCGAGGCCGTGGCCTTGTCCGCGCGGGTCGGCGAGACCTTCTCAGCTGCGGTGGTCGAGATCGACGACAAGGACCCGACCAAGGGCGACATCACCATCGCCGACCCGGCCGTCGAAGCGCGCGTCACCTCGACCACGGCCCTGCCGCTCGGCGGCGAGATCAGCGTGCGGTTGGAGTCCGCCGACGTCGCGACGCGCAAGCTGGTCTTCGCCGCCCAGTGAGGAGCGGAAGGGCTGGCTCATAGGCCGGGTTCTGTTCGCCGGGAGGCCTTGCGAACTCCCGGTTGGCGACCATCCATCTGGGACCGCCATTGCTGACGGCCTCGTGCGATCCACCCGCATGCTCGGGCGGGCAGCCCTCGAACGCACACGCACCGCCGCTCCGGAGAGCACCGGCTTCTTGATCTTGCTCCGGGTGGGGTTTGCCTAGCCGCGCCGGTCACCCGGCGCGCTGGTGGTCTCTTACACCACCGTTTCACCCTTGCCCGTGTCCACCGGAGTGGACGCAGGCGGTCTGTTCTCTGTGGCACTGTCCCGCGAGTTGCCTCGGGTGGGTGTTACCCACCACCGTGCCCTGTGGAGCCCGGACCTTCCTCGACTCCACCCGATCAGGGTGGGGCCGCGGTCGCCCGGCCAGCCCTTCCGCAGGGCTCACGATACCGCGGGGAATGCTCCCGGCGGCACCGGCGTTGAGCGGGCATGGACGAGACGCAGAAGTTGCCGCCGATCACGTTGGTCTTCCCCGACCAGCGGGCCGTGACCGATGCCTACCGGGTGGCCTGGCAGTTCCTCACCGATGACGCACCCGCCCAGGCCCTTGAGGTCATCGAGCCAGCCCTGGCCGAGGACCCCGACAACACGGGATTGCGCATGCTGCGTGCCTGGGCCTTGTTCGACCGCGCCCAGCTCGACAAGGCGCGCGACGAGCTCACCCATCTGGTCGAGGTCGACCCGACCGACGTGTGGGCACGGCACACCTTGGGACGGGTGCTCGAGCGGAAGTCGGAGTACGACGCCGCGTTGCCGCACCTCAAGTTGGCCGCGGTGATGAGCGCGGACCCTGAACACGAGGCGGCGGTGCTGCGGGTCGAGCGGCTCGCGGGCCGGATCGGCTGAGCCGCACCGGGACCGGTCAGGGGTTCGTCAGGACCTCTGCGCCGGTCTCGGTGACGAGCAACGTGTGTTCGAACTGCGCACTGCGCCGGCGGTCTGCAGTGACGACCGTCCAACCGTCGTCCCACATCTTCCACTCGTGGGTGCCGAGGTTGAGCATCGGTTCGATGGTGAAGGTCATCCCGGGGACGATCTCGTCGTCGTACCCCGACTCGTCGTAGTGGGGGATCACCAGACCTGAGTGGAAGTGGGTGCCGATGCCGTGCCCGGTGAACTCACGCACCACTCCGTAGCCGAACCGCTTGGCATAGGACTCGATCACCCGGCCGATCACCGACGTGCTCCGACCCGGCTTGACCGCCTTGATCGCCCGCTCGAGCGACTCCAAGGTGTGCTCCACCAGCAGCCGCGTCTCCTCGTCGACGTCACCGGCGAGGAACGTGGCGTTGGTGTCGCCGTGCACTCCGTCGAGGTAGGCGGTGATGTCGATGTTGACGATGTCGCCCTCACGCACCACGGTGCTGTCCGGGATGCCGTGACAGATCACCTCGTTCACCGACGAACACAACGACTTGGGGAACCCGCGGTAACCCAGGGTGGAGGGATACGCATCGTGGTCACACAGGAACTCGTGCCCGATCCGGTCGAGTTCGTCGGTGGTCACACCGGGGGCGACGTGTCGGCCGACCTCTTCGCGTGCCTGGGCAGCGATGCGGGACGCGACGCGCATCTTCTCGATCGTCTCGTCGTCCTTGACCTCGCTGCCGGTGAAGGGCTGCGGCGACGGTTGGCCGACGTACTCCGGGCGGACGATGTGGGCAGGCACCGGACGCTGAGAAGACACGCGACCTGGGGTGACGAACGAGGCGCTGGACATGGGATCGAGTGTAGTTTCGGTTCCATGGACGACGAGTACTGGTTCTGCCTGAAGCACCACACCGTCGAGCCGCGTGAGGGTTGCCGCAACGCGGATCGGCTCGGCCCCTACCCGAGCGCGGCCGAGGCCGAACGCGCCCTCGACAAGGTGGCCGAGCGCAACGAGGCGTGGGACAACGACCCCGACTGGAACGACAACGCTGCCACAGAGGACTGACACCCGGTAGGTTCACCTGCTGTGGGCCGGCCGATCAATCGCAACGCAACCTCACCGTGGCCATTCGTGGGCATGGGCGGCTTGGCGTGCGCGCTGTTCCTCTACGGCGCCAGCGTGCTCGCCGCTCCGTGGTGGGCGATCGCCGTACTGGTGGCGGTGTGGCTCGTGCTCTTCGTGACGGCGTGCCGGTGGTTCACCCCGCACCCCAGGCGCGTCGCCTGGCTGGCCGTGTTCGCGGTCGTCTTCTGGTTTGCCTTCGTGCTTGCCGGTGGCGTGTGGCTCGACTGGGATCCGGTGATCAAGCCCGCGGACTGACCCGGAGTACGACGTCCCGGCTGCCGTTGGCGGTCGTGATCAGCAGGTCATTGTTGTCCGCGACCGTGATCGAGCGGAGCCGACCGTGGGTGTGCAGGGCTGCCGGACTGCGAGTCCACTTGAGTTTCCCCTGCTTGGTGAACTTCATGAAGACCACCCGGCTTCCCTTCAGCGCAGCCACGGCGAGCGTGCCGTTGAACCTGCCCCACTTCTTGCCGCGCACCCAGGCTGCGCCCGACGTGGCGATCGTCGGCGTACCGCTGCGCCACTTGGCGTTGCGCTGCTTGCCCGGCAGCGAGTGGTCGGTCATCGGCACCGACTCGTCGTACCCCGGCCCGGGGTCCCAGCCGTAGTTGCCACCCTTGCGGAGCCGGTTGACCTCGTCGTCGCGGAAGGAGCCGTGCTCGACCGACCAGAGGCTGCCGTCCTTGCGCTGGGCGAGGCCTTGCACGTTGCGGTGTCCATAGGTGAACACCTTGCGCTTGTTGCGGTTCTTCGCCTTCGCCCACGGGTTGGTCGGCCACGGCTTGCCGGTGTGGCGGTCGATGCGGAGCACCTTGCCGCCGAGCGACTTGAGCCGCTGGGGGTTGCGGCTGGCAGCGGCGTCGCCGGTGCCGATGAGGAGCGCGCCGTTGCGAGCGATCAACAACCGACAGCCGCCGTGCCGCCCGTCGTCGGAGGCAGGCATCCGCTTCACCAGAACGTCGGGCTGGATCGCCTCCCATGGCGTTTGGTTGAGCTGCCACGCCACGACCCGCACCTCGCGGCCCATCTTGGTGCGATGGCCGTAGCACGTGTAGATGCGTCGTGAGTCGGCGAAGTCCGGATCGACGGCCAGGCCCATCAGGCCCGTCTCGCCGTGTGCCAGCACTTCATTGCGTGGGAAGAGCACGTTGACCAGGCGGTCGCCGTCCCAGACCGTGAGCTGACGGGTGTCGCGCTCACTGACCAGCAGCTCCCCGCCCGGAAGCTGCTGGACGTCCCACGGTTGGGTGAGCCCGGCGACCTCGGTGGTGACCCGCAACGTTGGCATCGGTTTGGCCATCGCTGGGCGCTCATCCGGTGCGCCGCTTGCGGCTCCGGTCAGCGTCGCCGTCGCCAGGAGAGTGCTCAGGACCACCGAGATTCCGCGCATGCCCGCCACAGTAGTGCGGCGGTCATGCCGACGTACACCCTGCAAGTTCGCGGGTCAGAAGGAGTGCTCGGGTCCGGGGAAGGTGCCGCCCCGGACGTCGTCGGCATAGGCCTTGGCGCCGTCGAGCAGTGCCTGGTGGACATCGGCGTACTGCTTGACGAACTTCGCCATCCGACCGGTCCGCAGACCGAAGGCGTCCTGCCAGACGAGCACCTGGCCATCGCACCCAGGTCCGGCACCGATGCCGATCGTCGGGATGGCCAGCTCCTTGCTGACCTGGCCGGCGACATCCGCCGGGACCATCTCCATCACGACGGCGAAGGCTCCCGCCTCCTGCACGGCGCGGGCGTCGCGCAGCACGCGTTCGGCAGCCTCGCCCCGGCCCTGGACGCGGTAGCCACCGAGGGTGTGCTCGCTCTGGGGGGTGAAACCGATGTGCGCGACGACCGGGATGCCGCCCTGGGTGAGCTTCTCGATGACCGGAGCCATCTCGACACCACCTTCGAGCTTCACGCAGTGGGCGCCCGCCTCCTTCATGAAGCGGACCGCTGTCAGGTAGCCCTGCTCGGGCGAGGCCTGGTAGGAACCGAAGGGCAGGTCGGCGACCACCATCGCGCGCTTCGCGGAGGCGGCCACCGCGCGAGTCAACGGGATGAGTTCGTCGACGGTGATCGGCAGGGAGGTCTCGTTGCCGAGCACGTTGTTGGAGGCGCTGTCTCCCACGAGCAGCATGTCGATGCCGGCCTCGTCGAAGGTCGCGGCGGTGTACATGTCGTAGGCCGTCAGCATCGTGATCTTCTCGCCGCGCTCCTTCATCTCCCGCAGGTGATGGGTGCGGACCTTCTTGACCGGGGCAGCGGCCTTGGCGGGGCCGGTGCCGTACGGCGATGCGACTTCGCCGGTGTTTTTCGACTCGCTCATCGCAACTCTCCCTCGGTGTTCTCGCGGCTCCCGGTCGGAGTCCACGGATCACCCACAAGGCTAGACCGGCAGCGAGTCGACGTCGTGGTGATGCCGCTCACCCGCTTCCTCGTAGACTCCGACGCGTGGACTTCTACTCCGCTTATGCCCACGGGTTCGCCCGGGTCGCTGCCTGCACGGTGCCGGTGGCGCTCGCAGACCCGGCCCGCAACGTGGAGACCGTGCTCGAGGAGGTGCGGGCCTGTCACGACGAAGGTGTCGCCCTCGCCGTCTTCCCTGAGTTGGGTCTCACCGGCTACTCGGTGGAAGACCTCTTCCTGCAGGACACGCTCCTCGAGGCAGTCCTGGCCGGAATCGAGCAACTGCGGGCGGCGAGCTCCGACCTGCTGCCGGTCATCGTCGTGGGCGCTCCACTCGTGCACGGCACCCGGGTGCTCAACTGTGCGGTCGTGATCCACCGCGGTCGCGTCCTGGGCGTGGCGCCGAAGTCCTACCTGCCGACCTACCGGGAGTTCTACGAGCGCCGCCAGTTCGCCCCCGGTGACGACCGCCGGGGCAGCACCATCGCGCTCAACGGCGTCGAGGTGCCGTTCGGACCCGACCTGATCTTCACCGCCGCCGACGTTCGCGGCCTGACCTTCCACGTCGAGGTCTGCGAGGACATGTGGGTGCCGGTGCCGCCGAGCGCGGAGGCGGCCCTCGCCGGCGCCGCGGTGCTGGTCAACCTGTCCGGTTCGCCGATCACCGTGGCCCGCGCCGAGGACCGCCGACTGCTGGTGCGGTCGGCGAGCATGCGTTGTGCGGCCGCCTACGTCTATGCCGCCGCGGGCCAGGGCGAGTCGACGACGGACCTGTCGTGGGACGGCCAGACGATGATCTACGAGAACGGCGACCTGCTGGGGGAGACTGAGCGCTTCCCCGAGGGGCCGCGGCGTACGGTCGTCGATGTCGACCTCGACCGCCTGCGTCAGGAGCGTCTCCGTCAGGGAACCTTCGACGACAACCGTCGTACGCATGATGCGCGCACCTCATCGTTCCGCGTCCTCGGCTTCGATCTGGCGCCGCCGAGCGGCGACCTCGGACTGCGCCGCAAGGTCGACCGTTTCCCGTTCGTGCCGGACGACCCTGCTCGGCTCGAACTCGACTGCTACGAGGCCTACAACATCCAGGTCTCCGGGCTCGAGCGACGTCTGCAGTCGATCGGTCAGCCGAAGGTGGTGATCGGCGTCTCCGGCGGACTCGACTCGACACACGCGCTGATCGTGGCCGCCAAGGCAATGGACCGGTTGGGACGACCGCGCTCCGACATCCATGCCTTCACGATGCCCGGCTTCGCGACCGGCGACCGCACCAAGGGCTATGCCACCCAGTTGGCGACCTCGCTCGGGGTCACCTTCGAGGAGATCGACATCAAGCCGGCCGCCGAGCAGATGTTGGCCGGGCTCGACCACCCGTTCGCCGAGGGCGAGCCCGTCTATGACGTCACCTTCGAGAACGTGCAGGCCGGCCTGCGCACTGACTACCTCTTCCGGCTCGCCAACCATCGCGGCGGGATCGTGCTCGGCACCGGCGACCTGTCGGAGCTCGCGCTGGGGTGGTGCACCTATGGCGTCGGCGACCAGATGTCGCACTACAACGTCAATGCCGGGGTGCCCAAGACGCTGGTCCAGCACCTGATCCGGTGGGTGATCAACTCCGGCCAGTTCGCCGATCAGGAGCACGCCGATGTGCTGCACGGCGTTCTTGCGGAGATCCTCGACCAGGAGATCACCCCGGAGCTGATCCCGGAGCAGGACGGCGTCAAGTCGCAGGCGACGGAGGACTCCGTCGGCCCGTACGCATTGCAGGACTTCACTTTGTGGCACACGCTGCGCCACGGCGCGCGGCCCAGTCGGATCGCCTTCCTGTCGTGGCACGCGTGGCGCGACGCCTCGGTCGGCGAGTGGCCGCCTGGCCTGCCCGGCGAGAAGCGGGCCTCCTACGACCTGCCGACGGTGCGGCACTGGCTCGAGGTCTTCGCCAAACGGTTCTTCAGCAGCCAGTTCAAACGTTCCGCGTTGCCCAACGGGCCGAAGGTGAGTCCGGGCGGCACCATGTCGCCACGTGGCGACTGGCGGATGCCCTCCGACGCGACCCCGGCAGCGTGGCTCGCCGAACTCGCACGGGTCCCCGGCGACTCCTGATCGAGCGGCCGGCGCCCGGGCGCCGGCCGACAAGTTTGCGTGGTCTTAGGGTTCTGCTGGTTCGTGGTTAGCGAGTCACGCGGGAATCTCCTCTCGACAAGTTCGAGCAACGAGAGGAAGACGGGCGTGAAGATCCGACCCCTGGCGATCGGCACCGTCGGTGCCGTGGCCCTGGCTGCCATCGCTGGCGGCGTGTGGTGGGCATCTGCCGACGACGACGTCGTGACCTACGGCAACTGTTCCACCGCAAGCTATGAGTTCGAGGTCGAGGCTGAGGACAACGACCGACTCGAGGTCAACTTCGAGTTGCTCGCAGCCAGCGTCGGTGAGGAGTGGACGGTCACGCTGTCCCAGAACGGCGACGTCATCTTCACCGGCATCCGCACCGCCGACGCCGAGGCAGAGATCGACGTCGACGTCACCGTCCGGCACGTCGACGGTGACAACCGTTTCGTGGCGGAGTTCGCCCCGGCGGCCGCCGACCGGGAACCGTGCCGCGTCGAGATCACCCACTGACCTTTCCATCCAGAAGAGGAACTGACATGAACCGCATGACCCGCATCGCCACCGCCGCCACCGGCCTGTTCGCCGTCACCGCTGTCACACTTGCCGCTGCGCCGGCGCACGCCGACATCGATCGCCACGGCACCTGGGCCGGCGCCCAGCACGAGTTCAGCGTCGACCGCGAAGGACGTGGCTTCGAGGTCTCGCTCGACATCGACAATGCCCAGCCGGGCAGCAGGTGGCGGATCACCCTGCGGCACGACGGGAAGCGCGTGCTCCGCACCGTGCGTACGGCGGACCACGAGGGCGACGTCGACGTCGAGACCTGGCGCAAGAACACGGCCGGCAAGGACACCTTCAAGGTCAAGGTGGAGAAGATCGGCACCAAGGGTTCGGCCAAGCACACGATCGTCACCCGCTGACACCTACCCGCGTGCTGTCCTCAGGGTGGGGCTGCGATCACTCCGGTGGTCCCAGTCCCACCCTGATGCATGTCCCGCCGGTGGTTCCGGCGTCGAGCTCCAGTTCGCCGCCGGAGGCGATCGCCGTACGACTGGCGATGGACAGACCGAGACCGGTCGAGCCGGCGCCGCTGCTGCCCCGTGCGGAGACGTCGATGTCGGCCGGCAACCCCGGGCCGTGGTCCTCCACCGTCAGCAGCAGTCCGCCGCCCGTTCGCGGCGCAATCGACACCCGGACGGCCGTGCCTTCCGGGGTGTGGCTGAAGACGTTGTCCAACAGCACGTCGAGCAACGCCGTCAGGTCCTCCGCCGACGCCCGTACCTCGATCGCCGCCCCGGGTGCGTCGACCGTGTAGGAGCGGCCCTGGTCCTGGGCGAGCGGCTCCCAGAAGAGACTCCGCTCGACCAGCACCGAGACGCCGTTGGTGCGTGCGACCAGCCCTTCGCGCTGGCCCCGCCGCGCCTCGCTGACCACGTCGTCCACCATCGCCTGCAGTCGGTCCGCATCACTGTGCAGACGGGCCCGCTCGCTGCGGTCGGTGATCTGGTCGATGCCGAGTCGCAACGCCGTCACCGGGGTGCGCAGACGGTGCGACAGGTCGGCCACGCTCTCCCGTTCGCGTTCCAGCAGCGCCTCGATGCGGACGACGAGCCGGTTGAGCGCGGCGCCCAGTTCCTGGACCTCTGCCGGACCGGAGAGCGGCATCGGTTCGGTGTGGGTCGTCGTACCGAGTTGTTGGGCGTGAGCGGCCAGGGAGCGGATCGGTTGCACGAAGGAGCGGCCGAGCCGATCGACCAACACCAGAGCGGCACCGAAGACGACCAGGCCGAGCAACGCCAGCACCAGCCAGGCCCGGTGCACGGGCGAGGGGAACTCGGCCTCGTGCACGTCGACGCGGATCACCGGGGTGTCCTCGGCCCGTGCGCTCGTGCCGCCGAGGGAGACCGGCACCAGGAACTGGGCTCCGCCGTCGACGTCGTCGATGCGGGCCTGGCCGGTGCGCCGCGCCTCCCGGACCCGTGCGTCCTCAGGGCTGTCATTGGGGCCGACGACGAGTCCGTCGGGGTGCTCGGGGGACGGCGGGTAGTAGACCGTGGTGATGATGCCTTCGCCGGCCCGATTGATGCTGTCGAGGTAGCGCGACACGGCGCCCATGTCCTCGGACTGGCCGGAGACGACGGTCTCGGTGGCCTGCACCTCGAGTGCTGCGCGCGACAGCCGGTCCTCGAGCGCATAGCTGCGCAACAGCACCGCCATCGGCACCAAGAGTGCGAGCAGCACCATCGCGACGGTGGCGCTGGAGGTGATGATCAGGCTGCGACGCATGGCTCAGCCGATGCCGTCCGGAGCGGTCAGGCGCACGCCGACACCTCGGACCGTGGTCAGGTAGCGCGGACTGTCAGCGGTCTCACCGAGCTTGCGACGCAGCCAGGACAGGTGCACGTCGACGGTCTTGTCGCTCCCGCCCCACGGTTGTTGCCACACCTGGGTGAGCAGCTCCTTCTTGGTCACCACGTCGCCAGCGTGCTCCGCGAGGTGGAGCAGCAGGTCGAACTCGCGGGGACTCAGGTCGAGCTGGTTGCCGTCCAGCGTGGCCCTACGCCCGCGTACGTCGATGGTGAGGCCGCCGACGACGACCTGTTCGCGACCGCCGTGGGCGCTGCGGGTGCGTCGGAGGACCGCACGCACCCGAGCCTCGAGCTGGGTGGTGGTGTAGGGCTTGACGACGTAGTCGTCGGCACCGGCGTCGAGCGCAGCGACCAACGACGGGTCGTCGTCGCGGGCGCTGGCGATGATCACCGGGATCTCGCTGACCGCGCGCAGCATCGCCAACACCTGGGTGCCGTCCACGTCGGGGAGGCCGAGGTCGAGCACGACCAGGTCGGGCCGGGTCTCGAGGGCTCGGTTGAGCCCCTCCATGCCGGTGGCCGCCGAGTCGACTGCATGCCCGCGGTCGCGCAACGATCGGATCAACAGCGTGCGGATGCGATCGTCGTCCTCGATCACCAACAGGTGCGTCACGGGCACGACGGTATCCGCCTGACCGACCACGACTGCTCGCCGCGCTCGACTCTTAACCGCGGCTTAACGGTGCGATAGGGCGCGACGGCGGGCGTGTCACGGACAATGACAGCATGCGGAAGAAGTGGGCCTGGGCAGCCGCGTGGGTGGCTGCGGTTGCGGTGTTGGTGACGATCGGGGTTGTCACGGTCAGCAACGTCGGCGCATCGATCCGGGGCCGTGGGCCACTGGGCAACGAGGTGATCCGCAACGCCGAGCTCGTCGAGGGGTCGGTGCGGCCCTCGGACGTGCCGACCGGAATGGCGCGGGTGGAGAAGGAGATCGTCAAGGAGTTCGGCACCTTCCTGGTCGCCTGCGAGGGCGTCTATGCGTTCGGTGTCGAGGTGCACCCGGACGCCGCTGCGGGCTGGCGGGTGGTCAGTTTCGAACCGGGCCCTGACGACGACGTCGACGCGGTGTTCAGCAACGGTGCGCGGTCGATCGAGATCGAGGTCTTCTGCAACCGGGGCCAGCCGACCGTCTCCGACCTCGAGTTCAACGAGTTGCCCGACGACTGAACCCGGCACGATCTCCGGCCCCGGTGACACACGGCGGAAACATCGATGCGCCATAGTTGTCCTCATGGGTAAGCAGGAAGACTTCGTGCTGCGCGCGCTCGAGGAGCGAGACGTCAGGTTCGTCAGGTTGTGGTTCACCGACGTGCAGGGGTTCCTGAAGTCGGTCGCGGTCGCGCCGGCCGAGCTCGAGGGCGCCTTCACCGAGGGGATCGGGTTCGACGGGTCGGCGATCGAGGGGTTCGCGCGCGTCTACGAGGCCGACATGCTGGCCAAGCCGGACCCCTCGACCTTCCAGATCCTTCCGTGGCGTGGTGAGGGCCCCTCGACCGCGCGGATGTTCTGCGACATCGTGATGCCGGACGGCAGCCCGTCGTACGCCGATCCCCGCTACGTCCTCAAGCGTGCGTTGAGTGCCGCGGCCGAGAAGGGGTTCACCTTCTACACCCACCCTGAGATCGAGTTCTACCTCTTCAAGGACTCTCCGGGACGCGGCGAGGAGCCGGTGCCGGTCGACCGCAGTGGCTACTTCGACCACACCGCCCAGTCGCACGGTTCGGACTTCCGCCGCGAGGCGATCACCATGCTCGAGTCGATGGGCATCTCGGTGGAGTTCAGTCACCACGAGGCCGGGCCGGGGCAGCAGGAGATCGACCTGCGTTATGCCGACGCGCTGAGCACGGCCGACAACATCATGACCTTCCGCACCGTGGTGCGCGAGGTGGCGTTGGGTCAGGACATCTGGGCCAGCTTCATGCCGAAGCCGTTCACCACGCACCCCGGTTCGGGCATGCACACGCACGTCTCGTTGTTCGAGGGCGACCGCAATGCCTTCTACGACGCCAGCGGGCAGTACAAGTTGAGCACCACCGGGCGGCAGTTCATCGCGGGCATGCTGCGTCATGCCGGCGAGATCACCGCGATCACCAACCAGTGGGTGAACTCCTACAAGCGGTTGATCGGCGGGGGTGAGGCACCGTCGTACATCTGTTGGGGCCACAACAACCGCTCAGCGATGATCCGGGTTCCGATGTACAAGCCCGACAAGGGTGGATCGACCCGGGTGGAACTGCGCTCGATCGATGCCGCCTGCAACCCCTATCTCGCCTTCGCCGTGGTGCTGGCGGCCGGGATGAAGGGGATCGAGGAGGGCTACGAACTGCCCCCCGAGGCGGAGGACGACGTCTGGGCGTTGACCGAGCGGGAGCGGAAGGCGTTGGGCATCCAGCCGCTGCCGAAGACCTTGGCCGAGGCGATCCAGATCGCCGAGGAGTCCGAGTTGTTGGCCGAGACCCTCGGTGAGCACGTCTATGACTTCTTCCTGCGCAACAAGCGTGCGGAGTGGGACGAATACAGAGGGCAGGTCTCCGCATTCGAGCGGGACCGGATGCTTCCGGTGCTCTGACCTCCCGTGACCCGCAACCCCGGCGTCCTGTCCCGGACCACGTTGCTCGCACTCGGCTTCCACGACGTCGACCAGGCGATCGTGCATGCCCGAGCAGTGGGGGAGCGGGCGCGGGTGCTGCGGGACCACTTCAGGGTGGTGGCCGACCCTGACCTGGCGCTGGTCGGGCTGGTGCGACTCCTGGAGCACCTCGACGACCCTGACGAGTTGCTGGACGTGCTCGTCGACGACGAAGGTACGGCGATCCGGCTGCTCCAGGTGCTCGGTGCCAGCGAGGCACTGGGGGAACATCTGGCGCGGCATCCGGCGCACTGGCGCGAGCTGTGCGACCCGACCCTCGGGTCGACCCGGGCGCCGGCGTTCGCGATGCGGGAGTGGTTGTTGCGCAGTGTCGGGGCCGACCCGCAGGACCGGGTGCCGGTGGCCGGCAAGCCCGACTCCGAAGCCGTTGACGCGCTGAGGGTGGAGTACCGCCGGATCCTGCTCCGGCTGGCCGCGCGAGACCTCGCGCACCACACCGGCGTCGGTGACGTTGCCGCGGAGCTGTCCGATCTCGCCGCAGGCACTCTCGAGGCGGCGCTGGCCGTGGCCCGGGCCCGGGTCGGGGAGGAGGCGACCGGTGCGGCGCGCCTCGCGGTGGTCGCGATGGGCAAGTGCGGCGGTCATGAGCTCAACTACGTCAGCGACGTCGACGTCATCTTCGTCTTCGAGCCGGTCGAGGGGGCCGACGGCACTGTGGCGTTGCGTGCGGCCACCCAGATGGCTGCCAACCTGATGCAGGTCTGCTCCGACCACACCGCGGAGGGCACGATCTGGCCGGTCGACGCCGGACTGCGGCCGGAGGGCAAGTCCGGACCGTTGGTGCGCACCTTGGCCAGCCATGAGGGCTACTACCAACGATGGGCCAAGACGTGGGAGTTCCAAGCCCTGCTCAAGGCCCGGCCAGTGGCCGGTGACCTGGCCCTCGGCCGTGCCTATGTCGAGACGGTCGATCCGATGGTCTGGACCGCAGCGGGTCGGGAGGGCTTCGTCGAGGACGTGCGGGCGATGCGACGGCGGGTGCTCGAGCACATTCCGGCCGATGTCGCCGAACGCCAACTCAAGCTGGGTTCGGGTGGCCTCCGTGACGTCGAGTTCGCGGTGCAGTTGCTGCAACTCGTCCATGGTCGCAGCGATCCGGGTATCCGCGCCCCGGCGACGCTGGGCGCACTCGACCAACTGATGCGGGGCGGATACGTCGGTCGCGACGACGGCCGGACCCTGCACGAGGCCTATTTCTTCCTGCGCACGTTGGAACATCGGATCCAGCTCTTCGGTCTGCGCCGCACCCACGTCGTACCCGAGGACGAGGTGTCGTTGCGTCGTCTCGGCCGTTCGATGGGACACCTGAAGGATCCCGTCCGCGGGCTCGAGAAGGAGTGGAAGCATCACCGACGCGAGGTGCGTCGGCTGCACCAGAAGATCTTCTACCGGCCGCTGCTGGCGTCGGTGGCGTCGGTCTCCGACGACCCGGTGCGGCTCTCACGCGACCAGGCCCAGCAGCGCCTCGAGGCGCTCGGCTACCAGGACCCGCACAGCGCATTGCGACATCTGGAGGCGATGACCAGCGGGGTCTCCCGGACTGCCGCGATCCAGCGTTCGTTGCTGCCGGTGATGCTCGAGTGGTTTGCCGATGCGCCAGACCCGGATGCCGGTCTGTTCGGGTTCCGGCGGATCAGCGAGGCGCTCGGTGCGACCCCGTGGTATCTCCGACTGTTGCGGGACGAGGGGGAGGTCGCCGAACGGCTCTCCCGGGTGCTGGCGACCTCGCGCTACGCGACCGACCTGCTGGAGCGCGAACCCAACGGGGTCAAGGTGCTCGGCGACGACCTGACCCCGTTGGGACGCACATCCGTGCTCGGCGAGATGCGGGCCGCCGCCGGCCGGCAGGCTGCAGTGGACGACGCGGCGCGGACGATCCGGGCGGTACGACGTCGCGAGTTGCTGCGGATCTCCACCGGAGAGCTGATGGGCGTCAACGACGTGGTCGCGGTCGGTCGGGGGCTCACCGACCTCACCGACGCGACGCTTGCCGCGACCCTGGAACTGGCCGAGCGCGCGGTGCTCGTCACCCGCGGACTCGATGCGCCACCCACCCGGATGGCGATCATCGCGATGGGTCGTTACGGCGGCCTCGAACTCTCCTACGGCAGTGATGCGGACGTGATGTTCGTGCACGACCCGGTGCCGGGCGCCGATCCGCAGCAGGCCGCGACGTACGCCCAGGCTGTGGCCAACGACCTGCGCCGGATGCTCGCCATGCCGGCCTCCGACCCGGCGCTCGAGGTCGACGCGGCGCTGCGACCTGAGGGGAAGTCCGGACCGCTGGTGCGCACCCTCCAGTCGTACGCCGCCTACTACGCGCGCTGGTCGGCGGTGTGGGAGTTCCAGGCCCTGCTGCGTGCGTTTGCCGCAGTCGGCGACCCGGACCTGCGCCGGCAGTTCACCGAGTTGATCGATCCCCTGAGGTTCCCGGTCGAGGGACTGACGGAGGTCGATGTGCGGGAGGTGCGTCGGATCAAGGCCCGGGTCGACCACGAACGGTTGCCTCGGGGGGCCGACCCCAAGACGCACCTGAAACTCGGGCGAGGCGGACTGGCCGACATCGAGTGGACGGTGCAGTTGCTGCAGATGAAGCATGCCGGGCAGGTTCCCGGACTGCAGACGCCGCGCACGTTGAAGGCGCTTGCCGCGGCGGGAGAGGCCGGGCTGCTCTCGGCGTCCGACACGGAGGAACTGACCCTGGCGTGGCGTACGGTGAGCGCCACCCGCAACGCGATCACGCTGGTGCGGGGCAAGCCGTCCGACAATCTGCCGCGTGACGCACGGGAGCGGGCCGGGGTCGCGGCGGTGCTCGGGTACGGACCGGGGGAGAGCGACGAGATGGTCAACGACTACCTGCGGACGACGCGCCGGGCGCGTGCCGTGGTCGATCGGGTCTTCTGGGGCTGACTGAGCGTGAAGCAAATGCCTTCACTGTGATGCGGATGAACTGATAGCCTTCATTTGGAGGTGGTGGTGATGACGACCCGGGCAACCCTGATCGGCGACGTGGTCGACTCACGTCGGGCCGACGACCGCGCGGAACTCCATGCTGTGGTCGCCTCCGTGCTCGCTTCGGTCAACACGCGCCACCCGGGCGTGGAGCCGCTGCGGATCACGGTCGGAGACGAATATCAGGGCGTCTTCGCCGACGTCGGTGCGGCGGTGCGCGTCTCCCTCGCGCTGAGCGCGGCGACCCGAGGGCGCTACGACGTACGGCACGGCATCGGGTGGGGTGAGGTGGCGGTGCTCCAGGCCGACCCGCCGGTGCAGGACGGCCCCGGTTGGTGGGCTGCCCGCGCCGCGATCGAGGCCGTGCATGCTGCTCAGGAACGTACGGCGACCGCGTGGCGACGCACGGCCTTCCGGATCGGTGAGGGCGCCACCGGCGTGGCGGCGTACGCGCGAGCGGTCGAGTCCGCGATGGTGATGCGGGACCGGTTGGTGGCTGATCTCGACGACCGAGCCCTGTCGGTGTTGGACGGTCTGCTGCAGGGCGAGACGCAACGCGAGATCAGCGAACGTCTGGGCATCAGTGCCTCGGCGGTGTCGCAACGGGTCCGTTCGGGAGGTCTCGGGGCTCTGGTCCTGGCGGATGCGGCATGGGAGGACGTGGGATGAGTTGGCTGGCGCTCTGGTTGATCGGTCTCGGCGCAGCAGACCTCGCCCACTCGGTGCGTCCGGTGCGCACGCTTCCCGGTCTGCTCGGTGCCACGGCGGTGATCGTCGTCGCGCTCGCGGCAGATCTCACCGAGGGGGTGGATCTCGCCGCTGTGGCGTTGATCGCCGGCGCCGTCTTCGTGTGGGACCGCACCGTGCGGCACGGGTTCGGCACCCAGCGAGCCGCCCTGCCGTTGTCGTTGCTGGTGCTCAGCTTCCTGTTGCTGGTGGGCTTCTCGCCGGCGGCCTCGGAGGCGGGCGGCGTGGTCGACGCGTGGCTGGACGCCACGCCCTTGCGGTGGCTGGCGGGCCTGTCGGCCGACGAGGCCCTGCTGTTGTCCGGGGCGCTCGCCGTGCAGTGCTCCACCGGCAACGTGGTGGTCCGGCTGGTGCTGTTGGCGACCGACACGGTCAACCCGGCTCGCGGCCCTGCCCACGACGCCACCCGGACCCTGAAGGGCGGGCGTCTGCTCGGGCCGATGGAGCGCCTCTTCATCGTCGGGCTCGGCCTGGCGGGGAACCTCGCTGCCGCGGGCATCGTGATTGCTGCCAAGGGCCTCCTGCGTTGGCCGGAGTTGCAGGCCCGACGTGACGCCGCCGACGGCCCGAGCATCGACGAGGTGACCGAATATTTCCTGGTCGGCTCCTTCGTGTCGTGGATCTGGGCGCTCGGCGCGTTGGTCGTGGTGAGCTGAGGTGACTCGGTTCCGCACCCTCCTGGCGCCGATCGCCCTGGCCGTCGCCGTCCTGCTCGTCGTGGTCGGACGGATCGTGCTCGGCGAGTGGCCGGTCTATCCCGACGAGGCCGGCTTCTTCCTGGTAAGCCGTGAGACCTTCCACGGCTCCGGTGACGGGTTGTACGGCGGCTACTGGGTCGATCGTCCCCCGACACTGGTCTGGTTGTTCGGGATCGCGGCCGCATTCGACGACGTCCATGCCATCCGGTGGGTCGCGACCGTCCTCCTGGTCGGCTTCGTGGCGGCCGTGTGGGCCGCCGGTCGGGTGCTCGGCGGCGTCCGCGGCGCCACCGCAGCAGCTGTGGTCGGCGCGGCCTTCGTCTCCTCGCCGTTGCTCGGCGCGGAGGCAGCCAACGGTGAGGCCCTCGCCATCCCGTTCGTTGCCGCCGGCGGGTGGTGCGTTCTCGTCGCCTTCGGCACTGCGGTACGCCGACCGGTGTGGTGGGCGTTCGCTGCCGGACTGCTCGGCATGGTGGCGCTGACGATCAAGCAGAACTTCGCCGACGTCTTCGTCCTCGCGGTGTTGCTCGCCGTGTGCCGGGGACTTCGCGGAGAGCTCCCGGCCCGGGAGGTGGCGGTCAGACTGGCCTCGGGAGTGGGCGGCGCCGTTGCCTGGTTGGGAATCGTGCTCGCCTGGGTCGTGCACCGCGGGTCGGACTTCGCCGAGTTCTGGGAGGTTGCCTTCAGGTTCCGCACCGAAGCGTCGGGGATCCTGCAGGCCAGCCACACCAGCGGCATCGAACAGCGTCGAGAGATCTTCGGACAACTGGTCTGGGACACCTGGTTGGCGCCACTGGTGCTGGTCCTGCTGCTCCTGGTGCTGCTCGGTCGCGCAGGTTTCTCCTCGGCGGTGCTCGCCGTCACCGGTCTGGTCGGCTTCGAGGCATGGTGCGTCGTGGCCGGGGGCAGTTGGTGGACGCACTACCTGATGGGGATGGCGCCCGGACTCGCTCTCGCGGTGGCAGTCGGGTTCGGTGCCCGCGCTGCAGTCACATGGTCAGACCGTGCTGCGCAGGCCCTGCTGGCAGTGGTGGTGATCGGTTTCGTCTGGACCCAGGTGTCGGCGTTGCCCGACGTCGACGAACAGGTCGCAGCGCGTGGCGTCGACAACGCACAGGCGATCGGCGGCGCGATCGCCGATGTTGCGCAGCCCGGCGACACCCTGACCGTGATGTACGGCGCCGCCGATCTCCAGTGGTCCAGTGGCCTGGAGTCGCGCTACCGCCACCTGTGGAGCCTGCCGGTGCGGGTGCTCGATCCCGACCTTGCCGAACTCCGGGCACTGCTCAACAGCGACGAGCGCCCCACGTTCCTGGCGGTCACCCTCGGTGTCGATGCCTTCGGACTCGACCCGGACGGTTCGACGGCGGCGTTGATCGAGCAGCACTACACCCTGGTCGGCGAGCCGTGCGGTCAGCAGGTGTGGGTGCGACACGACGTACGTCGCGACCTCGCCGAGGTGCGTTGCTGAGTCGACGTCAGGTGCCGCAGAAGGTGCGGAAGCCGGCCGCGAACTCCTCTGGTGCGGGCTCGGCGTACCGCTCCCGGCCGGGGCGCTCGTCGTACGGGTGCTGCACGAGGTCGAGCAGCACCTCGAACGGGGCCAGGTCGCCGTGCTCCGCAGCCGACAGTGCTTCGTCCACCAGGTGGTTGCGCGGGACATAGGTGGGACTGGTCTTTCGCAGGGCCACCGGATCAGGCCGGTGCGCGCGCCAGTCGACCAGCCATGCATCGATGCCGGGCAGGTCCATCACGCGGCTGCGCAGGGATTCGCCGTCTCCGAGGGCAGCCGGGGCGAGGGCCCGAAAGGCGTTGGTGAAGTCGGCGCGCGCCCCTGCCAGGAGTTCCAGGAAGTCGGTGGCGAGGGGCGCGGCGACACTCGGAGGTACCGCCAGCTTGGCCGCCATCTCGGCAGTCCACGCAGTGCGGAACCGGTCGGCAAACGTGTTGAGCAGCTCGGTCGCCTGCGCCACTGCAGCCTGCTCGTCCTCGTCGAACAACGGCAGCATCGCTTCGGCGAACCTGGCGAGGTTCCACTGCGCGATCGTCGGCTGGTTGCCGTAGGAGTAGCGACCTTGGTGATCGATCGAGCTGAACACCGTGTCCGGGTGGTAGCCGTCGAGGAAGGCGCACGGGCCGTAGTCGATGGTCTCGCCGGAGATCGTCATGTTGTCGGTGTTCATCACGC
>JBEBTI010000014.1:0-28519 GCA_040393845.1 Nocardioides daejeonensis
ACCGGCTCCACCTGGAAGGTGGCATGCCGGATCTCGAAGTGCTCGGCCACGCACTCGCTGAGTTGGTCCAGCACCGCGCCCACGCCGTACCCGTCCAGTGCTTCGTCGGTGACGGTGACATGCGCGGAGAGGCTCGGAATGCCGCTGGTGATCGTCCACGCGTGCAGGTCGTGCACGTCGACCACGCCCGGCACGTGGGAGAGGTGGTGGCGTACGTCGTCGAGGTCAAGACCCTTCGGCGCGGTCTCCAGCAGCACCGCGGCCGAGTCGCGGATCAGCGCGAGCGCCCTGGGCAGGATGAGTACGGCGATCGCGAGAGACGCCATCGGGTCGGCGGCCTGCCAGCCGCTCAGCCAGATGACGAGGCCTGCCACCAAGGCGACGCACGATCCGAGTGCGTCGGTGAGCACCTCGAGGAAGGCAGCCCGGATGTTGAGCGACGAGGTGTCCGCGCGCGCCAGGATCGCCAGCGAGACGAGATTGGCCAGCAGGCCGACGAGGGCGAACACGAGCATGCCGCCGCCGTCGACCTCGACCGGATCGAGCAGTCTGCGGATCGCGGCCCAGGTCAACCACCCGCACACCCCGAGCAGGACGACCGCGTTGACCAACGCGGCCAAGATCTCCGCCCGGTGCAGACCGAAGGTGGCGCGCGGCCCCGGCGGGCGAGTGGCGACGTACGACGCCGAGAGGGCGATCACGACGGCCGAGGCGTCCGTGGCCATGTGTCCGGCATCGGCCAGCAACGCCAGCGAGCTGGTCAACCAGGCGCCGACGAGCTCGACGACCAGCACGGTGACGGTGACAGCCAGCACTTTGAGCAGACGTCCCCGGTCAGCAGCGCGGCCGGCGGCGTGGTCGTGCCCGTGTCCGTGTCCCATCAACGGTCCCGATGTCGCATGGCGCCGCCCACGGCGTGCTCGGCCTGGTGCACGGCGACGCGGAGCAGTTCGATCGCGTGGTCGTTGGCCAGTTGGTAGTAGACCCGAGCGCCTTCGTGCCGCGTGGTGACGACCCGACTCAGCCGCAGCTTGGCGAGGTGTTGCGACACCGCGGTCTGGGACTTGCCGACCTGCCCCGCGATCGCGCCGACCGACTGCTCGCCTTCCCGCAGTGCCAGCAGGATACGCATGCGGGTCGCATCGGCGAGCAGACTGAAGATCTCGACACAGACGGCAACCTCGGCGTCGTCCGGTTCGATCCACTCATCTTCACGCATGCGCATATGTTTGCACATGCAGATAGGGTGCGCCAGTGCGGCGTTCAGCTGCCGACTTGGAGGGGGAATTCGTCACTTCGTCACTGAAGCTTCAGTAACGAAGTGACGAATTCCCCGCCTGTGCGGGGAACCGACCTCAGAGCCCGCGAAACGTCCTCCGCGACACCGCGATCGCCACGCAGGTGACCGCGGCGCCGATCAGGGCAGTGAGAGTGACCGCGCCGTCGAAGGCGTGGGCGGCGGAGGCGAGGAGGGAGTCGGCGAGGTGGGTGGGGAGGCCGCGGGCGATCTCGTCCGCGCCGCCGAGGGTCGCACGCGCCTGCTCTGCCTGCTCGGGCCAGACACCTCGGGGCAACTCCAGACCCTGCCGGTAGGCGAGGTTGAGCAGGCTGCCGAGCACCGCCGTACCCAGCACTGCGCCGACCTCGTACGCCGTCTCCGAGACTGCCGAGGCGGCACCGGCCTTGGTCGGCGGGACAGCGCCGAGGGCGAGGTCGTTGGAGATCGTCTCGGCCAGACCGACGCCGATGCAGAGCAGCACGAAGGCAGCGAGCAGCCAGGTCTGCGAGCCGGAGGCACCCAGGACCGCGGCAACCAGATAGCCGAGCGCGCTCGACGCCAGCCCCACGGTGACCACCCTCGACGCACCGATCAACCGGACCAGTGGCACGGCAAGGAGGCCGCACAGGATGGTCACCGCCAGACCGGGGACCATCAACATGGCAGCGTGCATCGGGCCGTGCCCGGCAATCAACTGGAGGTGCTGGGTGAAGAAATAGATGAAGCCGACCAGCGCGAAGATGCTGACCAGGTTGACGACCAGCGCACCCGAGAAGACCGGGTTGCGGAACAGGCGGACGTCGAGCATCGGGCGCTCGGCCTCGAGCATCCGGCGCACGAACGCCACCCCGGCGCCCACACCGACCATCAGCGACAGGAGCACCAACGACGTCGGCTCGCCCGAGCTGACCGCCTTGATCGCAAACACCAGCGCGGCCAAGGATGTGCTGACCAGCGCAATGCCGGCGGGGTCGACCGGGCCGGGGTCGGGGTCACGGGACTCGGGCAGGAGCACCGGGGCGAGCACCAGCAACGGGATCAGCACCGGCACCGCCAGCAGGAACACCGAACCCCACCAGAAGTGCTCGAGCAACCAACCGCCGACGAGCGGACCGAGCGCTGCGCCGCCGGAGAACCCTGCCGCCCAAACCGCGATCGCCGTACGACGTTCGGTCGCGTCGACGAAGATGTTGCGGATCAGCGACAGGGTGGCCGGCATCAGCATCGCGCCGAAGAAGCCGAGCAGGGCCCGCGCCGCGATCAGGCTGCCGGAGTTGGGCGAGAAGGCAGCCAGCACCGAAATCACCGCGAAGCCGATGCCACCGACCAACAGGATCCGACGGCGTCCGATCCGGTCGCCGAGGCTGCCCATCGTCACCAACAGCGCCGCCAGCACCAGCGGATAGACGTCGATGATCCAGAGCAGTTCGTTGCCGCTCGGCGCCAGGTCGCGCGACAGCGACGGAACCGCAAAGCTCAGCGCCGTGTTGTCGACCGAGACCAGCAGCACCGGGAGCATCAACACGGCAAGCGCAGCCCAACGGCGACGGGGCGACATCGCAATCATCTCGGGCGTGGTGGCAGTCAGGGTCACCCGATAACTATACCGTCCAGACGGTATAGTTACCAAGGCGGAACCGGCTTCGCGGCGCGAGATCCTGATCACCTGCCGGGCGTCGAGCAGCGATCGTGCCCACTGGATAGGGTCGGGCCATGACCCGGCCACCCCATGCCCGAGACAAGGCACTGACGGCGTACGCCGAGATCCTCGAGGCCGAGGGCGAGCGGGCCGCGACGATCGACGCCGTGGCCGCGCGCGCCGGGATCTCCAAGGGCGGTGTGCTCTATCACTTCCCGTCCAAGGAGGCCCTCGGCGAGGCTCTGATCGAGCGCTTCCAGGAGATGGCCGCGCAGGGGGTCGAGGAGATGCGGTCCGACCCGGCCGGCCCGTCGCGCCACTACGTGCGCACCTCGTGGGAGACCAACGACCACAGCGATCCGCTCTATCGGGCCGTGCTGCGCCTTGCCCAGACGTCGTGGCAACCGGCGATCGACGTGATCGAGGGCGTCCACCAGGCCTGGGGTGACCTGATCCGCGAGGAGGTCGGCGACGACACCCTCGCCGACGCGATCATGCTGATCGGCGAAGGCCTCTACTACCACGCAGCCATGCCGGGAGTGCTCTCCCGCGGCACCTTCAACCACTCCATCGACGAACTCCTCGCCGTCGTCGACAAGCTCAAGGGAGCAAGCACGGGATGAGCAAGCTGATCACCGGCAGTGACTGGACCTCCGCCGCCACGACCCTGGTGTGGTACCTCAGCGACGACCTGCTGCCCGACCAGCGTGGACGCGCCTGGTTCAAAGCCGGCGTGATGGTCGTCGGTGGCGGCGCGACGGCGTGGTTCGAACGGGACAGCCTGCGCGAGGCCAAGCAGGAGCTGGCCACCTCCCACGACATCGCCCAGCGCCTCGACGCCGGCGAGCTCGCCCCCGACGACCCCGAAGTGGCGGAGTTCCTCGCCCCCGACGACGACGCGGGCCCGACTCGCTCGGTGCTGGTTGGCGTGGCTGCGGCCAGTGCGGTCCTGCTGGGCTCGGAGGTCGCCCTGCGCCGACTCGGCGCACGTCGCGTGGCGCGCGGCGCCCGACTCCCCCACCTGCCCGGCGCGCTCGTGCGCACCGGACTGGCCCTGGCGCTCGGCCCGCTGCTCCGGAAGCTGGAGAAGCCCGACCGCCGCACCCCCTAGCCCGAACTTGCGCTTGGACCGCGCGAACCTGCGCTTGGTCCGCCGGCGTACGACGGTCGGGCGTCAGCGACGGGGCCTGTGGGTCGGCTTGGACCAACTGCAGGTTCGGGCGGTCCAACTGCAAGTTCGCGTGGCCTAGCTGCAGATTCGCGTCGTGCGACTGCAAGTTCGCGGGTCAGGAGGTGACGACGACGGTGACCCGGCCCAAAACGACCTCCTCGCCATCGGCTGTGATGGTGAGCGTGATCGTCGTACGCCCCGGGCGGACGGCGCGCCACGAGTGCGGGAAGTTGGGGCCGTCGGTCCAGCCGTCGATCTCCAGTGAATCGCCGTCGAGAGCGCCGGCCAGGGTGCGGGCGCGCTTGCCGTGGGCGTAGGCCCAGATGCCGTCGCCGACCTTGATCCGCACGGTCGGGTTGGCGCGGATCTGCAGGCTGTCGAGGGCGTCGGGGTCCCAGTCGGTGGCATCGGAGTTCATCCCGACACTGAGCTCGTCGGCCGGACCCTGCGGCTCGCCGATCACCGTGACCTGCACCGTGCTGCCCGGGGCGACCACCGTGCCAGGGGCCGGGTCGACCCCGAGCACGAAGCCGGCCTTCATGCCGGGCCGCTGCTCGGTGACAACCTCCGCTCGAAGCCCCGCCTCCTCCAGTCGCTTCACGTAGCGCTCACCGCCACGCTCCTGACCCTCGGTAGTGACCTCCTGAAATTCAGGAACGCCGACCTCGTCGTCGAGCACCAGCACGTGCGAGAGGATCTCCTCCACGTTGGCCCGGGCCGTGGCCTCTGGCTGGGTGGAGGAGGAGGCACTGAACGAGGCGTCGAGGTCTGCGAACCAGAGGGTCGCGCTGCACACCACGTCTCCGCGATCTCGTTTGCCTCCACGAATGAAGGCGCGCTCCGCGCAGGTGGTCTCCTCGACCTCCACGCGGTGCCCATCTATTTCATAGGTGCGGAGATCACGAGCAACGTCAGTGCGAGACCCGTGGCCGACATTCACACTCTCCACCCCCCGCGGCCGCTCCCGGGCACACATGTTGAGCACCGCCAGGTCGATCACCACCGTGTCCTGCGTCGGGGTGTCACCGCACTGCACCTTGTTGGTGCCCCAGTCGGCGGGTACGGCGATCGCTGCCGACCCGACCGCGACGAGGCGGTAGCCGTCGGGCACCCGTGAGGCGTCGGCGTCGATGGTCGGCTCGTCCGGCGCCACCACCGGGTCCTGCGGGCTCGGGCCGTCGTCCGGCGAGCCCACGACGTACGCCGTGCCACCGATCACGGTGACCACCGCGGCGGCCGCGGCGACCAGCCCGACGCGACGGCGACGCCGTACCCGCGAAGCGTCGCGCAGCATCGCGCCGATCGGCGGCGGGCCGACCTCGACGCGGGCGGCGGCGCGGTCGAGCAGGTCGGGGATCTCGGGTTCGCTCATCACAGGCCTCGCAGTTCACTCAGGGAAGGGTCGGCGGCGAGGACCTTCAGCGCCCGCGACAGTCGGCTCTTGACGGTGCCCGGCGCGACGCCGAGCACCTCGGCCATCTGGCGTTCGTCGAGGTGGACGTAGTAGCGCAGCACCACCGCGATCCGCTGGTCGGTCGACAGCTTGGCCAGCGACCGTTGCACCGCGTCGGCGGTGTCGACCGCGTCGGTCTCGTCGCCGTCGACCTGCTCGGGGAGTACGGCGACCGGCCGCTCCCCGGTCCAGCGTCGGCGCCGCGACGAGACGAAGGTGTTGACCAGCACCTTGTGCACGTAGGCGTCCCGGTCGTCGGCCCGACGTACCTTCGACCATCCGACCAGACAGCGGGTGAGCGCCGACTGTACGACGTCCTCGGCCTCGGTCGGCGTGCAGCCGAGCAGCACCGCCGAGCGCACCAGCCGCGGCCATCGGCTCGCGACATAGTCGGTGAACTCCTGCTCGGTCTGCACGCGGTCTCCTCGGTCGTGGGTCCTCATCCCACCAGACGCGCCAACGTCTGCCTTCGGTTCCCGAGCATGACGATCAATGGGGTAGCTCAGTGCCACATGCGAGCACCAGGACACCCCATTGATCGTCCGCTCAGCGCGGCGCCGGAGGGCGCCAACGCAGACCAGCGGCCGTCACCCTCCCCTTCGGGTCGGAGCCGCCCCAGACCAGCAGCTCATCGTCCGCCCACACCGCGGTGGCCACACCGCCGAACGTCTGTGAGCAGTCGGGGACCTGCGTGGCCTCGCCTGATCCGAGTGCGATCAGGGCACCGCCTTGCGTGGCCACCCAATCGGGGCCGACTCCGGCGGCCGGCAGGGGACAGTTCGTCTCGTCGGGCGCCGCCACGAGCGTCCACTCTTCGCTGGCGGGGTCGAAGCGCCGGCCGGGCGCCTCCCTCGCCGGCGCGACGACCAGCTTGGCACCGTCCCACCACCACCGCTGGCCGTAGGTGAGTTCCGGCGTCTCCTCGTCGACGATCCGCCACCGATCACCCTCGAGGACCGCGACCCGCGACGGCGACCCCTCGTGAGCGGCGAAGTGGTGCTCGACCGCCATCGACAGCAGCCAGAACCGCTCGCCGTCCCACGCCAAGCTTCGATCGTAGGACTCGCCGAACGGGTCCGGCGGCAACCAGGTGCGTACGCCGGTGCGTGGGTCGAGCACCCAGTCGGTGCGCGCGCCCGCCTTCGAAGACTTGTCGTAGGAGGCGTGCACGATCGTGTGATCATCGACCGTGGGCGTGGTGCCCGCAGCGGCATCGGTGATGGGTTGCCGGCGCCACTGTCCCGTCGTCGGGTCGAGGGACAGGACTTCCTGTTCGAGGACGACGGCGACCTCGTCGCCGGTCCAGGTTGCCACCGCCGCGGTGCCCGCCTCCGCCTCGGGCCACTCGGTCGAGGGCACCGGCACCGGCGCGTCGGGCAGGCGCCGCCACGTGTCGGTGGCGGGGTCATAGGCCGTGGCCTCGACGCTCGGCTCTCCGTTGCCTGAGCAGTCGGCAGTCGGAGGGCACACGAAGCCGGTGAGGCCTCCGACGACCACCAGCTCAGTGCCGGTCCAGGTCGCCGCAGAACCGTGGCGGGGACTCAGCGGCGAGGGGGCCATCGGTCGCCACTCACCCCCGCGCGGCACCACTCCGTCGCGCGGCGCGTCGCCGACCACGGCCGGGCCGCCGTCGGCCCGGTCGTCCGGTCCGCTGACCCATGCGCCGACCGCCACGGAGCCGGCGATCACGACCAGTGCCGCAGCTGCGGCCACGACGAATCCGCTCCGCCGCCGGGTGTGCTGCCGTTCGACCTGGGCGACGATCTGATCGAGGCCGCCCGGCGGCGGCGCGGCGGGGCCGGCGTACCGGCGCACCTGGTCTGCGACGAGCTCGTCGGCGAGCTGCTCCGGATCGCGGTGCTCAGACATGGGGATCTCCTTCGGGGGCGGCCTGGCGCATCCGTCCGAGCCCGCGCGAGAGGTGGCTGCGCGCCGTACCGACCGAGCAGCCGAGTGCAGCGGCGATGTCGGCTGCGTCGAGGTCCTCGACACAACGCAGCACCACTGCGGTCCGTTGCTTGGGCGAGAGCCCCGCGAGCGCCTCGACCAGCCACGGCTCGACGCCCTGCGGCAGGTCAGTGACCGCAACCTCGGGGAGTACGGCGGTCGTCACCTCCCGCTTGCGCCGGCGCAGCCGGTCGATGTTCAACCGGGCGAGAGTGGTGCGGGCATAGCCGACCGGGTTGGGTCCGTCCACGACCTGCGGCCACTTGACGCCCACCCGCACCAGCGCCTCCTGGGTCAGGTCCCAGGCGTCGTGGTCGTTGCCGGTCAGGGCGCGGGCAAGACCCAGCAGCCGCGGCAGCTCTGCCTCCGCGAACTCGGCAAACCCGGTGTGGCGCACTCTGTCTCCTCAAACTCCAACGATGCACCCTCACTACGGCCGACGAGGCCGAAACGTTGAGGGCGACCTGACAGACTCGACCCGTCGTCGTACCCCGAGCAGAGGAGCGCACCATGTCCGCCCAGGCCAGCATCGAGATCCAGGCGGCACCGGAAGCGGTGTTCGACATCCTTGCCGACCCGCGCAAGCACCAGCTGATCGACGGCTCCGGCACCGTGACCGGCAACGTCGAAGGCCCGGACCGCCTCAGCCTCGGCGCCGAGTTTGGGATGGGCATGAAGCAGGGCGCGAAGTACCGCGTCACCAACAAGGTCGTCGAGTTCGAGGACAACGCCCTGATCGCGTGGCGCCACAAGGCACCGGTCCGGTGGCGCTACGAGCTGGAGCCGACCCTCGTCGCCGGCGAGCCCGGCACCCGGGTCACCGAGACCTGGGACCTCTCCCACACCCCTGCACCCCTGCGCTGGTTCCTCAACACCGCAATGGGCGGACGCACCCAGCGTGGTATCGAGCAGACGCTGGTGAAGCTCAAGAACGCCGCTGAATAGCGCGTCGAGGGCGCAGTCCAATTACCCGGTTGTGCGGGGAATCAGGACGTTCGTATCGGAAATTTCCGTCACACAGAGGGCAATTACCCGGTCAACCGGGTAATTGCCCCCGAGAACGCCGTCCGGGATGGTCAGAGGCGCTCGCGGCCGTGGGGAGTCAGCCAGTTGGCGAGTTCCGGGCCCTTGGGGATGATGCCGGTGGGGTTCACGTCGGTGTGTACGACGTAGTAGTGCGCCTTGATCTGGTCGAAGTCGATGGTGTCACCGAAGCCGGGGGTCTGGAACAGGTCGCGTGCATAACCCCAGAGCGCCGGCATCTCGGTGAGCTTGTTGCGGTTGCACTTGAAGTGGCCGTGGTAGACGGGGTCGAAACGCGCGAGGGTGGTGAAGAGGCGCACGTCGGCCTCGGTGATCGCATCGCCCATCAGGTAGCGACGGTCGGTCAGGCGCTCCTCGAGCCAGTCCAGCGCCGTCCAGAGTCGGTCGTACGCCGCGTCGTACGACTCCTGGGAGCCGGCGAAGCCGCAGCGGTAGACGCCGTTGTTGACCTCGGTGAAGATCCGCTGCATCACCGCTTCCATCTCTTCGCGTGACTCCGCCGGCCACAGGTCGGGCGCGTCGGGCTTGTGGTGCTCGCGCCACTCGAAGAAGAGGTCGTGGGTGATCTGGGGGAAGTCGTTGGTGACGACGCCCTTCGACTCCACGTCGACGATCGCCGGCACGGTGATGCCGCGGGAGTAGTCGGGATAGCGCGCGAAGTAGGCCTCTTGGAGCCGCTCGAACCCGAGCACCGGGTCGCGACCACCCTCGTCGAGGTCGAAGGTCCAGCTGCGCTTGTCGTGGGTCGGGCCGGCCAGGCCGAGCGAGATGACGTCATGGAGACCGAGCAGGTTGCGCACGATGATCGTGCGGTTCGCCCACGGACACGCCTTCGCCGCCACGAGGCGGTAGCGGCCCGGCGCGACCGGCCAGACCTGCACCTCACGCGGGCTGTCCTTGCTGCCGCTCGGGAACGCGTCGTCCATCGGGTCCGCCGACCGCTCCCCCGCCAGGATCCGGTCCGGAATGTAGTTCATGTCCCGGCTGAACTCGTTGCCGGAGTCGACGTACGTCGGGGTCTGGTCATCCACGCTCATGTCCCCATGGTGCCACCGTGGGGCGAAACCGGGTTGCGGGAATAACTGGGATCACGCAACCATTGGTCTTCTGTCGGGGCACGGACGAGCGCCGACCGATGAGTTCTTCGCGCTGTTCCGGTCTGAATGTCGGTGGAGTGCGCGGGATCTCCCGCCACACCGACACGCACCAGCCGCGCCGGCCGCAGTCGGGATCGCTCCACCACCGCACGTCAGCCTGCCTGCTGCCTGCACCAGACCAAGAACCACCGAGAGGACCACCCATGACTGCCCCCGCCGAGACCGGTGACATGGCCCAGTTCGAGGCCGACGTCGCCCACGGGCGTCAGAAGACACCTCTGGTGGTCAAACTTCTCGTCGCCGCCACCTTCGTCGCGATCCTCAACGAAACCACCATGGCCAACGCGATGCCGCGGTTGATGGCCGACTTCTCCATCGGAGAGCGCACCGGGCAGTGGATCACCACGATCTTCCTGCTCACCATGGCCGCCGTGATCCCCGTGACCGGTTGGTTCCTGCAGCGGGTCACCACCCGCACGGTCTATGCCACCGCGATGTCGACCTTCATCGGAGGCACCTTGGTTGCCGCGCTTGCGCCGACCTTCGAGGTGCTGCTCGCCGGGCGCGCCGTCCAGGCTGCCGGCACGGCAATCATGATGCCGCTGCTGATGACCACCCTGATGACCGTGGTGGCCCCGAGTGACCGTGGTCGGGTGATGGGCCAGGTGACGCTGGCGATGTCCTGCGCCCCGGCCATGGGACCGGCCGTCTCCGGTCTGTTGCTGCACTTCGGCTCGTGGCGGCTGATCTTCGTCGCGATGCTCCCGATCGCGGTGGGTGTCGCCTTCTTCGGCATGCGCAGCCTGGAGAACGTCGGCGAACCCAAGGAGATCCCGATCAGCTGGCTGAGCGTCGTTCTCTCCGCCGGCGGCTTCGCGACCTTTGTGTACGGCGTGAGTCAGGTCCGCACCGATGACTGGCAGCAGCCGGCAGTACTGGTCGCGTTCGGTGTCGCACTGATCGCAGTGTTCGTGGTCCTCCAGGTCCGCCTGCAGAAGGGCGACGGGCCGCTGTTGGACATGCGCGCCCTGCAGCACCGCAACTTCGCGATCTCGCTCGTGCTGATGTGCGCGGCCTTCATGGCCTTCATCGGCGCCATGGTGCTGCTCCCGCTCTACCTGCAGAACCTGCGTGGAATGAACGAGCTCGAAGCCGGCCTGCTGGTGATGCCCGGCGGTCTGGCCATGGGCGTGCTCGGGCCCCAGGTCGGCAAGGCCTACGACCGGATCGGCGCGCGTCCCCTGGTGATCCCGGGTTCGATCGCAATGGTGGCGATCCTCTTCGTGTTGAGCCGCATCGGTGCGGAGACTCCGTACTGGATGGTGCTGACGGTCCACGTGGCCCTGATGGTGGTGCTGTCGCTGATCTTCACGCCCGTCTTCACTGTCGGACTCGGCGCCCTGACCCCTGACCTCTACTCCCACGGCAGCTCCATCCTGGGAGCGCTGCAGCAGGCCGCCGGAGCCGTCGGCACCGCTGTGCTGATCGTGGTGATGGACAGCCGCGGCCGGGCGCTCGCGGAGTCCGGCAGCAGCAAGGCCGAAGCATTGATGGGCGGCCTGCAGTGGGCCTTTGCAACCGGAGCCGTGATCGGCGTCGTCGTGATCGCGATGGCGCTGCTGCTGCCGAACCGCGTCGACGAGGTGGAAGGCGCCCCGACCCCACACTGACCGGCGGTTGGATCCGGGCGCGTCCATCACTCGGCTTCCCGCCTTCCACGGAACCTCTAACGTGACGACATGACCCACATCCACCACGCGATTGACTACATCGAGCTTCCCGTCGACGACGTCGCGGCTGCGCGCGCCTTCTATGAAGCAGCCTTCGGCTGGCGCTTCAACGAGTATGGCCCTCACTACGCCGGGATCCGGCAGCCTTCGGGCGAAGGAGAGATCGGCGGGCTGAACGGCGTGGCGCCGGTCGGCGAACGCGGAGCCGGGCCCTTGGTGCTGCTCTACTCCGACAACCTCGAGGCCACCGTCGCAGCCGTGGAGTCGGCGTGCGGCACGATCGTCGACACTCCCTACGAGTTCCCCGGCGGTCGTCGCTTCACCTTCACCGACCCGGCCGGCAACCTGCTGGGGGTCTGGGCGAGCTCCTGAGTTGCTCAACCAACTCGGGTGGCGAGCGCGATGAGGCGGTCGTTGGCCTCGGGCTCGCCGATGCTGACCCGCACGCCTTCGCCGTGGAAGGGACGCACGACGATGCCGCCCTCTTCGGCCGCGGCGACGAAGGCGGCGGTGCGAGCGCCGCTCGGGTCGGGGAGGTCGAACCAGACGAAGTTGCCTTGTGGCTCAGGGATTGACCAACCGGCTTCGCGCAGCCCAGCGACCACGCGGTCCCGTTCGACGACCAAGGCATCGACGCGCTCCAGCAATGCCTCCTCGGCCGCGAGCGAGGCGATCGCGGCGGCCTGGGCGACGCCGGAGACCCCGAACGGCAGGGCAACGGCGCGCAGAGCGGCGGCAATCGGTGGCGCGGCGACGGCGTACCCGACGCGCAGGTTGGCCAGGCCATAGGCCTTGGAGAAGGTGCGGGTGAGGACCACGTTGGGGAAGTCGCGCACCAGCGCAAACCCGTCGACCGGGTCGGCCATCCGCACGAACTCGAGGTAGGCCTCGTCGACCACCACCAGCACGTCACTGCGAACCCGGGCGAGCAGACGACGTACGGCGGTGTCGGTGACCGCAGGCCCGGTGGGGTTGTTGGGGGTGCAGACCAGCATCACCTTGGTACGTCGGGTGACAGCGGCAGCCATCGCCGTCAGGTCGTGCTCACCGGACGCAGTCACCGGCACCGGTACGCCGGTCGCGGCGGCTGCACTGATCGCAATCGGATAGGCCTCGAACGAGCGCCACGCGTGCACCACTTCGTCGCCCGGGTCGCAGAACGCCTGCACCAGTTGGAAGATCAACGCCACCGACCCGGTGGCAGCGGCGAACTGGTCGGCCGGCAGGCCGAACCTGCGCGCCAACGCGTCGTACAACGCCGTGCAGCCCATGTCGGGGTAGCGGTTCATCTGCGCCACGGCTGCATGCGCCGCGTCGACGACCCCGGGCAGTGGCGAATACGGGTTCTCATTGGAGCTGAGCTTGTAGGTCGACAAGCCCGGACGCGATGTCGGCGCCCGCCCCGGGACGTAGGCCGGGATCTCACCGACGTTGCGGCGAGGCTGGGGAGAGGCGACCATGCTCCGACCCTAGGGCATGTCCAGGTCGAGTGGGTTCGCGAGACAACGCACTGACCCACCGGCCTTGTGGAACTCGGAGACATCGACCAGTTGTACGTCGAAACCCCAGGTGCACAGGCGATCCACGACCCGGGACGCCGATCCGACGGGCATCACCACGGTCGAGTCGACGACGATCGAGTTGGCACAGAAGGTCATCGCTTCACTCTCGCTGATCACCAGCGGCTCGGGCACCATTGCCAACAGGGCTTGGGCCGACACGTCATCGAATGCCGAGGGCGCCACGATGGCGCGACGGTCGTCGAGCGGACAGAAGGCCAGATCGAGGTGGTACATCCCGGAGTGGACCAGTCGAAGGCCGCGCACCGGAATCCGCAAGTCGTTGGCGAGGTGCTTGACCGCCAACTCCTCCGAGCGCGGGCCGTGCGCGACCAGGAGATTCCCCTGCCACACAAAGGCATCGCCAGCCTCGAAGTGAGCACCGATGCCATCCCGACCGGTGCGCGAGACGCTCCAGCCCCGGTCGAGGAACCACTCGGTTGCACGTGGCGTCTCGAGCCGCCGCTCGGCGTACCGCATGTGGCTGAGCACCACGTGCCGTCGACCGTCGGGCCGGGTCGTCGCCAACCCGAGGTTCATCGCGAACACCATGTCAGGCGCGTCGTCGGGTTGGGCGAGCACGTCCACGCGGGCGCCCGCACTCTCGAGGGTGGCGCGCAGGTGCTCCCACTGGGCGAGCGCGCGAGCCGGATCGGGTTGGCGCGAGCGGTCCATGAACGGGTTGATCTCGCTGTCGATCCGGTAGTGGTCCGGCCGCACCATCAGTTGGCGCCGTCCAGTGTCGTGCATCTCGCCTCCCCTCCCGCCGATCCAAATTGTCTGACAATCTTGATCCGAGTGTGCGGCCGGCGCCGCTCGGATGCAAGACCCGTTCGGGGCAGAATGTCGCTCGTGCCTCCGCAGCCCACCCACCATCCGGCCAGTGCGGTCGACCGCGCCGCCGACCAGCTCCGTCGCAGCATCTTCGACGGCCAGCTCGCGTCCGGCACTCCCCTGCGGGAGATCCCACTCGCAGACACCCTCGGCGTCGGCCGGTCGACCGTGCGCGAAGCACTCACGGTGCTCGTCGCCGAGGGCCTCGCCGTACACCGGCCGCACCGGGGCGTCTCGGTCGGCACGCCCGACCCGGACACCGTGCACGACCTCTGCCTGGCACGCTCGGTGCTGGAGTCGAGTGGCGCCCGTCGTTGGGCGGATGCGGATCCGGCCGCTCGTGACGCCGTACGCCGTTGCCTCGACCGATATGCCGAGGCGGTGGAGCGTGGGGCGTCGTACTTCCGTCTCAACGAACGCCACCTCGCACTGCACCTCTCCTTCGTCGCACTCACCGGCTCTCCACGCCTGATCGCGATGGCCGCGTCGGTGCAGGCTGAACTCAAACTGGCACTCGCCCAGGTCGACCGGATGCGGCGCAACCCACACGACCAGCTCGATGACCATCGGCGCCTGGTCGCGGCCATCGAAGCCGGCGACGCGGACGCGGCCACCCGAGCCGTCGAGGGCCACCTCACTGACGCAGAGGCGGCGATCCTCGAGTCGCTCGCCCTCTGAGCAGCCTGTCGAGACCGCACAGAAAGGCGCTGCCGGGTTGTTGCACTACGACTACGCTGGCTCGCATGAAGTTCTTGAGCTGGATGGTTTCCAACACCGCGGGCCTGGCGGTGGCTGCCTGGTTGTTCGACGGCATCTGGTTCGAAGGCGCTGACTGGCAGGACAAGCTGCCGCCGCTGCTGATCGTCGCTGCGATCATGAGCGTGATCCACATCTTCGTGGCACCGATCGTGAAGATCCTGTCGCTGCCCTTCATCATCTTGACGATCGGCCTGTTCCTGTTGGTGATCAACGCCCTGATGCTGCTGCTCGGCGACTGGATCGCCGAGCAGTTCGACATCGGCTTCGGTGTCGAGGGGTTCTGGACCGCCGTCGGTGGCGCACTGGTGCTCAGCATCGTGGGCGGATTCACCTCGGCGTTCGTGCTGGAGCGTGACTGACGTGCTCCCTGCGCCACGTCCTGACCAGCCCTACCGGATCGCGGTGGTGTGTCTGGGCAACATCTGTCGATCGCCGGTTGCCGACATCGTGCTCAACGCCCGGGTGCGCGCAGCCGGTCTCGACGACCGCGTCGTGATCGACAGCTACGGCACCGGTGACTGGCACGTCGGCAAGCCGATGGACCAACGCTCGGCGGCGACGCTCACCAGCTCGGGGTACGACGCCACCCGACACCGCGCGCGCCAGTTCACCCGCGCCACCGACGGACACGACCTGGTGCTCGCGATGGACGACAGCAACCACACCGACCTGTCCTCGCTCGGCGTCGCGCCCGAGCGCCTGCGACTGTTCCGTGACTTCGACCCGACCCCTGAGGGCGGTTCGGTGCCCGACCCCTATTACGGCGGCCCTGACGGCTTCGCCGACGTGCTGCAGATCATCGAACGCACCAGCGACGCGCTGGTCGCACAGCTCGACTCGCTCCTTGCCGGGGAGGGTGCCCACCGATGACCCGCAACCCCACCGTTGCCCGCCGCGCCGAGGACCTCCTCGGCGCAGCTGTGGCAGCCACCGCACCGCTGGCCGGGGGGGACATCTGCACGGCAACCCGGATCAAGCTCGCCGACGGGCGCACCGTGGTGATGAAGACCCACGTGCATCCGCCGCCCGGCTTCTTCGAAGCCGAAGCACGATCGCTGCGCTGGCTCGGCGAGGTGGCTGCCGACCTCGTGCCGGAGGTGCTCGCCACCGACGAGGGATGCGTGGTGATCCCGTGGATCGAGCCGGGCAAGCCGACCCAGGAGGCGGCCACCAACTTCGGCCAGTCGCTGGCGCGGCTGCACGGCCACCACGTGCCGTCGTACGGACTGGAGGCCGACGGCTTCATCGGCCGGCTGCCGCTGCCGAACTCCACCGCACCGACGTGGGGCGAGTTCTTCGCAACCCGCCGGGTGCTGCCCTATCTCAAGCTCGCCCGCGACCGTGGCAACGCCACTCCTGAGCAGGGTGCCGCCATCGAAGGCATCCTCGGTCGGCTCGACCAGCTGGTGCCGACGGAACCCCCGGCCCGCATCCACGGCGACCTGTGGAACGGCAACGTGGTCTGGGGACACGACGGCCGCAACTGGGTGATCGACCCCGCCGCGCACGCAGGCCACCGCGAGACCGACCTGGGCATGCTGGCACTCTTCGGCCTGCCGCACCTGCCGCGGGTGCTCGAGGCGTACGACGACGCCGCACCACTCGCCGACGGGTGGGAGGACCGGCTCGCGCTGCACCAGCTCTTCCCGTTGCTCACCCATGCCGCGATGTTCGGGGGCAGCTACGGCGCCCGCGCCGCCGCCATCGCGTCTCGCTACTAGCGAAGCCAGGGGTTCACGGCCGGGTCGCAGCTCAGACTCGAGCTTCGCGGCTCAGGGGCCGCCTTCTCAGCCGTGCTTCAGGTGAAACTGGCAGAGTGGGCACGTGCCGAACTCTGCCAAACCCCACGTGCTCGTCGTCGACGACGACCGGGCGGTGCGTGACTCGTTGCGACGGTCGCTGGAGTTCAACGGGTTCACCGTCTCGATGGCCAACGACGGCGCCGAGGCGCTCGTCGCGGTCAGCGGCCAGCACCCCGACGTCGTGGTGATGGACGTGATGATGCCGCGCCTCGACGGGATCGAGACGACCCGCACCCTGCGCGCCTCCGGCAACGACATCCCGATCCTGGTGTTGACCGCCCGCGACGCCGTCGGTGACCGGGTCGCCGGGCTCGACGCGGGCGCCGACGACTACCTGACCAAGCCGTTTGCGCTCGAAGAGTTGCTGGCCCGCCTCCGCGCCCTGCTGCGGCGCGTCGTACCGACCGGCGACGACGGGGAAGTGCTGTCCTTCGCCGACCTCACCCTCGACGTCGCCAGTCGTGAGATTCACCGCGGTGGTCGCTCCATCGAGTTGACCCGCACGGAGTTCGCCCTGCTCGAGATGTTCCTGCGCCGACCGCGACGGGTGCTGGAGCGGTCCTTCATCCTCGAGGAGGTGTGGGGCTACGACTTCCCGACGACCGCGAACTCGCTCGAGGTGTACGTCGGCTACCTGCGTCGCAAGACCGAGGCCGAGGGCGAATCGCGACTGATCCAGACCGTCCGCGGGGTCGGCTACGTGCTCAGGGAATCAGGAGGATGAGCCTCCCGGAGGTGGACCGGCGCTGGCACTACAAGCGCAGTCTGGCCAGCCGCGTCACCCTGTTGACCACCGTCGCCGTCGGCCTGACCGTCGCGTTCGTCGCACTGGGCGCCTATGTGACGGTGCGGGTGCAGATGCAGAGCACGCTGGACGCTTCACTGCTCGACCGGGCAGAGCGCGCCGGCAGCGCCTCGACCTTGGTGTTGCTCAACGACGCACAGTATCCGTCGTGGGCGTTCGGCGCTGCCGACGTCAGGATCGCGATCCTGAACGCCGACGGCTCCGGACGTTCCATCGACGGTCTCGCCAGCATGCCGCTCGGGCGACCCGAGTTGGCGGTCGCTGCCGGCCGGAGCGACCACTCGATCCGCACCATCGAAGCCGAGGGCACGCGCTACCGGGTGGTTGCGGTGCCCGCCACCCAGTTCAACGACTTGGCGCTGGTGATCGCCCAGAGTCTCGACTCACAGGAGCAGGTGCTCGACCGACTCGGCATCGTGATGCTGTGCTTCGGATTGGCCGGCGTGATCGTGGCCGGTCTTGCGGGTTGGGGCGTCGCGCGCAACGGTCTGAGACCGGTGCGCCGTCTCACTGCCAAGGCTGAAGAGATCGCTCGCACCGACCAGCTCACGCCGATCACCGTGGAGGGCACCGACGAGGTCGCGCGCCTCTCCACCGCCTTCAACCAGATGTTGGTGTCGTTGGGCGCCTCACGGGATCGCCAACGACAGTTGGTCGCTGACGCCAGCCATGAACTGCGTACCCCGCTCACCTCCCTGCGCACCAACCTCGACCTGCTCATCCAGGCCGACACCAGCGGCGGCCTCCCGCCCGAGGCGCGCGCAGAGCTGTTGGACGACGTCAGCGCGCAGATCGACGAGATGACCACCCTGATCGGTGACCTGGTCGAGCTCGCCCGTGACGAGCAGTCGCCGCACGTGGTCGACACGGTCTCGCTCACCGACGTACTCCACCGCGCCTTGTCGCGGGTGCGACGCCGTGCGCCGGGCCTGACCTACGACGTCCGCGCCTCCGAGTGGTGGCTGGTCGGCGAAGAGGCGTCGCTCGAACGTGCCGTGACCAACCTGCTCGACAACGCCGTGAAGTGGAGCCCGGACGGCAGCACCGTCACCGTGCGCCTCGACCGCGGGGTGCTCACCGTCTCCGACCAGGGCCCGGGCATCGCGGAGGAGGACCGCCCGAAGGTCTTCGAGCGGTTTTATCGCTCCGACGAGTCCCGCGCGCTCCCCGGTTCGGGCCTGGGCCTCTCGATCGTGCGCCAGACCGCCGTCCGCCACTCCGGCTGGGTCGACGCGACCGAGGAACCCGGTGGCGGCGCCTGTCTGACGCTCACCCTCCCCGGCTCGCCGGAACCGCCGCCGGAGCCCTGAGCCCACGCCCCGCGCCGCACTCACTGCTGGCTCGCGTGAAATTGCCTGCCAGTTCGCGAACTGGCAGGAAACTCAAGCGAGCTGGCAGGGGTTGAGGGCACGGCGCAGCAGGTCAGCCTTCCAGCGCGACTCGGCGTACTCCTCGGCAGCGTCCGAGCGCACGGTGATGCCACCGCCGGTGCCCAGCGTCCACTCGCCGGGCCTCGCCGAGGTGAGCGAGCGAATCACCACGCCGAGGTCGGCGCGACCGTCGCCGGAGATCCAGCCGAAGGCGCCTGCGTAGGCACCACGGGGGGTCGTCTCGACCCGGTTGATGATCTCCATCGTGCGCAGCTTGGGCGCGCCGGTCATCGAGCCCGCAGGGAAGATCGCGCGAAGCGCTTCGACGGTGCCGATCTCCTTGCGCAGCTGGCCTCTCACGGTCGTGACCAGTTGGTGCACGCTCGGATAGGATTCCACCTCCATCAGCACGGGCACCTCGACCGACCCGGGCTCGCAGACCATCGCCAGGTCGTTGCGCAGCAGGTCGGTGATCATCAGGTTCTCGGCACGCAGCTTGGGATCCTGGGCGAGGTGCGTGCGCAGGCGAAGGTCCTCTTCGGTGGTCTCGCCGCGCGGCGTGGTGCCCTTGATCGGCTTGGTCTCGATCACCCGATGCCGGTTGACCACGGCGTACCGCTCAGGCGAGCTGCTCAGCAGATGCGCGTCATGGTGACGCAGGAACCCGGCGTACGGCGCTGGGTTGAGTTCCCGCAGCCGGAGGTAGACCTCAACCGGGGCGGGGCTTCCGGACGACGTGAGCCGATGGGTCAGGTTGACCTCGTAGGAGTTGCCGGCATGGAGTTCCTCCTGCACCTGTTGGAATGCGCGGGCGTAGTCCTCGGGTACGCCGACACCCGGATCGTCGCGCGTGGCCGCCACTCCCGCAGAGCTCGACTCGTGCTCGACGACCTGCACGTTGCGGGTGCGCATCCACACCGCGTCGGGCATTGCGTTGTCACTGGGGCGGGCTGGCAGGTCAGGTCGAGCGGCATAGCCGAAGTAGCCGACCCAGTGGTCGTCGGGATCGCCGGTGAGGGTGATCGCCTCGAAGATGTCGGTCCCGACCGGCTCCACCGTGCCGTTGCAGTGCCGCTCGACCACGCCGCGACGCGCGTCGTAGGTGAAGGACTCGTCGTCGTGCTCCAACCAGCCCAGCAGCGAGCGGTTCCCTGACCACGGACGCGCACCGCCACCGTCGAGCCAGAAGCAGCGTGTGTGTTCGGCGGCGATGGCTCGGAAGAGTTCCACTGCATCGGTCACGGGCGCTCCACGAAGTTGTTGATCAGGGCTGCGCCCGACTCACTGAGGATCGACTCGGGGTGGAATTGCACGCCATGCAAGGGAAGTGAGCGATGACGCACCCCCATCACGACAGCGCCCTCGTGCAGCGCACCGTCACATTCGGCCGTGACCTCCAACTCGCGCGGGATCCGGGTGGCCGCCAGCGAGTGGTAGCGGACCGCCTTGATCGGTGTCGGGATTCCGTGGAACACAGACGATCCGCTGTGCCTCACCTCGACCACGTCACCGTGCGCCGGCGACACCCGAGCGACCTCACCGCCGTACGCCGTCACGAGCCCCTGCATGCCGAGGCACACTCCGAGCACCGGGACCGAGCCGTCGCGGAGCACCTGGGTGCCGACCGCGAAATCGTCCGGGTTGGCGGGATGCCCCGGGCCCGGCGAAAGCACGATCCGCTCAAACCCCAACAGGTGTTGGGGATCGGCCTCGTCGTGTTGAACGACGACCGGCAGTTCCCCGGTCACGCCGGCGATCAGGTGCACGAGGTTCCAGGTGTAGGAGTCGTGGTGGTCGACCACGACCACGCTGGGCGCGGTGCCCATCGGGTCAGTCGTCGACCAGTAGGTCGCGGACCAGGTCGTGGATCAAGTCGAAGCCGTTCTCGGTGAGCACTGACTCGGCGTGGAACTGGATGCCACTGAAGTGCGGGCCGTTGATCTGGTGCACATCCCCGGTCTCGCGGTCCGCCGCAACCGTCACACCCTCGGGGAGCGCCGCCGTACCGTCAACCCGGGCAACGAAGGTGTTGTAGAAGCCCACCCGCTCGAGTCCGTGGGGCAACTCCACCTCTGACTGCGTTCCCTGGAAGACGATGTCCTTGTAGGCGAGCGGGAGGCCGAGACGCTGGCAGAGTGTCTGGTGGCCCAGACAGACAGCCAACATGGGCCGACCGGCGGCGAGCAACTCGTCGACCGCTGCGCGGATCCGCTGGATCTTCGGGTCGTCACCGTCGCGCGGGTCGCCCGGGCCGGGACCGACGATCACCAGGTCGTGGCCGTCGAGTGCACCGGGCACCCACTGCTCGTGCCGCACGGTCCGCGAGGTCATGCCGAGCACGCTCAGCACGTGGCGCAGCATGTTGACGAAGTCGTCCTCGCCGTCGAGGATCACCGCAGACTTGCCGCGCAGCTTGGGATCCGGGGTCTTGCCAGCCTGGTTGGTCAACCAGAACTTGCTGAGCCGCTGGTTGCGCTCGTTGAGCGCGAGCAGGATGTCTTCGTCACGGGCCAGGTCCCCCAGACTGCCGGCGGCGGCTGCGGCTGGCGGCACCAGGCCGAACGCCGACAGGATGCCTCCGGCCTTGGCGTGGGTCTCGCGCACCTCGGACACCGGGTCGGAGTCGCGCACCAACGTGGCGCCAGCGACGACCCGCAGGGTGCCGTCGGCCCCCACGTCGGCAGAGCGGATCACGATCGGGCTGTCCAACGTCGGGGCTCCGGTGGCGTCTCGGCCGAGCAGGGCCAGCGCTGCCCCGTAGTAGCCGCGCCCCTCGGTCTCATACTTCGCGATCAGTTTGCACGCGTTCTCGACCGGCGACCCGGTGAGGGTGGCGGCGTACATCGTGTCACGGAGCACCTCGCGGACGTCGCGCTTGGTGCGACCGGCAAGGAGGTATTCGGTGTGGACCAGGTGCGTCATCGGCTTGAGGAACGGGCCGAGCACCTGGCCGCCCTCGTTGCAGATGTCGCACATCATCTTGAGTTCTTCGTCGACGACCATGAAGAGCTCGTAGATCTCCTTCTCGTCGCCGAGGAAGTCGATCAGCTCCGCCTTGGTCTGATCGAGCGGCTGCGCCTGCTTGGGCAGGTGATAGGTGCCGGAGATCGGGTTCATCCGCACGTTGCCACCGGTGACGCTGACATGGCGTTCGGGACTGGCGCCGACCAGCACCCGGTCGCCGGTGTGGAACAGGTAGGTCCAGTAGGCACCGCGCTCACGCTCGAGCAGGCGACGCAACACTGTGAGCGCCTTGTCGTGGCCCCAGTCGGCGACCTTGGCGCGATAGTTGCGCCCGATCACCAGGTTGGCACCCTCGCCACGGCCGATCTCCTCCGCGATCACGGCCTCGACGAGCTTGGCATAGGACTCGTCGTCGGTCTCGAAGCCACCACGGTCGTCGAACTCCACGGCCACGTCGGGCAGGGCTGCGAGCAGCTCGGCAATCGGCACGTGGTGTTCCTCGGTCAGCGTGACCACCACCAACGGCGTACCGTCGTCGATCACCTCGAACCCCCGCTCCCGCACCTGCCGGAACGGCACGGCCAGCAGTCGGTCCAGCTTGGCTCCAGTCGGGGCGGCGCCCTCTTCGAGGGGCACGTCCAGAAGGCTCTCCACCTCACTCCGGGTGCCGCCGACGAGCGTGGCCGTCGACGCGCCTGCGGTGCGGATCACTGCCCACGCCTCGCACGCCATGATCGCGTCGAGCGCGGGCAGGGCAGCAGGAGTCGTCGTCATGGCCCGAACTCTAGTGCGCACCGGCTGACGCCTTGCCGGACGTCCTGCGTTGTGGTCGCCCCGGCAACGGCGCCGCAGGACGTCCCACGCTGCTCCAGCCAGCCGTCAGGACTCGCGAAACCCGTGTCTCTCCCACCAACGAGCCATCGGCGCCGGCGCCCACCAGTTGAGGTTGCCGAGCAATTTCATCGTCGCTGGCACCAGCAGAGCACGTACGACGGTCGCATCGATCAGGAGTGCGACGAGCATGCCGATGCCGATCATCTTCATGAACACGATGCCGCTGGTGCCGAAAGCGCCGATCACGATCGCCAGCAACACCGCAGCGGAAGTGATGATCCGGCCGGTCTTCTGGACACCGGTGGCGACCGCCAGATCGTTGTCATGGATGGCGTCCCACTGCTCGCGCACCCGCGAGAGCAGGAAGACCTCGTAGTCCATCGACAGGCCGAACAGGATCGCGAGCATCAGGATCGGCTGGGTGGCGTCGAGGAAGCCGGAACTCGTGTAGTCCAGCGGCCCTTCGAGATGGCCCTCGGAGAAGATCCAGGTCACCACGCCGAACGAGGCCGTGAGCGACAGGGCGTTCATCAGCACTGCCTTGATCGGCAGAACCAGTGAGCCGAAGGCGAGGAAGAGCAGCACCAGCATCACCCCGACCACCACCAGGCCCATCCAGATCAGATGCGATCCGATCGAGTCGAGCAGGTCGACCGTGTCCGCCGTCAGTCCTCCGACCAAGGCTTCCGCGCCATCGGGTTCGGCTACCGCCCGGAGGTCGGCAACCACCTGTTGCGACGCATCGGTCTGGCTGTTGCCGTGCCAGGCCACGCGCAGCAGCGTGACATCGCCCCGCTGACCGATCACCTGCGCGTCGACGACCTGCTCGACGTCGAGGAGTGCGGCGCGGTAGCCCTCGACCCCTGCTGAGTCGGCACCGGACACGGTGATGTTGGCGGTCGACCGCTCCGGGCCGAAGTCGGTGTTGAGCAGGTCGGCCGCGACGTGTGACGGTGCGTCGTCGGGAAGCACTCGGTAGTCGACACTCCCCCACTTCACCCCGAGGAACGGCGCGCCGATCGCCAACAGTGCAACGGTGATGCCGACGACGTACAGCACCGGGCGCCGCATCACCGAGTGGGCGAGGCGTGACCATGCACCGGTGTCGCCGTTCACCTCGGCGCGCGGGCGACGGTTGAGGAACGGCACCCGGCCAGCGTCGATCCGGCGGCCGAGCAACGCGAGGGTTGCGGGCAACACGGTGAGCGAGGCCGCCATCGCCACCAGCACCGCAGCAATGCCGCCGTACCCGATCGAGCGCAGGAAGCCCTGGGGGAAGACCAGCAGCGAACTCATCGCCGCGGCCACCGTGAGTCCGGAGAACAACACGGTGCGCCCGGCCGTCGTCATCGTGCGTCGCAGAGCTGCTGCGACGGCGCCGTCGTCGTCGACGGGGCGCAACGCCAACTCCTCGCGGAAGCGGCTCACCACGAAGAGCGCGTAGTCGATCGCCAGGCCCATTCCCAGCAACGTGATGATGTTGACCGAAAAGATCGAGACGTCGGCGAACAGGGTGATCACCCGCACCACCGCCAAGGCGCCGACCACGGCGACCAGACCGACGAGCACCGGCATGCTGGCCGCGACCAGGCTTCCGAAGATGATCAGGGAGAGCAGCAGCACCAGGGGAAGGGCAATCAGCTCGGCCCGCTTGAGGTCGTCGCTGGTGATGTGGTTGACGTCGGTGTAGACCGCCCACGGCCCGGCCAGGTCGGTGCGCAGGCCGTCGGCTTCGAGGTCGTCCTTGATCGCGTCGAAGGAGTCGGAGTTCTCGTCCTGCGTCTCCCCGGCGAGCGAGATGAAGACGGTGGCCGCGTGGCCGTCCTGACTGACCATCGACTCGTCGCCGGTGTCGTACCAAGGTGTGGCGGTGACGTCGTCGGGCAGCGCCTCGAGGGTCTGCTCGACCGCGGTCCGGAACGTCGGATCGTCTGCTGCGAGGTCGACGCTGGAGTAGACCGCGATCACGTCGACCGCACGGTTGCCGAACGTCTCGCGCTCGAGCGACAACTGCCGGGCGGTCTCGGAGTCCGGGTCATCGAACCCGCCGTTGGACAGGCTGCCGAAGACCCCGGCCCCGAAGGCGCCGGCGAGCAGCGCGACCAGGATGCCGACCACCAGCACGGGCAGCGAGCGGCGGGCAACATAGGAGCCCCAGCGTTCGATCATGGCAACCTCCAACGGACCTGTTAACGGCGTTAACAGTAAACGGTGTAAACTCCCGACGTCAACGAGTTTCTGAGGGAGGAACCTCATGGCTGCCGGACCCGCCCCCTCGCGACGCGAACAACAACGCCGAGCGACGTACGACGAGATCGTCGCCACTTCGCGGGCGCTCTTGGCCGAGGGCGCGGAGTTGTCCCTGCGCGCCATCGCCGGCCGGATGGGCGTCACCGCACCGGCGCTCTACCGCTATGTCGCGAGTTATCAGGAACTGGTCGACCTGGTCGCCTTCGAGATCGACCGCGCCGCGACCGAGTCCTTCGTCGCTGCGGCGGCCCGCCACCCCGCAGACGACGCCGCGGCACGGTTGATCGCCGCTGCAGCCGCCTTCCGGCGTTGGGCGCTCAGCCATCCGCGCGAGTTCGGCCTCGTCTTCGCCAACCCGATCGCTGACACCGCATGCACCCGTCGGGAACTGCTCACCTCGGCCACCTCAGGGCACTTCATGAACGGGTTGCTGGTGGAGATCTGGGAGCGCCACCGGTTCCCGCGCCCTGAGCTCGACGAGCTTCCGGTCGCCGTCCAAGAAGCGGTGCGCGACCCCCTGATCCCGATGGATGCATCCGTGATCCCCGCGGAGGACCGCGGGGTGCTCTGGGTCTTCATGCACGCCTGGCAGTCGTTGTACGGCGTGGTCACGCTGGAGGTCTTCGGGCACATGGATCCGCGGATCATTGAGAGTGGCGCGATGTTCACCTCGATGGTGCACCAGTGGATCCCACGCCTCGGGCTCGCCGACGACGACGTCCGTCTCCATCGGTTGCTCGCCGAAGAGATCGCGCGGACCTGAGGGCGACCCGGCGTACGCAACTCCCAGTTCGGCGTACCTGACTTGCAGCTCGGCGTCCGCAGCGTGCAGTTCGGCGGCCGCAGCTTGCAGTTCGGCGGCCGCAGCTTGCAGTTCGGGGTCAGACGAGCTTGCGGAAGATGCCGAGCGGGGCGTGGCGCATCACCACGCCCATCGGGCGCCAGGGCCAGGGCGGTACGGCGGCCGAGGGCTTCTCCTTCTCGATCGCCTGCACCATCGCGCGCACGCCGTTCTCCGTGGAGACCAGGAGCGGACTGCTCTGCTCGTTGCGGTCGTTCATCTCCGACTCGATGTAGCCCGGATAGAGCACCGTCACCTTGATCGGCTTGCCGTGCAGTTCGGCGCGCAGGCCCTCGGCGAGATGGGCCATCCCGGCCTTCGTCGCGGCGTACGTCGTCATCGACCGCGGCATCCCGCGCACCGCAGACATCGACGAGACCATCACGAAGTGGCCCCGGCCCTGGCCACGGAAGATCTCCATGGCTGCCTCCGCCTGGGTGAGGCCGGCGACGAAATTGGTCATCGCCGTCTCCCGGTTGGCGTCATGGCGGCCGGTGCCCAGAGGTGCGCCCTTGCCGAGCCCGGCATTGATCACGATCCGATCGATCACCCCGAACGTGGTGGCGAAACCACGGAACACCTCGAAGACCTTGGCGTCGTCGGTGACGTCGAGCTCCTGCACCTCGATCCGGCGATCCGGGTGTGCAGCGAGGATCTCGCTGCGGATCTCCTCCAGCCGATCGAGCCGCCGCGCGCAAAGGGCCAGGTCGTTGCCTCGCGCAGCGAACTGACGCGCCATCTCGGCACCCAGGCCGGAACTCGCTCCGGTGATCAGGATCGTCGACACGTGCTCTCCTCGATTCAGGGTGCGGACACCCCAGTATCAACGGACTTGCCCGCTGCACCCCACATCCACGCGCTGTGGGCGCTGCCAACTGCCCGCCGACACGCCGCGACTGGCTGCGTACGGACCCGCAGCCGGATCAGCGGTAGGTCAAGCCACCCATCTCGAGGTGGCAGTGCTCGTTGAACGACACCAGCGACGCACCCCGACGACCGACCACGACCTTGGTGACCGCGGTGTTGACCACGACCTTGTTGAGTTGCGACCAGACCGGACCATTCGGCGTCCTGCCGGCGAGCAGCAACGCCGTCACGGCTGCAATCGGTCCACCCGAGGTGAAGACCACGACGCTCGCGGTTCCGGCGGCAGCACTCACCGCACGATCAAGGGCACCGCTCACGCGGTCGAGGAAGGTCGGGAACGACTCGGCGTACTCGTCCGCAGCACCGCTGGTCCAGCGATCCGTCGCCAACTCGAACCACTCCTGGAACTGTGCCGGGGTCGGGTCCTCGCCCTCGAAGGGTGGTGGCACCCGGTCGAGCATCTGCAGGTGGTCGTACTCGTTCCAGGCCTCGTCTCTCACCCGTTCCACCGCACCCCAACCAGCGGCCGCTTGCACGTGGTCCGCGGTGTCCGAGTGTCGACGCATGCTTCCGGTGATGACGTGGGTCGGCTCCAGACCGCGCTCGGCAAGGTTGGCGCCGAGCATCCGAGACTGCTCCCAGCCGAGTGGTGAGAGGACGTCGTAGTCGTCGGACCCCCACGAAGCCTGACCATGCCTGACCAGGATCAGTTGTCCCATCTGCGCAGACTCCCGTCCCCATCGCCGTCGCACCGGCGACCCACGGACTCCCTGCCCGCCGTCGTCATTCTGCGTCAGTCGAACAAACCCCGGGCCGTTTCGGGGAAACTCCTCGAGGTCAGGGAGCGGCGTTGAGTTTGGCGGCCTGCTTGCGCATCACTCGGTCGTACGCCGTCCGGTCCTGCTGCTTCAGCTCCCAGGCACCCCGGGCCGCGTCGTCGGGCACGATCAGCTCGTCGCCACGTTCGAGACCCGCCAACACCTCACGCGCGATGTCGTCGGCAGTGAGCGCCGAGTGCTCGACGAGGTGGGTCATCACCGCGGCCAGTCCGCCGTCGGCGCCCTGCAGACTTTCCATCAGGTTGGTGCGGAAGTACGACGGACACACCACCGCCGCCCGCACGCCGTACTCGTGCAGCTCGTGGCCGGCCGTCTCGGTCAGCGCGACGACCGCCGCCTTGACGGCGTTGTAGGAACCCATCCCGGCCGGATGGACCAGGCCGGCCAGGGAGGCGACGTTGACGATCTGCCCGCTGCGTTGAGCTTTGAAGAGCGGCACGAACTCACGCAGCCCCGTGACCATGCCGAAGAGGTTGACGTCGAAGATCCAGCGCCATTCGTCGGCCTCGGCCACGTCGAGGCGTCCACCGCCGGCGACCCCGGCGTTGTTGACCAGCACGTCCAGACCGCCCCACGTGTCCTCGACGTACTCCCGCGCCGCGGACCAGTGATCGGCGTCGGTGATGTCGAGCACCTGGCGGTGGCTGCGACCGGCAATGCCGTCGGGGTGGCGGTCGGTCGCCAGCACCTGCGCGCCTCTCGCCTCCCACGCGTCGACCAACGCGGCACCGAGCCCTGAGCCTGCTCCGGTCACCAACACTCGCAACGCTTCGTCAGCCATGACAGCGAATGTACTGGTCTTGCTGACCGCCGTCCGGCAGCCCGCATAGGCTGTCACTCATGCGTGCGTTGCTGGTGCCCGCGGTCGTGGCCGCCCTCCTCCTGACCGGATGCTCTGGCGACGACAAGGAGGCCGACGCCCGCCCGGACTCCGAGGTCGCGGTCGCCTCGGTCAAGCAGATCCTGGCCGGCAACAACGCCACGGACGAACAGGACCGCGCCGGCAGCTGTCTGGCCGATGCGATCGTGGAAGGTGCCGGCACCGATGCCTTGGTCGACGCCGGAGTCCTCGACGACGACCTCACCCCCTCCGACGCCGGCACCCCGTCCCTCGGCGGTGCGCTGGCCGAGGTGTACGTGGACGCACTGCTCGAATGCCGCGACGTCTCCGAGGAGTTCGCCGCCCGGCGCAGCCTCTACCCCGAACTGACCGATGCCGAAGCGCAGGACTACATCGACTGCGCCGGTGGCATCGACGCGGCAATCCTCCGCCCCGCCCTGCTCGCCTCCCTCACCGGCGCTCAGGACGACGCCGCCAACGCCGCTCGTCAGAAGTACGTCAAGGCCCTCGCCAAGTGCGAAAAGATCCTCGGCGAACCCACCACCTCCTGACCCCGAACTGCAAGGCGCGTACCCCCAACTGCAAGGCGCGTAC
>JBEBTI010000015.1:0-28331 GCA_040393845.1 Nocardioides daejeonensis
CCCCGAACTGCAAGTTGCGTACGCCGAACTGCAAGTCAGGGACGCCGACGACCCTTCACTCCTGGACGGCCTTGGCCAGGGTGATGCACCGGGTCACGTGATCACGCTCCGCGGCAGTCAGCTTCCGCGCCGCTCCGGCAGCGGCCCGAGCCGTCCAGTGCGCATTGACGATGCTGCGCACGACCACCCAGTCACGGGCCCGGTCCTCGTCGAGGCCGGCGGTGTCGACAAGGGTGTGAAAGCGCCTCCGGATCCCGTCTCGCACCGATCCCACGACGCCGTACTCGTCGAAGCGGTTGCGCAGCATCGGTTCGCACTCCGAGTGCGGGTCGCCGTTGCTCGGTTTGGGGTCGATGGCCAACCACTGCACCACACCGTCCCGGGCGCCGCGCAGCACGTTGGCGAAGTGCAGGTCGCCGTGTACGACGGCAGTGGGCGACTCGGCGACCAGGTCGCGTCCGAGCGAGACGGCCTGTTCCGCCATCCGGCGGGGCATCGGAAGGTCACGCAGGTCGCGGGCGAGCGCATCGAGCCACGGGACGACGTACGACGACTGGTCGCGCAGTTGCGGCACTGGTGGCACGTGCAACTGGGCCAGCAGAGCGCCCACGATCTCGCAGGCTTCTTCGTCCCACGCGTCGGTGAGGTCGGTCCGGTCGAGTCGTTCGAGCAGCATCGCGCGGCGGTGCGGGTCTGCACGCAGCAGCCGCACCGCTCCGCGACCCTGCCAGCGCTGCAGCGCGAAGTGCTCGTGCTCGGACTCCTCGTCGGGCAGCGCCAATTTGAGCACCGCCGACTCGCCGTCGACGGTGACGACCGGCGCCACCCACGAGCAGGCACCGTGCCAGACCGGACCCACCTGCGTGAGGTGCCACTCGTCGCGCACACCAGCCGCGATCGTCGGCAGTCGGTCGAGCCAGTCGGCCCATTCGGGTCCGTCGTGACGCCGAGCGATCAGCGCGGGCGGGATGACCGGAGGCGTCCGGTCAGTGGCCAAATCGACGCTCGCGCTCGGCGTACGCCCGGATCGCCCGGATGAAGTCGACGCGTCGGAAGTCGGGCCACAACGCCTCGCAGAAGTAGAACTCGCTGCGCGCACTCTGCCACAACAAGAAGCCGCCGAGCCGCTGCTCGCCGGAGGTGCGGATCACCAGGTCGGGGTCGGGCTGGCCCTTGGTGTAGAGGTGTTCGCCGATGTCGTCGACCGAGATGGTGCGCGCCAACTCCTCCATCGACGTACCCCGTTCGGACTCCTCGAGGAGGATCGAGCGCACGGCGTCGGCGATCTCGCGGCGACCGCCGTACCCGACCGCGATGTTGACGAACAGACCGTCGACGTCGCGGGTGAGTTCCTCAGCCTCCTTGAGCCGTGCGGCCGTGGGTTGCGGGAGCAGGTCGAGCGCGCCGACCGGGTGCAGACGCCAGCGTCGTTGGTCGGCCAGACTCATCACGGCGTCTTCGATGATGTCGAGCAATGGTTCGAGTTCGTCGGCGGGACGGTCGAGGTTGTCGGTCGAGAGCAGCCACAGTGTGACCACCTCGACGCCGACCTCCTCGGCCCAACCCAGCATCGGTTCGATGTTGGCCGCACCGGCTCGGTGACCGTGGGCGGTGTCGGCGCCGACGGCCCTGGCCCACCGCCGGTTGCCGTCGAGCATGACGCCGATGTGTTTGGGGATGCGGTCGCGTGGAAGCGCGCGCACCATCCGCGCCTCGTACGCCGGATAGAGCGCCCGACGCACCGCGTCCTTCCACTTCGCCACACATCGATGTTACCGGCGGTGGCCCCGATCGAGTGACATCAGACGCATTCGCGGGGCGACCCAACCTACGATGCCGTAACTTGGAGACATGAACGACATGGTGCGCACACGGGTTGACGCCGTACGCGATGGTCTCGAAGAGTTCGTCGATCACGTCGAGGATGCGATCGCCGAGATCAAACCGAAACTGCGCGGCTGGCTCCACCTTGCCACCGCACCGTTGACCCTCGCCGCCGGCATCGTGCTGATCGTGCTCTCGCCGACCACGGCGACGCGCGTCGGTTCGACCGTCTTCACGATCAGCGCGATGGTGCTCTTCAGCGTCTCCGCGATCTATCACCGCGGCACCTGGTCACCTCGCACCTGGGCGATCCTGAGGCGGTTCGACCATGCCAACATCTTTGTGCTGATCGCCGGCTCCTACACGCCGTTCGCGCTGCTGTTCCTGCGTGGCACCGCTCAGACCACGCTGCTCACGGTGGTCTGGGTGGCCGCGATCGCCGGAGTGGTCTTCCGGGTCTTCTGGACCGACGCACCGCGGTGGCTCTACACACCGATGTACATCGCTCTCGGCTGGGCGGCGGTCTTCTTCATCCCGCAGTTCATCGACGGCGCGGGTCGGTTCCAGGCCGGCATCGCGATCGCAGCTCTCGTGTTGGTCGCGGCCGGCGGCGTGCTCTACACCCTCGGCGGCGTCGTCTACGGCCTGAAGCGACCCAACCCGTGGCCGCAGTACTTCGGCTTCCACGAGGTCTTCCACACCTTCACGATCCTCGCCTTCGTCACCCACTACGTCGGCGTCTCGCTCGCGACCTACTCCCTGCGCTGACCCGCCCCGGTCCCAATTACCCGGTTGACCGGGGAATTGGGTCGTTGGTGCTGGAAATATCCGGCACGAACGTCCTGATTCCCCGGTCAACCGGGTAATTGGGACCCCCGCGGGAACCGATCCGAGGCACTCACCGGTCAGAGAGGTGACCAGACCGGCAGCAGAGCACGAGGAGCGGACATGGACTTCGCCGAGTACGTCGCGGTGCGGCGCCCGCGGCTGGTGCGGTCTGCCGTGCTGCTCGGCTGCCCCGAGGCCGATGCCGAAGACCTCGTGCAGACCGCGCTTGCAAGAGCGCTGCGGTCGTGGCGAAAGGTGCAACGTGCTGATTCGCCCGACGCCTATGTGCAGCGGATCCTGATCAACACATTTCACGATGCCCGCAGCCGTCGCTGGAACGGTGAGGTGCCGACCGAGGTCCTTCCGGACCTGGCCGGCGTCGGCCCCGACCTCACCGATGGCATCGCCGTACGCCGAGCGCTGGCCGCACTGACACCGGACCACCGCGAGGTGCTGGTGCTGCGGTTCTTCGCCGACCTGTCGGAGCGCGAGACCGCGCTCGCGCTCGGGGTCGCCCCGGGCACGGTCAAGAGCCGCACTGCCCGAGCCCTCAGGGCGCTTGCCGCCGACACGAACATCGCGAGGAGCACGTCATGATCTCCGAGGACGAGGCCCGGCGCCTCCTGCAGGCCGCCGGCGACACGATCGACGTTCCTCCCGCACCGCACCCACAGCCCGCACGCTCCCGTCGTACGCCGTGGCTCGCGGCGGCAGCCGTGGTCGCGGTGGTCGCCGGGGGTGTGGTGGTGGCCTCACAGTTCGACGGACCTGACGGCGCTGACCGGCCGGCCGAGCGTCCGAGCGCCACCTCGACAGTCACGGACGACGTCCCGCCCGACGGCAGCATGCCGTCACTGTTCGCGATGGCCGTCGACGACGCCGTCGCCCAACTCGAGCAGGACGGCATCGAGGCGAAGGTGGTCCACGAATACGACTGCCTCCTGCCGGTCGGCCGGGTGCTCGAGACCACCCCGGGGCCCGGACAAGCCCTTCCGCCGGGCTCCCCTGCCACGCTTGTTGTCTCCGAGGGATCACCGCCGACCGCATCGTGCAAATACACCGGCCAAGACCTGTGGGACCTCGTCGACCTCGGCTCGGGCATCGCGGTGTCCGATCGCCCCGGAGCGCCCAACGTCACCTTCGCCAACGAGGTCAGCGTCGTGGTCGACGGCGGTGCCCCGGTCACCCTGACTCGGGCCCAGGCCCTCGACCCGAACACCTGGACCGACGGCACGGCCCTGGCGGTCATCGCCGACGCGGTGCGCCACCTCGCACCACCGACCGACGACGGCGGCGCCTGGACGACGCCGGAGGTGTCCGCACGCGCCGGCCTGCCGCCGCTCGAGGAGTGCGGAGTCATCCGGCCCGGCAGCGAAGGCGACCTCGACGTGCGGACCTTGCAGATCCACCTGCCCGGACAGTCCTGCCCGGCTGCAGTCGACGTCTTCCGGCTCCCGTCCAGGACCCGCGACGGCGAGATCGTGGCGCTCTTCGCCCGCACCGCCAAGTCCGGCGAGGTGCCATCGGCGACAGTGCCCGACGTACGCGGGATGAGCCGCGACAAGGCGTCAGAGACCTTGATCGAGGCGGGTTTCGCGGTCGACGTGTTTGTCTGGGAACGTTGCAACCCCGGCACCGGTGTGACCGAGCAGAGCCGTCAGCGTGACGGCACCGCCCCGCTGGGCAGCAGCGTGCACATCACCGTCGAGATCGACCACCCGACGGGACACTGCACCGGGCTGGCCGAGGCCGCGGGCGCGTTGATCGCCTGGTCGCGTGGCGGATCGGCGCCAGAGTTCGCCGACGAGGTCGAACTGCTCTACGGGCATGCCCCTATCAGCACGCTGACCGGCTCTGATCGCGCAAACCCGAACTCGTGGCAGGCGTGCGTGAGCCCCGCGGTCAGCAACTGCACCAACCCGCTCACGATCGTGGCGTCGTACGACGGCGACCTCGAACGGCGGTGGTACGAGGACAACTACCCGACGTACGACGACGGCACGCCCTTGGTCGACTGCACTGCCGACCTGGGTGGCTACCCGCGGACCCTCGAACCGGAGGGCCGCCTCAGCCTGCACCCGCCGAAGTCAGTGCCGTGTGCGGACCAGTGGGAGATCGGTGTCTGGGTCGACGCGCAGGGACGCCTGGCCGCCGTCGACTACTCGCCCCCGCGGCGATGAGCCTCAGGCTTTCAACTGCTCGCGAGTCCGCACCACCCGCACCTCACCGCCCGGATCCCGGAGCACGTCGTGCGGGTCGAGCAGGAGCACCTCGCGACCGCCGAGGCTGAGTCGTCGCAACACCTCGAGCAGGATCACGCGGCCGACCTTCTCCACCGAACTCAACCGTTCGACGTCGAAGGCAACCCGGTCGATCGCACTGCTGTCGTTGCCCTCCACCGCCCGCGCGACCCGCTCCGCGGTGGTGAACCCGAGCCGGCCCTGGAGCTGGAAGACCAGCGTCGAGCGGTCACCGTCCACGAACGTGCGCACCTTGCGCAGGACCGACGCCGACGGCGACGGCACCTTCATCAGGTGCAGACCCATGTCGTCGGACAGGCGCTCGAACAACTCCACACCTCGCACGCTGTGACCGTGCCTGTCGAGGCGCGGCGAGAAGGTGGCCACGCCGACCTGGCCCGGCAACGCACCGATCAGCCCGCCGGCCACACCGCTCTTGGCCGGGATCCCGACGGTGGTCACCCAGTCGCCGGCCGCGTCGTACATGCCGCACGTCGTCATCACGCTCAACACCTGACGCGCGACCCGCGGCGAGATCACCTGTTCGCCGGTGACCGGCTGCAGTCCCCCGTTGGCCAGGGTCGCCGCCATCACCGCGAGGTCGCAGGCGGTCACCAGCACCGAACACTGCCGGGTGTATCCGGCGACCACGTCGTGCGGCTCGTCCTCGAGGATCCCGTTGCTGCGCACCATGTGGGCGATCGCCAGATTGCGATGCGCGGTCGCCAACTCCGACGAGTACGCCGCCTCGTCGACCGCCAGGTCACGCCCGGCAAACGCGGAGAGTCCGGTGAGCACCCGTCGTACCCGGGTCGCGTCGTCCACGCCCGGGCCGCCGACCAGGGAATGGGCGGTGATCGCGCCGGCGTTGATCATCGGGTTGCGCGGACGGCCGGTGTCGACCTCGAGGCTGAGCTCGTTGAAGGCGTCGCCCGACGGCTCGACCCCGACCTTCTCCGACACGGCCTCGAGGCCGCGGTCGGTCACCGCGAGGGCGTAGACGAACGGTTTGGAGATCGACTGGATGGTGAACTCCACCTCAGCGTCCCCCGCCGCGTGCACCACTCCGTCGGTGGTCGCCAGTGCGACGCCGAAGCGGTTCACGTCGGCGCGGGCCAGTTCGGGGATGTAGTCAGCCGGGTGACCCGAGTGGTCGGCACTGCACTCACCGAGCACCTGGGCCAGATAGTCGGGGATCGGTGACCTCATGCCTGTTCCTGCTGCGGTTGACGTCATCGGTCCACCGTAGTGGCCGGACCTCAGTGCGTGTTCAACAAGGTTCGGCCGTCGCGGCCCGGCGCATCCAGGGCGTGCCCGAAGGCGGAGGAGGGAGCCGTGGCGATCTGTGCGACAACGCAGTCCGGGCGTGCTGGGGCGGCGCGCAGCAGGTCATGACCTTCTTGAAGACGTACTCATGAGTCGGCTGGCTTGCGCAGCCAGGGCGCGAGCACGAAGACGCCGCTGCCCTCCGCGCACACTCCGTCGGCGGTGGCGAGTTCGGACTTCACCACGAAGGAGTTGCGCCCCTTGGAGTCGACCCAGGCGCGCGCAGTGATCGGCCCGAGTCGGGTGGTCTGGAGGTATTTGACGGTCAGCGTGCCGGTGAAGGTGGTGCCGCCCACCGACACGTGCGCCGCACGACCGCTGATGTGGTCGAGGACCAGGGCGATCCATCCGCCGTGCACGCACCCGGGCGGGCCCTCGTACGCCGCCCCGAGCACCGTCTCGCAGGTCGCCCTCCCACTCGGGTCCTCCACCAGGCGCAACGGCGGGGCGATCGCGTTGGTGATCCCGCTGGCAGCATTGCCCCAGTGCCACACGTCGCCGTCGTCGTTGTGGTGCACGCCGTGAGAGCCGGTGTCGGTGTCCTTGCGCAACAGCTCGGTCGCCGCCACGATGTGCTGCCGCACCTCGGCTGCGACACCCGCCTCGACCCGGCTCAGGATGGTGGCCTCGACGAGCGCTCGCAGATCGTCGGTCAGCGGCCCCCACGTGGCTGCACGCTCCGCCAACTCGGCCGAGCTGATCGACTCGTGCACGCGCTTCGACCAAGCGGGACGTTCGGGCGCGGTCACGTCACGACCTTCGGCTTGCCACACATGGCTCCACCTTCCCCTCTCCCGCGCCCCCGTGGCGCACCGGTCTCGCTGTGCGGTCCCCCGTCGAGACCGCAGTTGTAGACCGTCGAGACCGCAGTTGTAGACCGTCGAGACCGCAGATCTGGTCGGTCAGACCGGAAAGATCGGCAGCGATCGGCGCGGCTCGAAGTCGAAGCCGGCGCCGGAACTGATCCGGGTCACCGCGACCTCGTCGAACTCCTTCGCCGGACCGTCACCACGCACGACGGTTGCGGTCCAGCCGGCGTCGTTGCCGTCGACCCGTACGTCGAGGTGCGGGTCGAGCGCCCGGACTGCGGCTTGGAGCGGGGTCACCTCGTCCGGGCCGCACAGCGAGATCCAGGCGCCGTCCTCGTGCGCCGGCGAATGCCCGACCGTCATGCTCGCATCCGAAGTCGAGGCCACGACGTACGCCGCGGGGTTGAGGATCGGGTGCAGCGCCAGCAGCCGCGCCGCGCCGGCGCAGTCGCGTGGGATCTCCACGGCGCGCATGATCCGCTCCGACGCGATCCCGGCGATGCCGACCAGGGTGCGCAGGGCAAGGCGGTGCGCGTCGGCCGGCGCATCGGGCAGTCGCTTGGCGACCGCCATCCGGAAGCCGTTGGACAGCAGGTGCATCTGGAGACAGACCTCGTCGGCGATCCGCACCAGCGCCGAGTGCGAGAAGTCGGCGAAGTCGAGGTCGCTCAACACCGGCCCGGCATAGTCAGAGCGTCCCGGACCGGTCGGATCGATCGGCGCCAACTGCACGGTCGCGGCGCGGGTCAGCGCGTTCGCCTCGCACTCCGCAGTGGCGCGCACCGGCGGGTGGGCCGGGTCGATGCGCACCGTCCATGCACAGTGCGGACTGCGGTCGGCCGGCAGCCGCGGCGGCCGGTGGATCGGACGCACCTGGGCATGCACGTTGGTGGCCACCGCAGTGGCGTCGAAGGTGGGGTCCTCGATGTCGTGACACATCACGCGGACGTATTCGGGACCCATCGGTTCGACGTCCATCAGGGCACCGCAGTGGTCAAGGTGGAACTCGCCGTTCCAGCGATCATGCAGCGTGTAGCGGAAGTCCATGAACTGGGGCGGCGCACCGATGTCGAGTTGCAGACCCTTGAAGATCGTCGGCACGTCGTCGCCCTCGAACCCGAGGGCCTTCTGCATCCGACGCGTGTAGACGGGCGAAGCCGCCGCCCATTCGTCGATTGCGACCTCCGCCATCCCGTCGCGGCCGAAGGCGCCGATGCACCACGCCATCCCGGACCGGTCGATCAACTGCCCGACCAACAACAGCTCCGGCACGAGTCGCGCAAGCTCGTCACGCGAGAGATCGCCGTACCGACTGGGGGTGAAGTCTTCCGCGGTTCCCATAGTGCTGTCTATGATAGTTCTCAGGACTCAAGCAGACAACGGGAACGGACAAACCTGATGCGCAACGGCGTCGTGCTCTTCACCAGCGACCGAGGAATCACTCCCGCACGCGCGGCCAAGGCGGGCGAAGAAGCGGGGTTCGACACGTTCTACGTGCCCGAGCACACCCACATCCCGGTCAAGCGCGATGCGGCGCACCCCGGCACCGGCGACGAGAGCCTGCCCGACGACCGCTACCTGCGCACGCTCGACCCGTGGGTCTCACTCGCCACCGCCGCCTCGGTGACCGAGCGGATCCGGCTCTCCACCGCCGTGTCGTTGCCGGTGGAGTCCGACCCGATCACCCTGGCCAAGACCGTGGCGACCCTCGACCACCTCTCCGGTGGCCGGGTCACCATCGGTGCCGGCTTCGGCTGGAACACCGATGAACTCGCCGACCACCACGTGCCCGCCAACAAACGCCGCACGGTGCTCAAGGAATACCTCGGCGCGATGCGGGCGTTGTGGACGCAGGACGAGGCGTCGTACGACGGGGAGTTCGTGAAGTTCGGCGCGTCATGGGCCTGGCCCAAGCCCGTCCAGGAGCACCTTCCCGTCGTGATCGGCGCCGGCGCCGGACCGAAGACCTTCGCGTGGATCGCGGCCAACGCCGACGGTTGGATGAGCACGCCCAACGACAACGACATCGTCACGCGCTGCACGGCCCTCCACCAGGCGTGGGCCGACGCCGGCCGCAGCGGTGCACCACAGATCCACGTGCTCGTGGTCTCGAAGGTCACCCCCGACGAGCTCGCGGCGTGGGCGGACGCCGGTGTCACCGACCTGATCTGGGGCCTTCCCGACAGGTCTGCCGACGAGACCGAGGTTGCCATCGGCCGCCTCGGCCAGCGGCTCGGTCTCTGACCTGCGAACCTGCGCTTGGAACGCACGAACCTGCAGTAGGACACTTCGAACCCGCAGCGAGCGCACCTTGGTGCAGGTTCGCACCGTCCGAGCGCGGGTTCGCGCGACGTAGGATCAGGGCGTGACTCTGAGCGCCAAGGGAACCCGGCTGAACCGACGGGGGCTGGAGACCCGACAGCACCTGCTCAAGGTGGCGCTGCGCTGTCTTGCCTCGGGCGAGCCGGAGACCGTCAGCGCCAACCTGATCGCCCGGGAGGCCGGCGTCACGTGGGGCACGGTGCAGCACCAGTTCGGTGACGTCGACGGGCTGTGGGCGGCGGTGCTGGAGTACGTCGTCGAACACCGCGGCGCCGGGGTCGCCGCCACGCTGCCGGACGCACCCGATCTCGCTGATCGGGTCAACGCCGTGGTCGACCTGTTGTGGAACTCGCTCGAACTTCCCGGCCAGCTCGCGCTCTACCACCTCCGGTTGGGGCTCCCCCGCAGGCGAGAAGATCTCGAAGCGCAATATCCCCAGACTGCCAAGGCGATTGCCCGTTGGGACACCGAGTGGACTGCGATGTGTGAGCAGGCATTCGCCGGCCTCGAACTCGACCGCGAGCGGTTGACGAACGTGCGCCATCTCCTGCCCGGCACCATCCGCGGCCTGCACAACGAACAGCATCTGAGCAGCTACACGGACGTGGCGGCGGCCCGGCGCGGACTGGCTGCCGCGTTGACGTCCTACCTCTCCTGAGCCGGAACAGGCGCCGCACTCGTCAGACGAGCAACGTCTCCCGCAGGGTTTCGACCGTCGCCTGGTCGATGCCCAACCCGACCTCGACGAACCGCTCGAAACTGCCGAAGTCGACGTCGACCGCTCGCAGCATCGCGGCCAGGTTGGCGCCGTCCTGCTCGATCAACGGTCGCACCATCTCGATGTCGACGCCGGCACCGGCCAGGCGCTCGAGCGTCGCCCGATTGACGTCGGCGCGGCATGCGTTGGAGAACTCGTACTCGCCCAACACGTCGTCCTCGGCAACGCCGAGCAGGCGTTGGACGATCGCGGCGAACATCCCCGTGCGGTCCTTGCCGGCACTGCAGTTGAACGCGAGGGCTGTGCCACCGTCAGCGGCCAGCAGACGCAACACTCGGGCGAAGCCGAGGCGTGCGGCGTCGGTGCGGATCAGCGCCGTGGGCCCGGACGACGCGATCTCTGCGGCCCGTCCGTCACCGAGCGCGTCCCGCAGAGCGTCCGGATCCCCACTCCGCAACGCCGTCTGGATCGCCTTGGTCAGGGCCTCCGTGCTGGCGTCGAGCAGGGGTACGGCGTGGTGCGTCACCGCCGGCGGGTAGACGTTGGGGCCGGCGGCCGCGATCTCGGCCGGCGCCCTGAAGTCGACCGCGTGCCGCAGCCCGAACCCAGCCAGCGTGGCGAGGTCGGACTCGGTGGGTGCAAGCACCGCGTCGGTGCGGATCAGCACGCCCCACCGCGTGGTCCGCCCGTCCGCCGTCGGCAGACCGCCCAGGTCGCGGGTGTTGCAGGTGCTCTCGAGCAGCACCCGCCGCGCCGACGCCGGAGCGGGCCCGACCGACCTCACGTCGTCTCCTGACCGATCGTCCACGCGCCCAGTGAACACCGCATCGCTCGTCGAGCAACGCGCAACTCCCACTGCGCGAACGGATGTCCGTCCGACAGGTCAGGCGCGGCGCGAGTCCGGACGGCAGACCCGGCACGCGGTGAGGGCGTCAGAGCGACCACCGACCGGGGCCAGGTCGTCACGGTCGGCAATCAACTGGCAGTCGCGCCGGTGCATGGTCGTGCCTTCGCCGACGGTCACCGGCAGTGCGCCGATGTCGGAGCCTCCGTGCGGATCGGCGGTGGCCGCAGCGCGTGAGGTGATGTCGGCAAGCACCAGCAGGGTGTCCGCCAGTCGCTTCGACGCCTCACGGTTGTCGGCAGCGATCCGGGCCAACCACGCACCGAAGTAGAGGAACCCACCGACGAAGGTGAGGCCCAGCCCGAGCAGGCCGCCCGAGACGAGGTAGGACAGCTGGTCATATTCGTACGGCGTGTTCGCGGCGCCGTACCAGCCCAGCACGATCACCACGAGGCCGACGGGCAGCAGGACCGCGCCGGCCCAGAACAGCACCACCTGGAGCAACTGGAAGTGGTTGTTGACCAACGGGGCGACGCCGGAGCGCTCGCGCGCACCAGCCCTGGGAAGCGAGGTACTCGTCATCTGGATCAGACCTTTCGCAAGTCGGGGATGCCGCTGTCGAGACCGTGGATGCACGCACCACCGGCGCCGAGGGCGAGAAGACCGGCGCGGCGCACCCAGGTGCCGACCGCGACGGCCAGAGCAATCGCCCCGAAGAGCGTCACCCCGGGAATCGAGAAGAGCTTGGGCAGGCCAGCACTGACCGCCTGGCTGGGCGGCAGGTCGCCGGCGGTTTCGGTCGGCGTCTCGGTGCTCGGTGCACCCGGGTCACTCGGGGCGTCCGCGATGTCCGGCGAAGACGTGTCGACCGGTGCACCCGTGTCGGTGCCTGTGTCAGCAGGCGGGGTCTCGTCGCCGGGCGGGGTCTCGTCGGTCGGCGGGAAGTCGACCGGCGGCACCGTCTCGAGCGAAGCACGCGCCTCACCGAGAGTGAGCACGATCCGGGGCGCGAGGCCACCGAGGCCGCCGAGGACGCTCTTGAGCGGGCCGAGCTGGTCGGGCAGCTGCGACGTCAACTGTCCCAGCGGGAGGGCAGAGAGCACCGGGGAGAGCAGGTCGGTCTTGATCTCGACCACCAGTCCACGGCTCACCGAAACGGTCTTGCTCTCTTCGGTGGTGCGTTCCTGCTCCGGCACGGTGATCGTGATGCCCAACGACTCCAATGCCTTGGCAGGGTTGGCCGACAGACCCGGGATCCCCTGCTTCTGGCCGACCGCCTCGATCCCCTCGGGACCGATCGCGAACTCCTGGCCGAGGATCGACATCGACCCGTAGTGCGCCTTGCCGGTGGCGGTCCCCTTCTCCCCCGCGGACGAGGCCTTCGCCACCGTGTTCACTCCGGCCAGCTTGACCAGGCCGCCCAGCAGGCTCACGTCGCCGAGGCGCGACTTCGACGTCACCCGCACCTCGCCGTCGACGACCTCGGAGGTGGACGTCGAGACATAGCCGTTGAAGTCGATCAGGGTCGAGAGACCCGGCGGCATCGCCGGTACGCCGACCTCCGCGTTCTCCTTCTTGCCGCCGCCGAGCAGCTGCTCGAGTCCCAGCGGGGCGAGCAGTCCGGTCAGCATCCCGCCGCTCGCTTCTGGCTCCTCGACGTCGCCGTCAGGGGTGAACCCGGTGGTGCCCCGGGCCAACGTCTCGTCTGCGCTGGCGCGCATCACCATGCCCGGGAACGGCTCGTCCTTCTGGCTCTGCATGTCGGACGGATAGACCGCGTTGACCTGCACCGGATATCCGCCGGCAAACAGCTGCGGTGGAAGGCCCAGCTGCTCACCGAACGTCTTCAGGCCCTCGCCGATCGGGTCTCCGGGCCAGAACCAGCTGGCCCGACCCGAGCTGCTGCCCGAGTCGGCCTTCGCCTTGCTGTAGGCCATCAGGAACTCGAGCTGCGGTGACGACGGGATCGGCAAGGACGGTTCGAAGACCTCCACATGCACCGGCGTCGCCCAGGCCGTCGACGAGTAGCCGAAGTTGAGCGTGACCGGTGCCGGCTCAACCTCCGCCTCGGCCGGACCTCCCACACCCCACGGCAGGAGTACGCCGACCAACCCGGCCGCAGCGATGCTTCCGATCCGGCGCCGTGTCCCCCGGCCCTCAGTGCGGTTCATGCCGCACCGCCCAGAATCACATCGGCCATCGTGTCCATGATTTCTCCCGGCTCCCCGGTCGCGACGACGCGACCGCCCGTCATCACTGCGGCATAGTCGGAGACCCGCAGTGCCGTGCGTGCAAACTGTTCGATGCACAAGATCGTGACACCGGATTCGGCGATCTGGCGCACCGTGTCATAGAGCTCGTCGACGATCAGCGGCGCGAGGCCCATCGACAGCTCGTCGAGCAGCAGCAACGCGGGGTCCGAGGCCAACGCCCGTGACATCGCGAGCATCTGCTGCTCACCGCCCGACATCGTGCCGGCCAGTTGGAAACGGCGTTCGTGCAGCCGCGGAAAGTAGGAGTACGCCGTGTCCTTGACCGCGTCGGCGGGCACCCCGGCGTACGACATCAACAGCAGGTTCTCCTCGACCGTGAGGTTCGGGAAGACCGAGCGGCCCTCGGGAACCGTGCACAGGCCGACCCGCGCCAGTCCGTCGGCCCGGGCGTTCTTGACGTGGACGCCGGCCAGGTGGAGGTCGCCCGACGTGGCCTCCTTCTGACCGCTGATCACCTTGACCAGGGTCGACTTGCCGCCACCGTTCGGTCCGAGCAGCGCCATCACTGCTCCCTTGGGCACGGTCAGGTTGACGCCACGCAGCACCTCGATGCGCCCATAAGCCGCATGCAGGTCGATGATCTCCAACATCGGAATGCTCACGACAGCGCCTCCCGCACCGCAGGGATCACCGTCGTGGCATCGAAGGCGACCAGGTCGTCACGGGTGTGGTCGTCGTCGGACTGACCGAGGTAGGCCCTCTGCACCCGCTCGTCTGCTCGTACGTCGGCAGGCGTGCCGGAGCAGATGATCTCGCCGAAGTCGAGCACGTGAATGTCGTCACAGACGGTCATCACCAGGTCCATGTCGTGTTCGACCATCAGGATCGCGCGGCCCTCGGCGGCAAGGGCGATCAACAGCTCACCGAAGGCGTCGGTCTCGCTCTCGTCGAGACCTGACGACGGCTCGTCGAGCAACAACAGCTTCGGATCGCCTGCCAGGCACCGGGCCAGCTCCAGCAGGCGCGCAGCCCCGGTCGGGATCGAGTCGGCCCGCTCGTCGGCGTACTCGGCGACGCCCACCCGCTCCAGCAGGTGGTCGATCTGTGCGGCCGCGCTGCGGAACACACCGGTGATCCCACCGGCGATGTCGTGGGCGACCCGCACGTTGTCACGCACGGTCAGGGAGCCAAACGCTTCGAGGCGCTGGAAGGTGCGCGCCATCCCGCGCTGGGAGCGACGGTGCACCGGGGTGCGGGTGACGTTGCGACCGGCGAAGTGCACCGTGCCACGCGTCGGGCGCTGCAGCCCACTGATCACGTTGAAGCACGTCGTCTTGCCCGCACCGTTGGGCCCGATCAGCCCGGTGATGCGGCGCTCCTCTGCGACGAAGTTGGCTTCGTTGACTGCCGTGACGCCGCCGAAGCGAACCACGACGTCCTTGACCTCAAGGAGTGACACGGGTGCTCTCCTCACGTTGGTCCTCGACACGGGTCGAGGTGTCCTCGAACTGCTGGTTGTCCGGGTCGTCGTCCAGGAACGACAGGCGGGTGTCGACCTGCTCGTCGGTCTCGTCCTGGTCGAGACGCGGTGCCCAGACCGGGATGCGGGAACGCACCCACGGGTCGGCGTACCCCCGGATCATCCGTCCCAGCTTGAACAGCAGATTGGCCAGACCGTTGGGGTCGCGCCCCAGGGCCACTGCACCGAATCCGAGGACCACGAAGAACAGACCGGCCAACTCGGGGTTGTTGGCCTGCAACTCGGGCAGCAGCATCAGGCCGATGCCGCCCAAACAGGCGCCCGTGACCGACGTGATGCCGAACACCACCGCGAGCAGCAGCAGGGGAAGGCTGTTGAAGAACTGGAAGTCGGCCGCACCGATGGTGCCGCGCAGACCCGCGAAGAGCGCGCCTGCCAGACCGGCCAGACCTGCCGAGAGGCCGAACAGTCCGACCCGGAACCACCGCTGGTCCAGGCCGAGGGTGCCGCACGCCGACGGGCTGTCACGCAACGCGACGAGGACCCGGCCGAGGACGCCGCGACGCAGCGCGAGCACGCCCATCGCCATCAGGACGAGGAAGATCACCATCACCAGGACATAGCCGCTGCTGGACTCGATCTTGAGCCCGAGCACCGAGAGCCGCTGGGCCGACAGGGTGCCGTTGAACCCGAACGCCCAGTCCTCCTGGAAGATCATCTTGTCCATGAGTACGCCGAACGCGAGCGTCGCGAGCGCCAGGTAGAGCCCAGTGAGACGCAGCACCGGCAACGCCACCAGAGCGCCGACACCGGCTGCGATCAACGTGGTCAGCAGCAGACCGTAGAGGTTGGGCTCGTCGAGTTTGGAGTAGGTCAGTGCGCCGACGCCGGCGAAGGTCAGCTGGGCCAGGGACACGTGGCCGCCGTATCCGGTGAGCAGCACCAAGGACAGCATCACCATTGCGAAGGTGGCTGCGGTGCCGACCAGCAACAGGTTGGCCTCCGACATCCCGGTGGTGAAGAGGATGACGAACAGGATCAGGACGGCGCCCCACACGGCGGAGCGGCGCAGGTTCGGCACCGGCGCGGAGACGATGCCCTTGACCTGTCCGATGCGCAGTTGCGTCTGCGGCAGCGCGACCAGCAGCACGAAGAGGAACAGTGCCGGGATCACCGGCCGGATGCCGGCGATGAACCCTTCGGTCGGCAGGTAGCCGACGGCGAGGCTCTCGAGGATGCCGAGGGCCATCGCGCCCGCGAAGGTCAGCGGGAGGCTCTTCAGCTTGCCGAGCATGGCTGCGGCGTACGCGTTGATCACCAGCAGGGTGAGTGCGAAGTAGTCGAGCCCCACGATCGGCGCCAGCAGGATGCCGCCGAGTGCCGCCAACGACATGCCGATCATCCAGGCCAGCTGCGCGACCCGGTCGGGACGTCCGCCGAACAGCTGCAGCAGTTCGGGGTTGTCGACCGCTGCCCGCATCGCGGTGCCGACCCGAGTGCGGTTGAGCAGCAGATAGAGGCCGACCGCAACCAGGAGCGAGCAGATGATCGTGATCAACTGGTGCGCGGTGACATAGGTGTCACCGACCTGGAAGCCGCTCTCGGCGCGGAACGGCAACAGCACCCGGGTCTCCGGGGGCCAGATGTATTGCGCCAGTCCGATCAGACCGACCAGCAGACCGACCGTGACCACCAACGACACACTGACCGGGGCGGATCCGAGATTGCGGGTCACGAATCGCTGGATGAACCACCCGGTGCCGGGTGCGACGACGCCCAGCACCAGCACCAGCGAGAGCCAGACCGGGAGCCCTTGCCGCACCGAGAAGTCCCAGAAGGTGAAGGCGAGCACCATGCCGAAGGCGCCGTGGGCGATGTTGAAGACCCGGGTGGTGGCATAGGTGAGCACCAGGCCGCTCGCCGCGATGGCGTACGCCGCCCCGGTGAAGACACCGAGGATGACGAACGCGAGGAAGCCGGACATGTCAGCCCCCGATGCCGGTGGCGACCATCTGGCTGCACAGGTAGCTGCCGGGGCTGACCTGGCGCCAACTGCCGCCCTTGTACTGGATCACCTTGGTGCACTCGGCTCCGGTGCCGCGGCCCACGTGCTGCTTGGCGTGCAGGCCGTTGCCGGTCCAGTTGTCCAGCTTCTGCAGGGAGGAGATCAGCGTCTTGCGGTCGAGCTTGCCGCCCAGTGCGAGCGCCTGCTCGACGAACATCCGGGTCGCGGACCAGGCATAGAGGCCGTACATGTTCGGCACGGCGCCCGGCTTCACCTGCTGCAGCCACGAGAGATAGAGCTGCATCTCCTTGTTGCCCTTGTTCTCGAACATGTCGTTGGTGAGGTAGACGAACACGTTCTCGGCCGCGTCGCCCGCCTGCTCGACGTACCGCTTGTCATAGATGGTGCCGTCGCCGAGATAGACGTCGGGCTTGTAGTTCTGCTGCTTCATCGCCTGCTGGAGCTTGACCACGTTCTGGTAAGGGCCCTGGTAGTAGACGAACTTGATGCCCTTGTTCTTCATCTGCTGCACGTAGGGCGCGAAGTTGAACTCGGCCACGCCGATGCCCTGCACGTAGTCGACGCCGTAGCCGATCTTCTTCCAGGCCGCCGCCAGCGACTGGGCGTTCGGCGGTGCGGCACCGGCGTCGATGTAGAGCACCGCCGCGTGGTCGGTGGCGTCCTTGTATTTCGAACGCAACCACTCGGCGTACGAGACCGCGATCTTGGAGGTGTCGACCACCTGGGCGGAGAAGCACGTCGTGCACTTCTGACGCTCCGGGTTGACGATGGTGGACCGGATGTCGGGCAGGCCGCAGTTCTGAGCCGTGGCCGCACCGCCGGAGTCGAAGGCCGACATCGAGCCGACCGCGGCGAATGCCTGGTCGCAGGCCTTGAGGTAGGCCTGCTGGTCGGCGCCCGCATCGGCGCGCGAGTCCATCGCGAGCACCTCGAGCTTGCGCCCGCAGATGTCGGACTGCGAGTTGAAGTAGGACACGTAGGCGCGGGTCGCCATCTGCGCTGACTCGAAGATTCCGGGCACCGGGCCGGAGAGGTCGGCCGCGTTGGCCAACACGATCTTGTCGTCGGTGACGCCGGTCTGGTTCTTGAAGCCGTTGCAGCTGGCCTGCGGACCGTCACCGGTCGACGAGTTCTCGCCCTTCTGCGGCGAGTTGCCGGTGTCGGTGTTGCTTCCGGTGTCGGAGTTGCTTCCCGGGTCGGTGGTGCCCGGGTCGCCGGAGTTGTCGGCAGACGTAGCACCGTCGTCCACAGTGCCGACGTCGCTGCCCGGGTCACCGGTCGAGGTGCCGGGATCGGTGGTGGTGCCCGTTCCGGTCGAGTTGCCGGTGTTGGAGACGTCGGAGCCGCTGGCCTTGGCCACGGTGTCCGGGTCGAGCTGCGAGCCACAGGCCGCCAAGGACACGGCCAGGACTGCGGCGAGCAGGGCAGTTCCGGCGCGCGCGCGGCGGCCATGGAGTCCTCGGGTGGTCGTCATCAAGCGGTCCCTCACACAGGTCGAGTTGTAACACGTTCTAACGAGTCACTGAAGGGGAAGTTATCCCCGAAATATGATCTGGATCACGCTTGGCGTCGCGCCCACCTGCCACGGGTCACCGAGGCTTGTTGACGGTCTCCTCGACCAGTGAGTTGAGCCTCGCTCCGACCGGCCAGCCGGCGTAGTGGCACAGGAAGACCACGATCTCCCGCAGCGCGTCCGCGTCGAGCTCCCCCGCGGCGTACGCAGCCGGGATCTGGATCGTCAGCACGTCCTGGGCGCCCTGCCCCGCCAGCAGCCCGATCAGGAGCAGCCGCCGGTCGCGGTCGCTGAGTCCGGGCCGGTTCCAGATGTCGGCAAAGAGGTGGTCGGCGGTGTAGCGGAAGAAGTCGCCCTCGCCGTCCGACATGGTGAAGCCGTAGACCTCCTCCATCTTCTCCAGGCCGCGCCGGCGCGTCTCGGGCAGATCGGCGAAACGGTCGTCACTCATCAGGTCCTCTTCTCGTACGGCGGGTGGTGCGGTGGCGGTCGTCGGCTGAGCCGGCGTTCCCGATGGTGGTTGAGCAGGCAGCGAAGCGAGCGTGTCGAATCCCCTCAATCCGGCAGCCCGAGCCCGGAGCCCAGCCGCTCGCGGGCGATCCGGGCCAACGGCGTCTCGACACCGAGTTCGCCGGCCAGGTCGAGGGCAAAGCCGAGATCCTTCAAGCCCAGGTCACGGACGTGTTCGAAGACCCCCATCCAGAAGTCACCCTCGGGGATCCGGGCGGCGGTGTTGCGGTGCATGATCGCGCCGGGCCCGCCAGTGATCGCGTCGGTGTGCCGCACCACGTCGCCGAGTGCGACCAGGTCGAGACCGGCTGCCTCGGCCAGGCGTTGCGCCTCGGTGGCAGCGGTGAAGGCAGCGAAATGCATCATGTTGCGGCAGAGCTTGAACGCGGTTCCGGCACCGATGCCACCGGCGTGCACGAGTTTGGCGCCCATCGCGGCGAGAGCCGGACGCGCGACCTCGAAGGCCTCCGCGTCGCCGCCGACCATGATCGCGAGCGTGCCCTCCGCAGCACCCATCGCGCCACCGGAGACCGGGGCGTCGAGCACCGCGACCCCCCGCGTTGCCGCAGTCGCGGCCAGTTCGGCAGGCGTGCTCGGTGCGACCGTGGAGTGCACGACCACGACCTGCACGGCGCCGTCGGTGGCGAGCACCTCGTCGAGCACGGAGCGCACCTGGTCGTCGTCCCGCACCATCACCGAGAGCACGTCGACGGTGGCGGCGAGCTCGGCCACCGAACTCGCCGCGCGCGCCCCGATGGCAACCACCTCAGCCACCGGCGCAGCGGCGATGTCGAAGACTGCTAGCTCGATGCCGGCGTGGTCGGCGAGGCGCAGCGCCATCGGCTTGCCGATGTTGCCCAGGCCGACGAATCCGACACGCAGCGCAGTACCGTCACTGGAACTGTCGTCTCGGCGCACCGGAACTGGCGTCTCGACGGGCTGGGCCTGCTCGTTCGCGGTCATGGGCGGAAGGTCTGGCCGCCGTCGACCGCCAAGATCTGGCCGGTCACCCAGGCCGCGTCGTCGGAGAGCAGGAACAGGCAGGCTCCGACCATGTCGTCGGGCTGGCCCATCCGCTTGAGCGCGAGGCCCTTGACCAGTTCCTTGGCGGCGTCGCCGGCCTGCGTGCGAGTGGCGGCAGTGTCGGTCGGACCGGGCGCGATCGCGTTGACCCGGATCTTCATGCCGCCGAGCTCGTGGGCCAACTGCTGGGTGAGGCCGTTGATCCCGGTCTTGGCCAAGCCGTAGAAGCCGGAGTAGAGGTACGCCGCGGTGCTGGACTGGTTGACGATCGACCCACCGCCGCGCTCCTGCATGTGGGGGTAGCACGCGCGGGTCATCACCAGTGCGCCGTCCATGTTCACGCTCATGAACTTGCGGTAGTAGTCCCAGTCGACGGTGATCAGCAGGTCGAACTGCATGTCGCCGTAGATCGCCGCATTGTTGACCAGCAGGTCGAGGCCACCGAACGCCTCGACGGCGGCGTCGGCCACGGCGGTCGCCGAAGCGGCGTCGGACACGTCGGTGCGCACGAAGATCGCGCGTCCTCCTGCCGCCTCGATCTCCTTGGCGACCCGCTCACCGGACTCCTGGTTGAGGTCGGCAACCACCACGGCCGCCCCCTCCGCAGCCAACGCCCTGGCGTAGGCCTCACCGATGCCCTGGGCAGCGCCGGTGACGATCGCGGTCCTGTTGTCGAATCTCATCTGCTGCTTCTCTCTCTTCTCCGCGAACCTTCAAATAGTTCACGCGAACCCTCACAAACTCGGCGCGAACCTGCACTCGGGTCCGGCGCACCGTCCCAGCGCCACCGCGTCAGACCACCCGCGAGTTGTTCTGCTGCGTGGTCCGTCGCGATCACCGGTCAGGCCGGCTCGGCGACCGTCTTGGTCTCGAGGTACTCCTCGAAACCGGCCACCCCCATCTCGCGGCCGATGCCGGAGTGCTTGTAGCCACCGAACGGAGCGTCCGGACTGAACCAGACGCCGCCGTTGACGGCCATCGTGCCGGTGCGGATCCGGGCGGCCACCGCCTTCGCCCGCTCGAGCGAACCCGAGTCGACCGAGCCGGAGAGCCCGTACGCCGAGTCGTTGGCGATCCGCACCGCGTCGTCGTCGCCGTCGTGCGGGATCACCACGAGCACCGGCCCGAAGATCTCCTCCTGCGCGAGCCGCGACGAGTTGTCGAGTCCGGCGACCACGGTCGGCTGCACCCAGAAGCCGGGTTGGTCGATCACCGATCCGCCGGTGGCGATCGTGCCGCCCTCCTGCACCGCCAACTCGAGGTACTCCGCCACCCGGTCGCGCTGGACCGCGGAGATCACCGGGCCACAGATCGCCCCGGGGTCGGCCGGATCCTTGGCTCCGATCGACTCCATCACTGCTGCAGCCGAGGCGACGGCTTCGTCGTACTTCTCGCGGGGGACGACGAGACGGGTGGTGAGCGCGCACCCCTGGCCCGCGTGGATGCAGGCCGCGAACGCGGTCGCACCGGCCGCCGCAGCCACGTCGGCGTCGTCCAGGACGATCGCCGCCGACTTGCCCCCGAGCTCGAGGAAGACCTTCTTCAGCGTCGGCGCCGCGGCCGCCATGATCGCCTTGCCGGTCGCGGTGGAGCCGGTGAAGGAGACCATGTCGACCCGCGGATCGGTGGTGAGCTGCGCGGCGACCTGGTTGGAGCGGGGGGTGACCACGTTGAACACGCCGGCAGGCATGTCGGTGTGCTCGGCGACCAGGCGGCCGAGCTCGGCCGCCAACCAAGGAGTGTCCGGGGCCGGCTTGAGCACCACCGTGCAACCGGCCGCGAGCGCCGGGCCGATCTTGGCCAGGTTGATCTGGGTCGGCACGTTCCACGGCGTGATCGCGGCGACCACGCCGACGGGCTCGCGGTGCAACGTGCGCCGGCTCGGGATGCCCATCGGTGAGGCGACGCCGAGATCAGTCGTGAACTCATAGGACTCGAGCAGGTCGGTGACCCACTTGAGACCTTCGACCGGCACGTCGAAGCCGGCCGCAGTCATCATGAACGCCGGCATCCCGACCTCGGCCGTGGTCAGCGCGGTGAACGCCTCGGCGTTGTCCATCAGGGCCTGGTGCAGTTGGCGAAGGCAGCGCACCCGCAGGTCCCTGTCGGTCGACCAGTCGCTCTCGTCGAACGCCTGTCGCGCAGCCGCGATGGCCGCCTCGACGTCGGCGGCGGTGGCGTCGGGAGCCCTTCCGATCACGTCACCGGTGGCCGGGTTGACGATGTCGTACGACGTCCCGTCACCGGCCCCGGTGAGCTTGCCGTTGACGAGCAGCTGGGCCGTCGGAACGGCCAGATCGGCCATCAGGAACCCTCGCCCGCAGAGACCGCAGCGGCCGTCTGGGTGATGAAGTCACCGCGCTCGACCGGCTCGGGCCAGACCGGAGCCGGCAACTCGTCGTACTTGTAGTGGCCGGGCTGCGACGGGCCGTGCACCGACATCCGGTCGAGCAGACCCTGCGGCGCCTTGCCGGAGCTGGCGAGGCTGAGGAACGTGTGCGCGGTCGACCCGAGATCGAACCAGTCGCGCTGCCACGTGAACTTCACCTGGCCGTCGTCCGGCCCGCCCTCGACGCGACCGACACCGAACCAGCTGCCGCCGATCCCGAGGATCTCGAACTCCTTGCCGGTGGCGTCGTCGGTGATCCCCGACCGCTGTTTCCAGAAACCGGCCACCATCGCGTTCTTCTCGTCGATCATGGTGGCCTGGTAGTCGTAGTGCCACCCCTCGAGCCCGGCCATCTCCTGGCCGATCGCGAGCTCACGGATCTGTTCACGCCCGATCGCCATGAAGTGCTCGTCCGGGGTGTACATCCAGCCGTAGGTGGCGTCGGAGGCGTAGTGGTCGGCCATGATCTTCCAGTCGCCGACCCGTTCGGCCTCCCGGTTGATCTCCAGCCAGGACTCCCAGAACTCTTCGATCTCGGCGCGGGTCAGGTTGCTCATCGCTTCAGTTCCTTCGTGTGTCGAAATGCCAGTTTTGGTCGGACGAAAAGTCACTTCTGGTGCGCCGAGAACGCACTTCTTGCGCGGCGTACCGCTCAGTCGCTCAACGTGAGTGCCATCGCCGGGCAGTACTTGACCGCGGTGGCGACCGCAGACCGCAACGACTCGTCCGGCATGGGGTCGAGGAGTACGACGACATCTGCGTCCGTGTCGAACCCGAAGACCGTCGGGGCTTCGGCCTGACACATCTGGTGGCCCTGGCACAGGTCGACGTCGGCTTCGACCTTCATCGCGCGTCCTCGGTCTCGACACCCGATTCCGGAGGCGCACCACCAGATCCCGATGCCTCGCGCCGGCGGTAACGCACCCGGCAGGGCTTGGCCAGTTGGATCACCATCTTGGAGGTGTCGTCGTGGTAGGTCTCCGGCGGCTGCGTCATCTCGAACGTGTAGTCACGCAGCATCACCGAGAAGATCGCCTTGAGCTGCATCATCGCGAACGCATTGCCCACGCACCGGTGCTTGCCGGCACCGAAGGGGATCCAGGTCCAGCGGTTCTGCAGATCTTCCTGGTGGGGGTCGATGTAGCGGTCCGGGTTGAAAGTGTCCGGCTCCGGGAAGTCCTCCGCGATCCGGTTGGACACCCGCGGCGTCGCGCCGACCATGGTGCCGACCGGAATCACGTGTCCACCAAGGCTGATCTCCTCCTTCGCGACCCGGAGCAGCAGCACCAGTGGCGGGTGCAGACGCAGGGTCTCCTTGAGCGCTGCCTCGAGCTGCGGGATCGAGCGCAATGCCTGGAACGAGACATCGGATCCATCGGCGTACAACTCGTCGAGTTCGGCGACGACCGACGCCATCGCCCCAGGGTTGCGGAGCAGCTCGATCAGCGTCCAGGCCGCGGTGCCGGACGATGTGTGGTGGCCGGCGAACATCATCGAGATGAAGATGCCGGTGATCACATCGGCCGAGTAGTAGTCGGAGCCGTCGGGATTCTTCAGCGAGATGAGGACGTCGAGCAGGTCGCGGTCCTCGCGCGCCACCTTGCCACGCGCGAGCCGCTTGTCGATGATCGCCTGGACGAGCGCCACCAGCTTGAGCCGGGCTGCGTCCCTGATCCGGAAGGACTCGATGTCGGCGTAGGGATCGACGTACGCCAAGGCATCCGTGCCCCGCTCGAGGTCGTGGTAGTGCTCGGCGAACGACGCATCGAGCTCCTCGCGGAACGGCTTGCCGATCAGGCAGGACGAGGTGGTGTAGATCGTCAGCTCGGCAAAGAAGTCGAGCAGGTCGATCTCACCCTCGTCGCCCCACTCGGAGACCATCCGGTTGATCTCGTTCTCGATGGTGGCAGCGTGACCCCGCATCATGTCGCCGCGCAGGGCTTGGTTCTTGAGCATCTCCTGCCGCTGTTCCGGGGTGGCGTCGAAGACGACACCCTTGCCGAAGATCGGCGTCATGAACGGATATGCCTCGCCCTGGTCGAGGATCGAGTCGGGGGCGCGGAAGAACGCCTCGTTGGCCTCCGCACCGCTGACCAGCACGACGTCACGGTCGGCGAGTCGGAACCGGCCGACGTCACCGCACTCGTCACGAACCCTGTGCAGCAGGGCGATCGGGTCGTGTCGGAGGTCCTCGAGATGCCCGTGCTCATGGCCCGGGAACTCGCTGGAGACCTCCGGGATGTCGACGAGCCGGTCACTGGTCGCGGTCATGGCAGTGCCTCCAGGGCAATCTCGGGCTGCACCTCGACCAGGGGCAGCATCGAGCCACGCGGCATCCGCACCATCGTGGCGATGACGTCGGCGACGACGTCGGGGGTCATGAAGTGGCCGCTGCGGGTGAAACCGAGTCTGCTCCACCCCTCCAGGACCATCGTGGTGTTGTCGGCGTCCCAGTCCATGCCCATCCCGGTCATGGTCGGCCCGGGTCGCACCACACCGACCCGCACTCCACTGCCCTCGGTCTCGAGGCGCAGGGACCGCGCGAAACCTTCGATTCCCCATTTGGTGGTGGCGTAGGACGACATGAACGGCCGCACCTGGTCAGCACAGTCGGACGAGACGAGTACGACGTCCCCCCGCCGACGCGCCACCATCCCCGGCACCAGCGCCCGCACCAGGCGGTGGACGCCGAGCACGTTGATGTCGACCTCGCGGGCGAAGTCGGCCGGGGCCGTCTCGATGATCCGGCCGGGGCGGAGTACGGCGGCGCTGCAGACCAGCGCCTCCACCTCGCCCAGGTCCTGCTCGACCGCAGCCACGAACTCGGCGACCGAGTCGTCCGACGCAGTGTCGAGTGCGTGCGCCACTGCGGTTCCGCCGCCGGCATTGATCTTTGCCGCCAACGCGGCGCAGGTCTCGACGCGTCGAGCACCCAGAGCGACCGGATGGCCCAGTGCAGCAAGGGCATCGGCCGTCGCCGCGCCGATTCCGGAGGACGCGCCAGCGACGACGACCGGGCGTCGTTCGGGATGGGCCGGGAAGCTCATCGGACCTCGATCCGGACAGGCACGGAGGAGAAACCACGCACGTTGGTCGAGTGCACCCGCACACACCGGTCGTGGTCGACCGCGACGGTGCGCACCCGTCGTACCAGCTCGTCGAGCGCGATCACGGCCTCGAGGCGAGCAAGGTTGGCACCCAGGCAGAAGTGCCGCCCGCCGCCGAAGCTGGCCGACTGGGCGAGCTCGTCCTTGCTGCGGTGGAGGTGGTAGCGATCGGGCTCGGAGAAGACCCGCTCGTCACGGTTGGCCGACCCCAGCACCAGCATCACCTTGGCACCGGCGGGCGCGACCGTTCCTTCGAGCTCGAAGTCGGAGAGCAGGTGCCGAGCGATCATCTGGCTCGAGGTGTCGAAACGCAGCGTCTCCTCGATCCACGGAGATGTCAGCTCGGCTCCCGGCGCGAAGACCTCGGTCAACTGCTCCGGGTGGCGGGTCAGGTGGAACAGCGCGTTGCCGAGCAGCTTGGTCGTCGTCTCATTGCCCGCCACCACCATCAGGAAGAGGAAGGCGATGATCTCCTCGTCCTCGAGGCGGTCACCGTCGATCTCGGCCTGGCACAACGCAGAGGTGAGGTCTTCGGTCGGCCGGGACCGACGGGCGGTGACCATGTCTGCGTAGTAGGCAACCAGGTGCAGCGACGCCTCCATGCCGGCCACCGGAACGTCGCGCACCCCCTCCTCGCGGTGCACGACCAGATCGGCGAGACGCCTGATCTCGTCACGGTCCTCGGGCGGCACACCCATCATCTCGGAGATGACGTCCATCGGCAGGCGCCCGGCGAAGTCGGTGATCCAGTCGAACTCGTCGTCGGCCAGGCACTGGTCGAGGTAGTGGTCGGTGAGCTCCTGGATCCGCGGGGCCAGCTCCTGCACGCGACGCGGCGTGAATCCGCGCGAGACCAACTTGCGCAGGCGGGTCTGTCGCGGTGCATCCATGGCCAGGAACGACATCACCTTGTGCGCGTCGGGCCGCCAAGCGCTGGCGTCGAGCGACACGCCCATTGCGTTGGAGAAGCGTGTGTCGTCACGCAGCGCACGGGTCACGTCGGCGTGCCTGGTCACCGCCCACACGTCGTACGCCGGGTTGTGGTGCAGGGGCGAGTTCTCACGCAGGTGCGCATAGACGGGATAGGGGTCGCTCTGGAACCCGTAGTCGTAGGGGTCGAAGACCAACTCGGGGGTCGCCGTACTCATGTGTTTCCCTTCAGGATCACCGCCGTGACCGAGTCGAGCCGGTCGCGGAACTCGGGGTAGGTGGTGAGGCCCATGCCAACCTGCAGCAACGCGCCGGAAAAGCTGAGCAGCAACGCATCGAGCAACTCGGGACGGCTGTCGGTGCCGAGGGCAGTCTCGAACCGACGGGCGAACTCTGCGCCGATGCGCAGCCGCAGCCGGTCCACCTCCGGGTCGTCGCCGAGCAGCGCCGGGGTGACTGCCGCGGTGAGTTCCGGGGCGTCGTGGAGGAAGCCGGCGAAGTGGTGCACCAACGCGCGCACCCGTTCGTACGCCGTCTCGGCACTCGGTTCGGGAGCGGGATTGCCGACCAGCAGGCGTGAGAAGAGTTCGGCAAAGAGGTGGTTGCGGGACGCGAGATAGGTGTAGGCGGTGGCCGGCGAGACGCCCGCGCGCTGGGCGACGCTGCGGACGGTCAGAGCATCGCGGCCGACCGCCCGCAACTCCTCCTCACCGGCGAGGAGCAGACGCAGGTAGGTCTCGGACTGACGCCGGTTCAACCCGTGGCGCGGTTCACTGGACACCTGACTGGACACATGTCCAGCATGCGTGCTCGGCGTCACATCCGCAAGGGGTCCGGTGAATTTCATCGACGGTTCGATGACATTTGCGCGGTCATGGTTGGCTGTCGCGCATGGCCTTCTTCGTCACCCGCTATGACTTCCGCGCACCAGGCGCCACCCCGGAACAGCGCCACGAACTGTTCACCCGGGCCGTCGAGCAGGCCCGCTATGTCGACGAGCACGGGCACCACGCGCTGCTCCTGTCGGAGCACCACGCCTCCGAGGACGGCTACCTGCCCAGCCCCTTGGTGATGGCCGGCGCCTTCGCGGCCGCGACCACGAAGATCCCGATCTCGATCGCGGCGCTGCTGGCCAACCTGCACGACCCGGTGCGTCTGGCCGAGGACGTCGCCGTGCTCGACCACCTCAGCGGCGGGCGGGTGGGCTACACGTTCGGGCTGGGCTACCGCGAGGTCGAGTACGCCCTCTTCGAACGCGAGTGGCGCACCCGCGGCGCTGATCTCGAGGCCAACCTGCGCACCCTGCTGGCGGCCCTCCGCGGCGAGGAGATCGCCCGCGGCGGCCGTCGTACCCGCGTGACCCCCGCGCCGTACAGCCAGCCCCACCCGCTCTTCATGCTCGGCGGCGGCACCGCCGCTGCCGCGCGGCGCGCCGCCCGCCTCGGTCTGGGCTTCGCACCCCAGATCGCCTCGCCCGAACTGCGCGAGACCTACGCCGAAGCCTGCCGCGCCGAAGGCCGGGAACCCGGCGTCGTGCTCGCGCCGCCGTCGAGCGGGCCCGCAGCCGTCTTCGTCTCCGAAGCCCCGGCCACCTTCTGGGACCAGCACGGCCACCACCTGCTCGCCGACGCGACCGCCTACCAGGCATGGCGCGACGAAGCCGGTCGCGACCCGGCCACCGCCACCCATGTCGCCGACGCGTCGACCACCGTCGAGGAGATGCGAGCAGCCGGACGGTACGTCGTCCTGCACCCCGACGATCTCGTTGCCCGCCTGCGCAACCAGGAGATCCGAGTCGTCACCAGCCACCCCGCCTGTGGCGGCCTGCCCGCCGAACCCTCCTGGGCCAGCCTCCGGCTGCTCAGCGAGGTCGTGATGCCCGCGCTGCGCACCGACGCTGGCTGAGCAGCTGGTCTTGATCGGCCGCGCCCCTCGGACGCTCCACCACCAGACGTGACGCCACTTGTCACTCGGCGCTCAACCTCCGGGTGGTGTCGCAACCGCCTCGACCATCCGCTCCCTGAGTGGGACCGAGCAGGCGCGGGCCAGCGATCGCAAATACAGTCACTGACATCTCACGCGGCTCTCCCGAAAGGCTCCAGATGAACAACGCGCAGGTGTACGACGTCGTGGTGGTCGGATCCGGAGGGGGCGCGATGACGGCGGCCCACCTCGCTGCCAAGCACGGCCTCTCCACCGTCGTGGTCGAGCGGACCGACAAGGTCGGCG